>NZ_CP016796.1:1917753-2237379 GCF_001895265.1 Francisella uliginis
AACCAAACACCATCGCAAACGCTGTTATTTTTGGCTCAATTAAAGGCAAACTTACTGCTTTAGATGCTAAGACCGGCAAGATTTTATGGCTTAGTGAAGCTCCTAGTAGCTTATTTGCTCAACCAACTGTTTATGATAACTATATTTACACTCATACTCATGATGGTTCAGTCGCTGCCTTTAATGCTAAAGACGGAAAGATGGAGTGGAGTGCTTCAAATAATATTCCAGAATTAACTTTGCCAGGAAACTCTTCCCCTATCGTACTAAATGATACTGTAATGATAGGATCTGCTTTTGGTACAGTTCTTGGCTTTACTGTTAAAAGTGGTGATAAGACTATCAACATACCAATAGCTATTGCTCATGGATCTTCTCCAGCCGATAAGATGGTTGATATAACAGCAAATCCAATGCTATATCATCACTATTTAATTTTTGCAGCATTCCAAGGAGCTATAGTAGCTTTAGATAAAGATTCTGGAAAAATGCTATGGGCAAAAAAAGCATCTATAATCAATAATATGGCCATTGATAACAATGTTATCTTTACAACTCAAGCAGATAGCCAACTTAAGGCATATAATATACAAAATGGTGAAACTGTTTGGACTCAAGATACATTAAAATGGCGTAAAATAACTGCACCTGTTTACTACAAAGGCTTAATAGTTGTTGCTGATTACCAAGGATATTTACACTTTTTTAGCTCACTAAATGGTGAATATCTGGGAAGATACAAGCTTACACCAACACCCGCATTATTCCCTAGCACAGGAATCTCTGCTCAATTAGTACCAACAAAGCAAGGGATTCTAGTTGAAGCTGAGAATGGTACAACATACCTAGTTGATGCTTATAGTGATAAAGTTATATATGAAAGTATTCTTGGCGATTATAAAGTTGATAAAGGTAATAATACTGATTATATTAAATCATCAATTACACCAGTAGCTATAGCAAAAGCAGTTGAGAAATCTAAAAAAGAAGATGCAAAAGGCTTAAAAGTTAATATAATAATAGGAGACTTTAGCAAAGGTAAACCTACTAATGTATAAAGGTATAAGACCATCGATATTCATTTTAATCCTAATGGTTTCATTAGGACCATTTGGTGATACTATCTACGCCCCAGCTCTACCTGAGTTAAAGAAAATTCTTGGTACTGATTATCCTCATGTTCAACTTACAATAACCTCATACTTATTAGGTTACTCTATTAGCCAAATCCTATATGGGCCTTTTTCTGATAGGTTTGGACGAAAACCAATAATGTTAATTGGTTCATGCTTCTTTATAATAAGCTCAATAATATGCTTATTTACTGAACATATTGATACTCTAATATATGCAAGACTTCTGCAAGGCTTTGGTGCTGCTGCTGGGGGTGTTATTGCAACAGTTGCTGTTAAAGATGCTTTTAAGACTAACGAGCAAGGAGCAGTTTTTGCTATTATGAATATAGCATTTGCATTAGCTCCTGCTTTTGGCGCTGTGCTTGGAGTATTTTTAAGTCCATCAATAATATTTTGGGTGTTATTAGTTGCAGCAAGCCTACTATTTATAAATGTCGCTATATTTTTCCCTGAAACTATTAGAGAGAAAAACTATGAAGCATTAACTATAAAATCTCTATTTAAAAATTATTTCTTATTATTTAAAGATCATCAATTCTTCTTTGCCACTTTTGTATTAGGTCTTAATATCAGTATTATCTATGCCTGTCTTGTTACTGCTCCTGATATTTTTGTAAATATATTAAAACTAGAGAAATCGAATTTTTTATATTTACTCACTTTAATGGTTATTGCAGTTGTTTCAGGCTCTATTGTTTGCTCAAAACTTAGTCGCATAATAGCATATAAACATCTTATTAATTTTGGTATGACTTGTACTTTAATATCAGGAATATTATTAGTTTATGCATTTAAAAAGCTTACAGGGCTAGAGTTATCTCTAGCCTTAACAGGAATATTATCATTAACTTTTGTCGGCGTATCTTTCAGTGTGCCTCTACTTACACCAATAGCTTTGGAGAATTTTACTACAACAGCTGGAGCAGCCTCATCAGTAATGGGCTTTATGCAAATGGGAATTGCATCAATTACAACAGCGATTATGAGTCAAATTAGCCTAGGAAGTGAGTTTACACTTTCACTTGCATTTATATTATTACCTTTAATTGGACTAATAGTATTTTTACCTTATAGTTGCTACTTCCTAAGGAAATAATTATTAACACTTTGCTAAGCTTACGAATTAAGTAAATTATGTGATAAAATTCCCCCTAGTAAATATAATTTATTGATCTAATTAATATTAATGCAAAACTATAATGCTAAATCAATCGAAGTACTAACTGGCCTAGATCCTGTCAAAAAAAGACCTGGGATGTACACTAATACAGAAAACCCAAATCATCTTATCCAAGAAATAGTAGATAACAGTGTTGATGAGGTCTTGGCAGGCTTTGCTAATAAAATAGATATCTCTCTTTATCAAGATAATAGTATAGAAATCTCTGATAATGGACGCGGAATGCCTGTAGATATTCATCCAGAACATAAAATGTCAGGTATTGAACTTATTATGACTAAGCTTCACTCTGGCGGTAAATTTAGTAACAAGAACTATACTCACTCCGGAGGTCTTCATGGTGTAGGCGTTTCTGTTGTTAATGCTTTATCTAGTAGGCTTGAAGCTGAGATAAAAAGAGACGGTAAGCTTTATCATATTGTATTTCAAGATGGTTTTAAAACTAAAGATTTAGAAGTTATTGATACTGTTGGTAAGAAAAATACTGGGACAAAGATTAGATTTTGGCCAGATAAAAAATATTTTGATGATATAAAAGTAAATCTTAAGGCTTTAAAAAACTTATTAGAAGCAAAAGCTATTCTTTGTAAGGCCCTTACAATCAAATATTCTAATGAGGTTAAGAAAGAAAAGTTAGTATGGCATTTTGAAGATGGCCTAAAAGGTTATCTAGATCATAAGCTAGAATCCGAGACTCTGCCTAATAGTCCTTTTATGATAGATAATTTTTCAAATGGAGAGTCATTTTTAGATGCTGTATTTTGCTGGTGCGATGCTCCTGCAGAAGTTATAAAAAATAGCTATGTAAACTTAATCCCAACACCTCAAGATGGTACTCATGTTACAGGTCTTAAAAACGGTATTTATGATGCCATTAAAACATATATAGAAAAAAATTCTCTTGGGCTTAAGAATATCAAAATTACGGCAAATGACTCATTTGCTCAATTAAACTATGTTATATCATTAAAAATAACAAATCCTCAGTTTGCTGGACAAACTAAAGAGAAGCTTTCCAATAAAGATGTAACTGCATTCGTTGCTACAACAGTAAAAGATCTACTAACTATATGGCTTAACCAAAATACTGAAGAAGCTCGCCAAATAATAGAGAATATCAACAAGGTTGCACAGAAACGTATTAATGCAGATAAAAAAACTGCGCGTAAACGCATAATGAATACATCTATTCGTTTACCTGGGAAGCTAACAGACTGCATTAGCTCTGATGTAAATTCAACGGAGCTTTTTATTGTCGAAGGAGACTCAGCAGGAGGCTCTGCAAAACAAGCACGTGATAAGAATTTTCAGGCTGTAATGCCTCTTAAGGGTAAGATTCTAAATAGCTGGGAGCTTGATGCAGATACGATCATGAATTCTCAAGAAGTTCATAATATAGCAACAGCAATAGGTGTTGATCCAGATAGTGATGATATATCTGGGTTAAGATATAACAAAATATGTATTCTTGCTGATGCAGATTCTGATGGCTTACATATTGCTACCTTATTGTGTGCAATGTTTCTAAAGCATTTTAGAAAACTTATCGAAAATGGACATATTTATATAGCTCAACCCCCTTTATTTAGAATTGATATTGGTAAAAATACTTTCTATGCTCTAGATGAAGATGAAAAAGAAACTATTTTAGCTGAAAATTCTAAGCTAACTGGCAAAATTAATATTATGCGTTTTAAAGGTCTTGGTGAGATGAACCCTGTACAGCTACGTGAATCAGCGATGGATGTTTCATCTAGAAGATTGTTACAGTTAACCATATCTGATGTTTATGACGATACTGAAATATTAGATAAGCTCTTAGCTAAAAAAAGATCTAAAGATCGCCGTGATTGGTTAGAAAACTATGGTGATAAAGCAGAAATAGAATAAAAGCCTATCTCTGTTTAGTCATTATATTTAATATATTTATATCTGTCTTAGACATACCATCATCTGTTGCTATATAGACTATGTTTTCAATAGTCTCTTCAACATTCTTACCAACTATACCATCATAAGCTGTTACACTATTTCCTAACACTGCGGCATTAACAGCATCATAAGCGGTATATATTGAATTAGCTATTTTCATTGAGCATGATGAGTTTGCTCCATCACACATAATCCCAACAATACTAGCTAGAGCATTAATTATAGCCTTATTAACTTTTTCTAAAGGTTGATCTAACATCAAAGCCAGTCCTGCAGCAACTCCAGCAGAAGCACAAGTTGGACCACATAATGCAGATAACCGTCCTATACGAGATTTAATATAAACAGTTATTAAAGATGCTAAAAATATTGCTCTATAAAGTTCTTCTTGGCTCTTTTTATTAAACTCTGCAAATTTTATTAAAGCCATAGATATAGTTATACCAATATTTCCACTTCCAGCAACTGTCATTACAAGTAGAGCAGACCCTCCCATACGAGCATCACTTCCTGCTGCAGCCGCTGCGGCTGCATTATTACGCACATCATCACCATAAAGCCCCAGCTCTATAGCTGATTTAATATTTCTACCAGCTTGAGCTCCATAACTATTATTTAAACCTTCTTGAGAAATCTTTGTATTATCCTTAACAATAAGATCAAATAAGGATTTAATCTTATTAACATCTATACTAGCTGCAATCTCATATATCTCCTTAATAGAAAATGTCTTTATAATCTCATCCACTAGATTTTTCTTATTGGAAGTATCATCAACTTTGTATAAAATTTTTTCATTTTTTTGAATTAGGGTTATATTGCTGTGTGTATATTTGATTTCAACAATAGCCTTATCTTCACCATAATAACCCACGATTTGAATATAAAGTTTAATCTTTTTATCTGACATATGAATATTTACAGATTTCTTTGTTAGATACTTTTTGACATTTTTAAGTTCTGAAGTTGTTATATCTGCAATTACCATAAGCTCTTTGTCAGGATCGCCAGCAACAAGTCCCATAGCTACAGCTGCTTCTATACCAATCATACCTCTACTACCTGGTACTGTAACACTTTTTACATTTTTGATTATATTCCCAGAAGCATAAACTTCGACCTTATCAGGTACATTTCCTAAAATTTGAGTTACTTTAGCAGCGCAATAAGCTAAAGCTATTGGCTCTGTGCAACCTTGTGCTGGAACTACCTCCTGTTGTAATAAATTTAACAACTGTTTTTCTCTATTCACTATACTCTCCAACTAAATTTAAAAACTAATTAAAACCAGTAATAGTTCCTTTTTAAGAATACTTATCAACCCCATCTAAATCATTTACTTTATCCCAATCAAAGCATTTGCCAGGATCTGTTTTTCTTCCCGGAGCTATATTTTGGTGTCCGGTAATAGCTTTGAGTTCAATATAGGTCTCTTTTAAATCCACTAACAATTCATTTAGACTTCTATATTGCTCAAATTCATAAGCTGTCTTGTCCGTACCTTGTAGCTCTATACCTATAGAAAAATCATTACAGCCTTGTCTTCCCTGAAAGTTACTTATACCAGCATGCCACGCCCTATTATCTACAGAAACAAATTGAATAACTTCACCTGTCCGTTTTATATAAAAATGCGCTGAAACTTCAACTTCTTTTAAATCAGCAAAGCTTTTATGTGAATCACAGTCTAGCTGGTTAAGAAATAAATTTTCAACATTGTGATTTGAATACTCTCCTTCTGGCAGACTTATACAATGAACCACAACCAGACTAATATCCATATTATTAGGTCGCTTATTAAAATTTTTACTCGCGATATGCTTGGCTTTTTTATACCAACCTTGTTTGAACATCTTAGGTTTTCAAAATTAGTTATGATAATATTATACTGTATCAACTAAACTAGTGGTTTTAAATAATTTAATTATGAAGTGTTTAGATTGTAAGCTTGCAAAAAATACTGTTGTATATGGGATTATTACGTTAATCATTGTAGTACTTAGCTATAACTTTTTGGATATAAAAGTAACTACAGCAATTCACTCAAGTGATTTTTTTGGCACTAAAATAAGTACGTTAGCTTCTTTAATGTCACAGATAGCATCATCAAAAGTTTGGCTAATAGTAACTTTAATCGTCACTGTAGCATGTATTATTAGATATTTACGTAATAAAACTTCTAACAAGCTATATACAATGTCACTTTCTTTGATACTCGCTATCTTAGTTGCTGGTGGTTTAAAAGTTTTACTTGCTCGATATAGACCTGAAATGCTTTTATTTAAGAATGAATATGGCTTTCACTTTTTCTCTTTTAAGAAAGCATACAACTCAATGCCATCTGGACATACTACTTTATCATTTGCAGGTTTACTTGCCATAGCAAATTTTTTTGAGAAAAAATATATTACTATCATTGCTATAGTTTTAGCAATTATTGTTGCCGTAAGTAGAATTATTGTTCTAGATCACTATGTTTCTGATGTTATCTTATCAGCATATATCGGATCATTTTGTTACCTATGGGCAAAATCTTTTGTCGAAGGCAGACAACAAGATTCTAAATAAACTCTTTAAAATAAGTCAATGCCTTTCTATATACTTCCTGCTTGAAATAAACCACATGATTTATTGGATACCAATAACTAACCCAACGCCAGTTATCAAACTCTGGTGAATCATTAGCTTCTAAATCAATATTATTTTCTGAGCTTTTTAACCTTAATAAAAACCATTTTTGTTTTTGGCCAACACATACAGGTTCTTTACTTCTAAGTAATGAGTCTGGAATATCATACTTATACCAATCCCTTGTAGAAGCTATAACTTCAACATCTTGAGGTCTCAAACCAACCTCTTCATGAAGCTCACGATACATAGCTTGTAAAGGAGTTTCCCCTACAGATACTCCTCCTTGAGGGAACTGCCACGAAGCTCTGTTTTTTCTTTGTCCCCAAAAAACTCTATTTTGTCTATTAAGTAAAACTATAGCAACATTTGCTCTATACCCACTTTTATCTATCATTATTTAAAGAAATATTTCTTCTACCTAAGATTTATTTTAAACTAATTTTTTATAGTTTGTTAACTTTCTAGTTCGAATAATTTAATAGCTAATATTAAAAGTTTCAAGATAATTGAAAAATCATCTAGTAGATTTTGTAATATCTACGAACTGAATTTACCATCTAAGATATACATCACATCATAAATAATTTATTATTGTTGGAATCATTAATAGTGATTCAAAAAGATAAAATCGTGAATTCTACACTAAGTGAACTTTTCTTTAGGCAGGCAAGCTTAACCCCTAACAATATTGCCATTACAGACTCTGATACTGAACTAACATACCAACAAACTGCTGATCAAGTTAAATTTTTAGCACAATATTTACAAAATCAAGGATATACATCTCAAAGTATAATCTCCATATATAGTTCAAAACGCTATGAAATTATTATAGCTTTTTTAGCTATCTCTAGTATTGGTGCAAGCTGTGTTCAGTTAGACAAATCTTTCCCTCTACCTTTACTAAAAAATATTATTGAAGATACTCAATCAGATTTAATTCTATGTGATGAAATACCTAATATAGAAACTGCAGAATGTTTTAACTATATTTATATAATTAGTCAATATAACTCAAAAGATGTAGAAAAATTTAAACATCCCCTAATTGATTCTGAAAAAGGATTTTGGTTGGTATATTCATCTGGAACTACTGGGAAAAACAAAGGTATAGCAATATCCCATAGAGCAATATTATCTTCTTATGAGATTAGAGAAACAGTCAAAGCATATAATGAGAATAGCTCAATTGGCTGTAATATTTATTACCTCTGGGAAGCTTTTAGACCTCTGATTAAAGGTGGTCGAACTAATATAATTCCAGATGATATCCTCTATGACTTCAAAGCACTATCACAATATATTAAAGATAAAAAAATCAATGAGATACTCTTTACGCCATCATATCTAGAAACATTACTTTCAACATCAAAAGATATTGCTAAAGAAATATTTAAAAATATAGATACTTGCTGGCTTAATGGTGAAGTTGTCTCTAGCTGGTTACAACATCATTTAGAAGAGTTTATGTCTGAAACAGATATTTATAACCTCTATTCAATCTCAGAATGTCACGATGTAGCTACATATAAACTACATATAAATGATAAAAATCTTGAAGCTGATGGAATTGTACCTGTAGGACATGTGCTACCTAAAGTTGAAGCTATAGTTTTAGATGATAATAAACAAATGGTCAAAAATGGCGATAAAGGAGAAGTTTATATACACGCGATAGGCTTGGCTAATGAATATATAAACAGGCCAGATTTAAATAAAGAGCGTTTTATTGAAGCTAGTAATAGTCCTATTGGTAAACGTCTATATAAGACTGGTGACTATGGCAAACTGTCTGACGATGGTCAATTAATCACAATATATGGTCGCTGTGATTATATTATAAAACTACGGGGTTATACACTTTCGTTACCTTTTATAGAATCAGTTATCAAAGATAAGCTTGATATCATGCATTGTGTTGTAAATAAAACTGGTGAGACAAGAATGTCAGAATATCTAGTTGCATATTTAGAAATACCAAATGATAAACAACAAAGTTTTCGTGAAAAATGGCAACTTAAAGATAATAAGCCTTCAAAAATACTTCTTGATAAAATCTCTCCTTTCTTAGCACATTATATGCTTCCTAAACATATAGTTCTTCTTGATGAGATCCCTCTAAATAGATACTCAAATAAATTAGATAGAAATAGCTTAAATCTAGAAGATAATACTATTTATGTCGAGCAAGAAATAAAAAATATTAAATCATTAGATGACTATAAATTACTATGGGCAAATATCCTGAATATCTCAAAAGATGATATTAATTTAGATAGTTGCTTTTTTGAGCTTGGTGGCTCTTCATTATCAACGATGTTACTAATAAGTAAACTTAAAGAACTTGGTTTTGAAGTTAAAATAACCGATTTTATTGCCGCAAGCCAACTTAGTAATAGCTATAACTTATTATCAGAATCTTCTAATGATTCTGAACAAAATCTCTCAAAGCTAATCCTAGATGATATTAATAACTTATTTACAGATTTAAAGCCTAAAATACAAAATCTTAAACAAGATCATAAGGAATCATGTAAAAATATACTTCTTACAGGAGTAACAGGCTTTCTTGGATCTCACACTCTTAAAACATTAGTTGCTAATAAGAATATAGAAGCTATTTATTGTTTAGTTAGAGCTGATAACCAACAACAGGCAGATACTAGACTAAAAAATATCCTTAAAAAACTCAATATTGAAAAATCTCATAAAATTGTTTGTCTCGTAGGTGATATTTCAGCAAAAGAATTTGGTTGGCAATCAGGTAAATATCTAAATTATGCTAACAAAATTGATACTATAATTCATACCGCTGCATCTGTTAATTTATTGCTTCCGTATAATGCTTTGAGAAATAGTAATTTTATTGGAACAGCAAATATTATTGATTTTTGCTCTATAAGCAAAGCAAAACATTTAATCCATATATCTACAAATGGCATTTTCCCTTTACATCTAAATAAAAAATTTAGCGAAAACCAAAATATCGAATGGCTAGGCTCACTACAATCTGGCTATTCTCAAACTAAATGGGCCGCTGAAAAACTAATCCATAATTCAGTAAAAGAAGGCTTAAATGCTACAGTACTAAGATTAGGTAATATTTCACCTGTATCTAATAATTATATTAATGACTCTGATACAAACTGGATACTAATCAAAGAAGTAAATTCACAACAAAAAATACCAACTGATATAAATCTAGAAATGACTCCTGTTGATCATATTTCTAAGATTATAGAGCATCTTGTCTTAGAGACGCATGCTGATAGATATATCTACAATATAACTAACAAGAATTTCCTTAATGCACAGACATTAGCAAAAGTCTCTAATTACGAGATTATTCCTTCAGAGACTTGGAGCAAATCAATTACAGATAACTCTGCTAAATACTTAGCTTCTGATCATGCAAATATTGATGCTTCAATAAATTTATATGATAGATCAAATTATGAATCACTAATGTCAGAGATAAATATTGATTATCCAGAAATAACCGAAAACTACATAAGTAAAATTTTCCTAGGGAGAAATAATGAATCTACTCAAAGATAAGCACATATTAATAGTTGGAGCATCTAGTGGAATGGGTAAAGCTATAGCTGAGCTATGCCTTACTAAAGAAATGAAAATCTCTTTATGCTCTCGTCGCGAGGCAAATATCACAGGCGATAATGTTTTTTATCAATCTGTAGATATTCAAGAACTAAGTTCTGTGGAGAGTTTTATCACTAATTCTATAGAAACCTTTGGCGAATTTGATTATATAGTCAACTGTGCTGGGGTGATGTACTATCAATGTATAGAAAATAGAAACTATGAAGAGTGGATGAAAACTATAAATACCAATGTAATTGGTTTTACAAATCTACTTTACTCAATTCTACCATCGTTAATCAAAAATAAAGGAATGCTTATCAATATAACATCTGATGCTGCTAGACAAGCTTTTCCAGGCCTAGCGATATATTCTGGATCAAAAGCATTTATGGAATATACTCTAAGGGCAGTACGTCAAGAGCTAGTAGATAAAGATGTTAGAGTTATAAATATCCAACCGGGTAATGTTGCAACACCTCTACAAAATATGTCATCCGAGAACAATGCTGTTAAGAAATATGCAAGTAATGATACTAAGTGTTTCATAACACCTCAACAAATAGCTGAAACGATAGTGTTTGCTATGAATCAACCAAAAAATGTTGCTTTAAATGAAATTCTTATAGAGCCTCAAAAAGAACCTATTAGTGGTTAATGAAAAACCTATAAAATAAATTATTAACTTGTAATAACTACCTCAATTCGCTAAAGTATTGTAAATTTTTACAAATATCGGTTATTACATTTGGATTTTAAGAAAAGAGCATTTCTTTTTGGCGCTTTATCAGGCATTTTCTGGGGACTTGATTATACTCTAGCGGGACAAGTTCATACTTTATTAACAATGACTTTCTTAGTTTCTATGTGGCTGACTTCAATTCATGATCTAGGAGTTGCTGGAACTATAGGAATTATTTCCAAATCATCCGTAAAAAAAGTAAAAGACCTAAAACTATGGCAAATAATCAGTATCTGCTGTATACCTCTCTCAGGTGGTTTAGCAATGACTATGTATATGCTTTCGACCAAAGATATTGCCACAGGAACAGCTATTATAATATCATCATGTTATCCTGCAGTAGGGATGATTGGTGCTAGAATATTCCTTAAAGAGTCGCTAACAAAGCTTAAAATAATAGGGTTTATAGTCGTAGCTATTGGTATAGCCTTAACAGCTACTAATGAATTAGGGGACAAAGCAAATGGTTTAACTGGCCTATTTCTTGCAACCTTAGCCGCAATATTCTGGGGATTAGAAGGTGTGATCTATAAACTAATTCTTAATGCAAACGTTGAGGTTAACACTTTGCTTTTCTTACGTAAAATCTCAACTATTGTTGTTTTTTTACCGTTTACATTTTTAATTATAGATACTGTTAGCATCTATATCTTACTTCTAATATTAGCTATTGGGATTATTGGATATATTGCTGATCTATCATATATGCAAGCTTTTAAACATTCTAATGTAACTCTGGCAATGTCATTAAATATTACTTATATTATTTGGGGACCACTATTTGCATTTGTGCTATTTGACCAAAATATTCACTTAGTCATTTTAATAATTTGTGCTATTTTAATTTTTTTGGGCAACTTTTTAATTTTCAAATCGAAATCAGTATACTAAAACACAGAATTTTCACCATATAGATAGTTTGGTAACTGGAAAGTATTTAAAGTATAGCCACCCTTTAAGTCAGAAGATTGATCTCCTATTGAAACAAGCACCCTATAGCCTAAAGATTCTATATATGCTCTTCTTTCAGCCTTAAAATTTTTAAAATTCTCAGAAGAGTATGTTGAGATATCTTCCGGAAAAACAAAAACTTCTTCAAAACCAATATATCCAGCATTTTGTAATGCTTGTTTTGTAGCATCTAAATAAGTTGCAAATCTAGCGCTAATAAAAAATATTTTAATACCCTTCTCAATACAATATCGATAAAAATCTAGAGTTGGTTTTATTGGTTCAACATCTATCTTTGCAATTAACTCATCCCAAATACTATGATTTTCCTCTTGAGGAAAACCAACTTCTTTAAGTGACTTATAGTGATTTAATGACGTCTCGTCAATATCTAAAACTACGGCATAACTTTGTAAAGATTTTTGTGAACCAATTACTTTTTTTGCTTGTTCAAGAATTTCTCTGACTTGATTGCTATGAGCATCACTCTCATAGAAAGAAATAATATTTTGCTTTGTCATTTTTAAGCTTTATTTTAAACCTAACTCTCTTAATCTCTCATCTAAAAACATTCCAGCTTGTGGATATTTATCTGATAAATAAACCTCAGATTTTGGATGTATAAAACATGGCGTTGATATTCTATCTAAATTTTCGATTTCGCCCTCAGGTTTTACAACCCTATGCTTAGTTGCTATATATTCACCATGTGTCATTTCTTGCAACATATCACCAATATTTATAACTAATGACTCACTATCACATGGCACATCAAACCATTGATTACTTACAGGTGATAAAACTTGTAATCCTGGTGAAGAAGCTATCGGTAATAGAGTAATTAGGTTGATATCTTCATGCGCAGCAGCTCTAACAGCTCCTGGCTCTTCATCACCTTGCATAGCTGGATAATGTAAAATTCTAAGCAGTGTATTCTCATAAGAAACAGTGTCTCTTAATCTTTGCGGTAACTTACTTGCCACAGCTGAATCCATGTGATCATCTATCCATTGTAAAAGTGTTTCACCTAGTTCCATCATTTTTTCAAACATTTCACGAGCAGCGTTACTTACTTCTGTAGGGTATCTGCCATTAGGAAAATACAAATGATAAAAATGCTTAATATCTTTTACAGTCTCACCTTTTGCAACTTCAGAAACATCTTTAGGAAAATAACCATCTTGCTTCTCAACATCAAACATATATTTTTCAGCATCACCTGATTTTAGGAACTTTTGCCATTCTTGATAAACTGTTTGGATAAGACTCCAATCAATCGGGTGAGTTTTAAGAACTGCAAAACCAGTTTCTTTCAAAGATTTTGTAAACTCTTCGGGCGCATTATCTGCATAATAGTCAACACTACGAATATTCATTACTACTCCATTAATTTTAAGAGAAAACACTAAAATTTCAGTAACTATTATAACAATAATACAATATTGTTGCATCTCTTAGATTAACTCTAATAGCTGGTTTAAAAAAGTAGTTTATTTCGACTTATTTTTAAGCTTTGCCCAGAAAAAGACTTCCATTTTATCAAGCAATCGGGCAAATCTTTTACTTATCGCAATAAATGGTAATAATGCTATTACCATAAATAACAAGCCAGGCCCGGGAGTAAATAACATAATTATTCCAGGAATAAATACAATAAAGGAAATCAGCAAGAATAATACTAAAATAAAAGGATTAGATAACTTTCTTCGAGTGTACCTATGCAATAGATAAAAGCGCTTACCTCTATTTACTGCAAAGAACTTTCTGAGTTTCAATATATCACCTATCAGTTAAACTAAAGTAAAATCCCTATAATATTTTTTAAATCATCTTAAGCTATAAATACTTATAAATGAAGCATTTTATTCAACATAACACTTTCATAATAAGCCAGCTATATTTGTAATCATTACAAAAGATATTTTTGAGATCAATAATTATTTATCCTCTTGGATGATGCCTTTGGTATATTTCCTGTAAACGATTTTGTGATATGTGCGTATAAATTGTAGTTGTAGATACACTACTATGACCAAGAAGTAACTGTACAGACCTTAAATCTGCACCATGATTAAGTAAATGAGTAGCAAAAGCATGCCTTAAAGTATGTGGTGATATTTGTGTACTTATCCCTGCGATAAGAGCATAACTTTTTATACGATGCCAAAATGATTGACGCGTCATCCTTTTAGAATGCTGACTAATAAAGATAGCTTTTTCTTTGAAATTTTTAGCCAAATTAGGTCGAGACTCTGTAAAATATTTTTGTAAAAACTCTAAAGCATATTCCCCCATAGGAACAATTCTTTCTTTTGAGCCTTTACCTAATACTTGAATCACTCCAAAGTTAATATCAACATTTTCAACATCTAATCCAATTAGCTCACTAACACGCAAGCCCGTTGCATACATTAGCTCAAGCATCGCCCTATCTCGGATTCCAATATCTTGTGTTAAATCAGGTGCTTGTAACAATGCTTCAACATCTGCCTCTGTCATATCCTTAGGCAGGCTCTTAGCTAATTTTGGCATAGTTAATTTAGCAGTAGGATTATTCTCAGTTTGACCAGATCTAACTAGCCAAGCATAAAATTTACGCAAAGTAGATATCATTCTAGCATTAGAACGACTACTATAACCATTTTTAGAACGATATGAAATAAAAGCATATAATTGCTCAAAGTCCAAACTAACTAAGTTAGCTTTTGAGAAATAACTTTGTAGAAATTTAAGATCTGTACGATATGACGAGATAGTATTTTGACTCAAACCATGTTCAAGCCAAAGATTATCAAGAAAAGCATCAACGACTGTAGACACTTTTTGACTTTCCTAGAATTATACTTTTTCTTTAATTCTAGCAGCTTTACCAGTACGGCCTCTCATGTAGTATAGCTTAGCTCTACGTACATCTGCTTTCTTCTCTACTTTGATGCTATCGATCAATGGAGAATGAGTTTGGAAAGTTCTCTCAACACCCATGCCTGAAGACATTTTTCTTACAGTGAAAGCAGAGTGAAGACCTCTGTTTCTTTTTCTAAGAACAAAACCTTTGAAAGCCTGGATTCTTTGCTTATCACCTTCTCTAATCCATAGGTTAACTGTTACAGAATCACCTGGATTGAATTCTGGAATATCAGTTCTGATTTGTGACTTCTCTACTAGTTCAACAAATTTATTTTTCATTATTATTCTCCTTTTGTGCTTACCTTATCTATTTTATAATCATTTATAATTTGCTTATCTTCTTCAGATAGGCATAGGCACTCTATTAAATCTTTACGACGCTCATAAGTTCTTATTAACTTCTGTTTACGCCTCCATTTTGCTATTTCCTTATGATTACCAGACAACAAAACACTTGGAACTGCATTACCATCAGATAAAACAGCTGGCTTTGTATAATGTGGGTAGTCTAACAGACCATCATAGAAAGAATCCTCAATCGCAGAATCTTTATTACCCAACACTTCTGGTAATAGCCTAATCAGACTATCCATAACAAGCATAGCAGGGAGCTCACCACCACTTAAAACAAAATCACCTACAGAGATTTCCTCATCGACATAATCTTGTATCAGGCGCTCATCAACCCCTTCATATCTACCACAAAGCAGTATTAGTGAATCATTTTCTAAAAGCTTAAGAGCCTTCTTATGATTAAATACACCACCTTGAGGTGACAAGTATACTACTTTTGTATTACAACCTAAAGTACTTTTTGCATCTTTGATAGCTTTTGATAAAGGTTCATATTTCATAACCATACCAGCTCCACCACCAAAACTAGTATCATCTACAGTAGCATGCTTGTCTGTCGTATAATTACGAGGGTTAAAGCAATCTATAGATACCTTCGCATCATTAACTGCTCTAGCTGTAATCCCAAAATCATTTATTGCTTTAAACATTTCTGGAAATATTGATATTATGCCAAATTTCATTTTTTATCCTTAATTGATACCTAAAATTTTAAATATAAAACCAAGCACCATCATTAAAATCATTATCCATACAAAAGTAAAAGACATTAAACATGTAAAAAATATAAAATATGTAAAAATTTTTATAGGCTTTCGACTTACATCTTTTCTAAAATAATCTTTCCTATAAAACATAAGTTGGAAGAATTATAAAAACAAGTATATTAAAAGCAGATATCAATAACAAGTATAATCGACATCCTATAATATATCCTAAAATACTAATTAAAACCGTATATATGCTCAATCCAAATGGTAACAGCAAAAACCTATTTGAGGAATAAAAAGCATAACAAAAACTCTAAACATTCTATGCCTATAAGAATCTTTTCGTTCTTTTTCACTACCAAAATTTAATAAATACTTATCTTTAGCCAACAACCAACTCTTATCCCATTTTCTAGTCCAATCATTAGATGTATTAGGATATTCAGGATTATAATATTTACCGCACTCAGCCATTAGATAAGATTCTATTTAAATAAGTTTATAAGCAGACTAAATTGTATTACTTAGAACAAATAAACACAAATACTTGAGCGATAAAATACACTTTATAGCAACGAATGCACATTAGCGATTAGTATTTTATAAAATCAATAATTAGAAAATAGAACTGTTTGAGCAAAGCGAGTTTTCTATTTTCATTGATTTTAAAATACGATAGCGAAGTGCGAAGCGGTTTTGCATACTTTTTCCGCCATGAAAAAAAGTATGTCGCTAATACTTACGCAGTAAGTAGCGAAATCTGATTAAGAAATAATTATTAACTAATAATCGTATTCCCAATCAACAATTATTTTCTTTGAATCAAGATCTTCACTAATAATATATTGCTTAACATAAGGAATTAGATACTCAGAAGATTCTTTTTTACAAACTAACACTTCATTAGCACCAGTTTCTATAATATCTATAATCTCACCAAAAGAATCATTATTAGTATTTACAACGCTACAACCGATAAGATCTTTAAAGTACGCTTCTCCATTACCTAACTTAGGTAGAGCCTCTTTAGGAACACCAATCAAAGCATTTACATATTTTTTTGCTATTTCAGCATCATCAATATTAGCTAGTTTGATATAAAGTTTATCAGCTCGTCTTAAGACACCTTCGCCTTTAAGTGGTTGCCAAACATTATTAGCAGGCAACTGGATATACCAATCACCATAACTTAAAAGAGTTTCTATTGAATTTGCCAAAGGATACAAGTTAAGCTCACCATCAAGCTTATAGGTAGAACCTATTTTAGCTATTTCTACAAAATCCTGTGACATAAAAGATAATTATTTTTATTATGAAATTTTATTAAGCGGCTTTTTTAGCTTCTTTGATCAAGCTAGCTACTCTATCTGAAGGTTGAGCACCTTTAGCAAGCCAAGCTTCTGCTTTAGCTAAGTCAAGCTTTAATCTTTCTTCACCACCTTTAGCTAATGGGTTAAAGAAACCTAATCTTTCGATAAATCTACCATCTCTTGGGCTTTTTTTATCAGCAACTACGATTCTATAGAAAGGACGCTTTTTAGCTCCACCACGAGCCATACGAATTACTACCATTTATTGTTCTCCGGTTTTATATTTTTAATCTTTTCAAATATTTAACTTTACTAGCTAAGTCTAGCAGCCATAAACTTAGCAAAAAATTATGCAAAAATTTAATAGCAATACTTTAAAGTCTCTCGACTAAAAAGTCAATAGTTGACTTGATATAAACATAAATATATAATACACGAAGTCGCTGTATTTAACAAACAACTTGCTTGCGACATTAAACAATAAGCTAAAGCGTTTCTACTAATTTTTTAAAAATTCCTAGAAGCCTTTTAGCTCTAAACAAACTAAAAGGGAACCAATTGATATGTCAAAAAATTATTTATTCACTTCTGAATCAGTATCAGAAGGACATCCAGATAAACTTGCTGATCAAATTTCAGATGCTATATTAGATGAAATTCTTAAACAAGATAAAAACGCTCGTGTAGCATGTGAAACTTTAGTAAAAACAGGCATGGCACTAGTTGCTGGTGAAATATCTACTTCTGCATGGGTAGATATTGAAGAACTAGTTAGAAATGTTATTACAGAAACAGGTTATGATAATGCCAATAAAGGTATTGATGGTAGAACATGTTCTGTAATTAATGCTATAGGTAAACAATCAGGTGATATTGCTCAAGGTGTAGATCGCGGATCTTTAGAAGATCTTGGTGCTGGCGATCAAGGTCTAATGTTTGGTTTTGCAACAAATGAAACCCCTACTCTTATGCCTTCAGCTATTTATTACTCTCACTTACTAATGAGAAAACAAGCAGAACTTAGAAAGTCAGGCAAGCTAGCTTGGTTAAGACCAGATGCAAAAGCTCAAGTTACACTTGCTTATGAAAATAACAAACCTAAGTTTATTGATACGGTTGTTTTATCAACTCAGCACGATGAATCAATTTCTCAAAAAGAATTGCACGACGCTGTAATCGAAGAAATTGTCAAAGAAGTCATTCCTGCTGACCTAATTACAAAAAATACTAAATACCATATCAACCCAACAGGCGTATTCCTAATTGGTGGTCCTCAAGGTGACTGTGGTCTAACTGGTAGAAAAATTATTGTTGACACTTATGGTGGTGCTGCTCATCATGGTGGTGGCGCATTCTCAGGTAAAGATCCATCAAAAGTAGATCGTTCTGGTGCATATATGGGTAGATATATCGCTAAAAATATAGTTGCCGCTGGTCTAGCAGATAAATGTGAAGTCCAAGTTGCATACGCTATTGGTGTTGCAAAACCTGTATCTCTAATGGTAAATACTTTTGGCACTGGTAAAATCGCAGATGGCACTATTGAAAAACTTGTTAATGAGGTTTTTGATCTTAGAGTTGGTAAGATTATTGAAAACTTAGATCTACTGAACCCAATATACAGAAAAACCTCAAACTATGGCCACTTTGGACGCGAACTTCCTGAGTTTAGTTGGGAAAAAATTGATAAGGCAGATAATCTTAAGTCTCTAGCTAATATTTAATTTCTATTTTTTCTTATAAGTTACTATAACTGATTTATTAATATAATCCTGATACGAATTAGTACAAATATCGCAAAATAGTTGTGTCTAATTTGGGCTTTCCATATCTAGCTAATAGCATGACTCTATTGGCAAGTATTTAAAGCTAAAAAGTAAGTATAGAATGTAAAGTAAAGATGTATAAATTTATGTTGGAAATTAGTATAAAAATCCTTTTAAGCAATATCTTCTTGCTTCTTTTAAGTAGTCGTAGAATATAAAGCTACCAATTTCTAAAGATCAAACAATCATACCTTCTATTAAAATTATACAATAATATCTATATGGTAAATATAAAGCTTATATGTCTAATCTCAAAATAATCGTATTACAAAAACCAAATTAGTGAGGATAAATAATCATTTTAATACTTAGCTAATTTTATAAATAGCTAACAATATATGATACTGCGAACTAAGTTTAGCATATATTTATCTTAACATTTCATCATAAGTACCTGAGACTTAACAGATACATTAAAATGGATTTAAAATTGAAGGAAAATAACAATTAGAATAGATAGGTGAATTAGATATATTTGATTAATTAAGCTAAAGTACTTGCCTTATAATTTTTCTTAGCTTCAACAAACTCGATTTTTAGATCTTTATATTTTGACTTGATAGCTTTAATATCAGCCTTAGATAGAACATTCTCTTTCTTAGCTTTAAGATATTCTTGCTTAGCGTTATACATATTTTTAACGTTAGCAACAAGCTTAGTATATTTCTCTTCTATGCCAAGATGGAAAGTCTTATTCTTTTTAGTTAAAGCTTCATCTAATTTAACTTTAGCCTTTGCAATTTCTATCAAGTGCTTAGGAGTCGTTTTAAGATCATAACACCATCCAATCTTTGCAAGACCAGCAATAAGCCATTTAGAAGGATCTAGATCAAACCATCTAATACCATTTCTATAGTCACCAGCAAAAGCATGGTGATAGTTATGATAACCTTCACCACCTGTTACAATAGCAGTGATCCAACTATCTCTAGCCGTATTCTTTCTAGAATAAGGTCTCTTACCAATGGTATGAGCCAGAGAGTTAATACAGAAAGTAGCATGATGCACAAGTATAACTCTAAGGAAACCACCTAAAAGCAAGAAGCTTACAGCACTATGCCAAGCAGCTGTAAAAGTATGACCACTTAGGAAGCCAAATATAAACCCAGCTAGAGCAGGCAAACCGAAACATGCTAATATTGCTAAAATAGTGTAATGTCTGTGTTGAAACACCAAAGCTTTATCTCTTAGAAGATCATTTACACCACGGATTTCTTGAACATCAGCAGTATTATGTCTAAGTAACCAGCCAAAGTGCGAGAACCAAAAACCTCTAGTAGCTGCATATGGATCTTTTACAGGGTCATCAACATCTTTATGGTGTTTTCTATGATCTGAAGACCATTGTATCACACTGTTTTGTAGTGCCGCAGTACCAAAAACTAGTAAAAAATAACTTACAAACTTATTAGCCTTATATGTCTTATGCGACCATAATCTATGGTAACCCATAGTAATACTGATACCAGTTATAGCATAAAATATAGCAAGACAAACATAATCAGATGTTACAAAGCCGTATGTCATACCGTACCACGGTATCACTATTGCGGCAAACAAAGGTATAATCAGTAGTCCAAAAACACTTTTCCAGACGATGCTACCTTCTTTTTCTATAGTTTGATCTATTTCATAGATCTCTTTTTTATTACTCATTTAGAACCTTTTTATCCCTTTTTGTATTGAATCCACTTTAAGTGAATGTTGAAAACTTTTTAATTTACGATTGCATTATACCACACATTGATATTTTTAGATAGCCCTTTATATATGCCTAAATTGGCGATCTCGCTTTAACATCAATTTCTAAGTTAGAATCCTTAAAGCTATTATCATACCTATAAGCACCAGCAAGGGCTATCATAGCACCATTATCTGTACAATATTTCATTGGTGGAAAAAATATTTGATAACTATTATTTTTTGATAATTTTTCTAATCTTTGACGTAATAATTTATTTGCACTAACGCCACCAGATATCACTAATCTTTTATTTTTTGTTTGTTTCAAAGCCTTATTACACTTTGAGACTAGAACATCTATAGCTGCATCTTGAAAGGCATAACAAAGATTTGCCTTATTTTCTTGAGATTTATCCTCTTCTGAATACCAGGTATTTAACACCGCTGTCTTTAAGCCACTAAAACTAAAATCAAGGTTTGGCTTATTTTTCATAGGCCTTGGCAACAGATATTTTTTCTTATCTGTTGCTTTATCTGCTAAATTAGCAACTTCAACTCCTCCAGGATAGGCCATACCTAAGAGCTTCGCTGTCTTATCAAATGCTTCACCTGCAGCATCATCTATTGATTCTCCAAGTAAGCTATATTGACCAAAACCTCTAACTTCAAATAATTGAGTGTGACCTCCTGAGACTAGCAAAGCAACAAAAGGATACTCAATCTCACTATCAGTATCTAAAAGAGGTGAAAGCAAATGTCCTTCAAGGTGATGAACAGCCACCGTATCAATATCATGAATAAAGCCTAAAGTCTTAGCAAAAGTTGCACCAACCATAAGTGCACCAACCAATCCTGGTGTTGCTGTATAAGCTATACAGTCTATATCATCGAAACTAAGCCCTGATTCTAGAAACAATTGCTTAGCAAGAACATTTAACTTTGCAATATGCTCACGTGATGCCAATTCTGGAACAACTCCACCATATTCCTTATGCAGGTCTATTTGACTATATAAAGCATCAGCAACTATTCTTTTAGAACATGAATCATAAATGGCAAGCCCTGTTTCATCACATGAACTTTCGATACCTAAAACAAGCATTACTTCTTAGTGCCACCACTTGTTTTAGTTATTTGGATAAATTTTGTTATAAATGATCCCAATATGAGTCCAAGAACAAATGCTATCGACATTAAAACAATAAGCGGTAGTGTTGTAGTTCCAAAAATATAATCAAAACTTACTCTATCAGTATTCAATATAGATAGCACTACTATGAGAATTATAACTATTCCAAAAAATATCTGCCAGAAGAGTTTTGCTAACATACTAAACATTTACCACAAGTATTAATAAGTACAATATGGCTTATATTATAATTTAAAATGTTTGAATAATAAAATTTTATTTTAGATAGAAAGTAATATAGAACAAATTTAGAAGTCTAATGATTCTAGAGCATTTCTTAAAGACTCTTCAATATCTTCATTGATATCTTTTTCACTTTCTTGAGGTTTGATATTTTCAGTAGTAGTTTCTTCAATATTGAAAGCTGCTGCTGCATCAGTAAATGCTATACCATCTTCAACACCAAGCTCTTCTCTTATTTTATCAATCTTCTTAGATTCTTTTCTTACTGCTAAACCAGTACCTGTTGGTATTAGTCTACCGATAAGAACGTTTTCTTTAAGACCTCTTAATTGATCTACTTGAGAATGTATAGAAGCTTCAGTAAGAACTCTTGTTGTCTCTTGGAAAGACGCTGCTGACAAGAATGATTCCGTAGATAGAGAAGATCTTGTGATACCCATAAGTACAAGCTCAAACTCAACCTCTCTCTTTTCTTGCTCACGCAGATTATCATTTTCTTCTAAGATTCTAACAAGTTCGATATTTTCATTTTTAACAAACTTACTATCACCTTCATCAATTACAATAGCTTTTCTTAGCATTTGTCTAACGATTGTCTCAATATGCTTATCGTTAATTACAACACCTTGCATACGATATACAGACTGAGCCTCAATCAATATATAATCAGCAAATGCTTCTAAGCCTTTATACTGAAGTAAATCATGCGGATCAGTAGGCCCATCTGCTAAAACATCACCTTTAACAACATTTTCACCATCAAAAACAACTAAATGACGAGATTTAGGTAATAGAATTTCTTCAACAATATGACCATTCTTATCTAAAATCTCAATTCTTTGTTTTTCTTTAGTATCTCTGTTACCAAGTCTAACCATACCATCACATGGAGAAAGTACAGCAGCTTCCTTAGGACGTCTAGCTTCAAATAACTCAGCAACACGTGGAAGACCACCAGTAATATCTTTGTTTTTAGACCCTTCTAGAGGAATCTTAGCTACAACATCACCAACCTCTAACTGAGTATCATCAGAAACACTTAATACTGCACCTACTGCTAAAGATATTGACTTAAGTTCATTACCTTTTTCATCAACAATCTTAACAACAGGTTTTAAATTCTTAGATGTTGTTCTTTGAGATATAGAAGTGATCTCAATAGTTTGCTGACCAGTTAGATCATCATAAGTATGCTTAGATGTTATACCATCTATTACATCTTCAAGAACCACTTTACCAGCAATATCAGTGATTAATGGCTGAGCATGTGGATCCCAAGTAGCGATTACATCACCGATCTCTACAGTTTTACCACTAGCCAAAGGAACATTTGCACCCATAGGGATTTTATGTTGTTCCCTAACACGGCCCATAGTATCAGAAACGATAATTTCACCAGCACGTGAAATCACAATTTCTTGACCTTCTTTATTTGTTACTGTTCTAATATTCTTGAACTTAATCTTACCAGCAGTTTTAACTTTGATATCAGAAACTGTAACACCTAGAGATGCCGCACCACCTGTATGGAATGTTCTCATTGTCAACTGAGTACCTGGCTCACCAATTGATTGAGCAGCGATTACACCAACAGACTCACCGACGTTAACTTGTCTTTCACGAGCAAGGTCGCGACCATAACACTTAGAACATAAGCCTCTACGTGTCTTACATGTAATTGGTGATCTAACTTTGATCATATCAATACCATTATCATCAAGTAGCTCAACTAGATTTTCATCTAATAAAGTACCTTCCTCTAATAGTACAATACCTTTCTCAGTTACAACGTCAGCTGCTAATGTTCTTCCAAGAGCTCTCTCTACTAGAGGAACCTTAACCTCACCATCTTCAACGATAGCTGAGAACATTAGACCTTCATCTGTACCACAGTCTTCTTCAATAACAACTAGATCCTGCGCTACATCAACTAGTCTACGAGTTAAGTAACCTGCGTTAGCTGTTTTAAGAGCTGTATCTGCTAGACCTTTACGAGCACCGTGAGTAGATGTAAAGTACTGCAATACTGATAGACCTTCTCTAAAGTTTGCTGTAATTGCAGTTTCAATCATCGTACCATCTGGTTTTGCCATTAGACCACGCATACCAGCAAGCTGTCTCATTTGGTTATAAGAACCCCTAGCACCAGATTTAGCCATCATATAAACTGAGTTAAATGATTCTGTGTCTTTTGTTTCACCATTTACAGTGATTGTATCTTTAGATATAGCATCCATCATCGAAGCTCCAACCTCATCAGAAGTTTTACCCCAAATATTAATGATATTGTTATATCTTTCATTCTCTGTAATTAGTGAAGACTGATACTGCTCTGTAATATGCTTAATTTCTTTTTCAGCTTCTTCTACTTTAGCTTCTTTATCATCAGGAATAGTCATATCATCAACACCTACAGAGATACCTGATAGAGTTGAGTATTTGAAACCTGCATACATTAATTTATCAGCTAAAACTACAGTTGCTTTACCACCTAACACTCTAAATGCTTGGTTAATAATTTTAGAAATTTCTTTCTTAACTAAAACTTTATTTAGTAAAGAGAAAGATAAGCCTTCAGGTAATATATTAAGAAGAAGAGCTCTACCAACAGTAGTATTTACTACTCCTTTCTCATTATAAGTATTACCTTTAGTATCAAAGACTTGTCTATCAACTCTTAGCTTTATTTTAGCATGAATATCGATAGTTCCTGAATTATATGCTCTGCTTACATCTTCATAACTAGCAAATAGCTTACCTTCACCTCTAGCACCCTCTCTTTCTCTAGTAATATAGTATAAACCTAATACAATATCCTGAGTAGGAGTGATAATTGGTTGTCCAGATGCTGGTGATAAAATGTTGTTTGTAGACATCATTAATACACGTGATTCTAACTGAGATTCAACAGTTAAAGGTACGTGTACAGCCATTTGGTCACCATCAAAGTCAGCGTTGAATGCCGCACACACTAGAGGATGCAACTGTATTGCTTTACCTTCGATAAGCTTAGGTTCAAAAGCTTGAATACCTAATCTATGTAGTGTAGGAGCACGGTTTAGAAGCACTGGATGCTCATTAATAACAATCTCTAGAATATCCCATACTGCTGCTTCTTCAAGCTCAACCATTCTCTTAGCTTGCTTAATAGTAGTAGCATGACCACCTAGTCTTAACTTAGAGTATACAAATGGTTTGAATAACTCTAAAGCCATTTTCTTAGGAAGACCACACTCATGCAACCTTAAAGATGGACCTACAGTGATTACAGAACGTCCAGAATAGTCAACACGCTTACCAAGTAGGTTTTGACGGAAACGACCTTGCTTACCTTTGATCATATCAGCTAATGATTTAAGTGGACGCTTGTTAGAACCAGTCACAGCTCTACCGCGTCTACCATTATCTAATAATGCATCAACTGACTCTTGAAGCATTCTTTTTTCATTTCTAACAATAATATCTGGAGCATTAAGATCTAATAGCTTTTTAAGTCTATTGTTTCTGTTAATTACTCTACGATATAAATCGTTTAAATCTGAAGTTGCAAATCTACCACCTTCGATAGGTACAAGAGGTCTTAAATCTGGAGGAAGAACTGGTAATACTGTCATTACCATCCATTCAGGCTTGTTACCTGAAGCTTGGAAAGTCTCAAGAAGTCTTAATCTCTTGATTGCTTTTTCTTTCTTAGCTGTAGATTTACTTTGTGCATATTCTTCTTGTAATATTTCTATTTCAGACTCAATATCTGTATCTGATAATAGATCTCTAATAGCTTCAGCACCCATAGATGCTTCAAACTCATAACCATAGTTCTCTAGAGCTTCTGCATACTCTTCATCTGTAAGAAGTTGCTTTTTCTCTAATGGTGTCATTCCTGGATCAGTAACAATATATGACTCAAAATATAGAACCTTTTCTACATTCTTAAGAGGCATATCCAAGAAAAGACCTATTCTTGAAGGAAGAGATTTTAAGTACCAAATATGTACAACAGGACAAACTAAATCAATATGCCCCATTCTTTCTCTTCTTACTTTAGTTTGCTCAACTTCAACACCGCAACGCTCACAAACCACACCACGATGTTTTAAACGCTTATATTTACCACATAAACATTCGTAGTCTTTAACAGGACCAAAAATCTTAGCACAAAATAAACCATCTCTTTCTGGCTTAAATGTTCTATAGTTAATAGTTTCTGGCTTTTTAACTTCACCATGAGACCATGAACGAACAACCTCTGGAGATGCTAAAGATATTTTAATAATATCAAACTTTTTACTATTGTAATTTTGATGTAGGATACCGTTATTCACAGGTAACTCTCCTATACTTTTATTTTAATAACAAAAAATAAGTAGCTTTTTAAGATAGCTTATTCTTCCTCAGATGAATGGTCAAAATCCATATCTATGCCCAATGCTCTAACTTCATTTCTTAAAACATTGAATGATTCTGGAACATCAACACTCATAGTCAATTTACCATCAACTATGTTCTTATACATTTTAGATCTACCAGCTATATCATCTGATTTAACTGTTAACATTTCTCTTAGTGTATAAGCAGCACCATATGCTTGTAATGCCCAAACCTCCATCTCACCGAATCTTTGACCACCAAACTGTGCTTTACCACCTAGAGGTTGCTGTGTAACTAAGCTGTAAGATCCTGTTGATCTTGCATGCATCTTATCATCTACTAAGTGATCAAGTTTCAACATATACATATAGCCAACTGTTACATGTCTATCAAATGCTTGACCAGTACGGCCATCAAAAAGCTTCATCTGGCCATTACTTGCAAAACCACCTATTTTTAGTAGAGATTTGATATCTTCTTCTCTTGCACCATCAAATACAGGAGTTGCAATTGGTACACCGCCCTTTAAGTTTTCACAAAGAGTTAATACTTCTTCATCACTTAAAGATTCTAGGTCTACCTTTTTATTACCAACACTATTATAAACTTCTTCTAAAGTTTTTCTTAGCTCAGCTACTTTTCTTGTTTGCTCTAATGTTTGCTCAACTCTTTTACCTAAGCCATAAGATGCTAGACCTAAATGAGCCTCAAGAATCTGTCCAATATTCATACGTGATGGAATACCTAGAGGGTTTAGACAAACATCTACAGGAGTACCATCTTCCATATATGGCATATCTTCAACAGGTAATACACGTGATACCACACCTTTGTTACCGTGACGGCCAGCCATTTTATCACCTGGCTGAATACGTTTCTTGATAGCAACAAAAACCTTAACTGTTTGAAGCACACCTGGAGATAGTTCATTACTTTGAGTAATAGACTTTTTCTTAACTTCAAATTTAGCATCTACAGCTATTTTTGCTTCGTCATAATACTCTTTAGCTTTTTCTACTCTGTCATTAAGTTTCTCATCTTCAAAGGATATCTCTAACCATTTAGCAAATGGAAGTTTCTCTAAGAATTCCTTAGTTAGAACAGCACCTTTTTTAAGACCTTTAGCTTTTAGAACCTTAGCACCAACAATGTCATTTTCTACTGAAGATCTAACTACAGATTCAATTACAGCGAACTCTTCATCAAAGTCTTTACGAGCTTTATCTATTTGCTCTTTCTCTATCTGAAGTGCTCTTAAGCTCTTACCACCTTTATCATTTTCAAAAACTTGAACATTGATAACCGTACCAGAAGTACCACTTGGCATTCTTAATGAACTATCAGCAACATTTGAAGCTTTTTCATTAAAGATAGCTCTTAGAAGTCTTTCTTCTGGTGTTAATTGTTGCTCAGCTTTAGGTGTAATCTTAGCTACAAGAATATCACCAGCTTCAACATTAGCACCAATATGTACAATCCCAGACTCATCAAGCTTAGCTAAACCTGACTCACTTACGTTAGGAATATCTGAAGTTATCTCTTCAGGGCCAAGCTTAGTGTCACGAGCCACACAAGTAAATTCTTCAATATGTATACTTGTATACTTATCATCTTTTACTATTCTTTCAGATAATAAGATTGAATCCTCAAAGTTATAACCATTCCATGGCATGAAAGCAACCATTAGGTTATGACCAAGAGATAGTTCACCAAAATCTGTAGCAAAACCATCTGCTAGAATATCACCAGCTTCAACTTTATCACCAACGTTAACTATTGGACGCTGGTTAATACAAGTATTTTTATTTGAACGCTTGAATTTAGTTAAGCTATAGATATCAACTAACTTATTGTTTTTAGACTTGTCAGTATCTACCTTAATTACGATTCTATTTGAATCTACTTCAGCAATTTCACCAGCATTTCTAGCAATGATACAGTTACCAGAATCTCTAGCAACGATCTTCTCCATACCAGTACCAACTAAAGGCTTATCTGCTTTAAGGGTTGGTACAGCCTGACGTTGCATGTTCGCACCCATTAATACCCTGTTAGCATCATCGTGCTCTAGGAAAGGTATTAGTGCTGCTGCTGCTGAAACCATCTGTTTAGCAGAAACATCCATATATTGAACTCTGCTAGATTCTGTAAATATTGCTTCACCACCTGAACGACATTGAATAAGATCTTCAACAAAGTGATTATCTTTATCAAGTTCAGTAGAAGCTTGTGCAATTACATAGTTATCTTCATCGATAGCTGATAGATACTCGATTTCATCCGTAACTCTACCATCAACAACTTTCCTGTATGGAGCTTCTAAGAAACCAAAATCGTTGACTCTAGAATAACTAGCTAATGAGTTGATAAGACCAATGTTTGGCCCCTCTGGAGTCTCAATCGGACATAATCTACCATAGTGAGTTGCGTGAACGTCACGAACCTCAAAACCAGCTCTATCACGTGATAAACCACCTGGACCTAATGCAGAAATTCTACGCTTGTGTGTAACTTCTGATAATGGGTTATCTTGATCCATAAATTGCGATAACGCACCAGATGTAAAGAACTCTTTAATCGCAGCTGTAATCGGCTTAGAGTTTACGATATCTTTAGGCATAAGCTTATCCTTATGTACTAAAGACATACTTTCACGGATACCTTTTTCTACACGATAAAGACCTATTCTAAATTGGTTCTCAACCATCTCACCAACAGAACGTACACGTCTGTTACCTAAGTGATCGATATCATCAACTTTACCTTTACCGTCACGGATATTAATTAGCTCTTCTAATACGCCAACAATATCACTATTTTCTAAAGTATAAACATCTTTAGAAACTTTATCTGAGCCTAATCTAGCATTTAGCTTCATTCTACCAATATCAGATAAGCTATATCTACTTTCGATAAAGAATAGGCCTTCAAACAATGCTTTAACTGAAGCTGCTGCTGGAGGATCACCAGGTCTTAGTACTTTATAAATTTCAACTAATGCTTCATCAGTATTTTTTGTTAAATCATATTTTAAAGTATCAGAAATATATCTACCTTTTTCAGTAGTTATAAAATCGATAACATCTAGCTCAAGCATGCCAACACCAACACATGCCTCTAATAAGCTCTCTGTAACATCATCATTTGCATAAGCTATAACTTCACCAGTAGCTTCATTAACAATATCTTTTGCTACTCTAAGAGTACTTACTAGATCAAAATCTATAGCAACTGAATCAATCTCTGCATCTTTGATTTTCTTGATATCTCTAGATGTAAGTTTTTTATTTTTCTTAACTATTGTTTTGCCTTGATCATCTACGATATCAAATTTAAGAAGCTCACCTTTCATGCTAGGTAAATCATCTAACTTAAGGGCAAAACCTTTACTATTAAATGTGATAGTTTTACTATCTGAGAAATTCTCTAATATTTCCTCTTGTGAATATCCAAGAGCTTTTAAAATAACTGTTGCACAGAATTTTCTTTTTCTGTCAATTCTAGCCCATACAATGCCTTTTGCATCAAACTCAAAGTCAAGCCAAGATCCTCTATATGGAATAATACGTGCCGAAAATGCACCTTCTTCTGAATCATCTTTACTAAAAAAGACTCCAGGTGATCTATGTAACTGGGATACAACGACTCTCTCTGTACCATTAATAATAAACGTACCGTTTGTTGTCATCAATGGAATGTCACCCATGTACACATACTCTTCTCTAATATCTTCTACTATTTTTTCTGTTGGAAGAGCTTCTTTATTATATACAACTAACCTTAATTTAACATTTAACGGAGCATCGTAAGTTGCACCACGCACTTGACACTCTGTTTCATCGAAACTAGGCTCACCTATTTGGTAATCAACATAATGAAGTTCATATTGACCATTTTTACTTTCTACTGGGAAAGATTGCTTTAGCACTAATTCAAGCCCAGAATGAAGCCTACCTTTAGCTTCATTAGCATTTAAAAACTTTTTATAAGACTCTGTCTGAATCGAAAGCAAATATGGTACATCTAAGATATGAGGAAGAACCCCAAACTCTTTACGAATTCTTTTTTTCTCAGCGTATGAGTAAGACATCAAAAACATCCCTAAGATTTTGTTTACACAAAATAAAAAGCAAATATGAGTATATTTGCGCCAATATCTATGTATCTTTCAATACTAGAAAGACTAGGGGCCAAAATTGACCACTAGTCTTAAGTTTCTAAAAATTATTTTTTAGAATTTTATTATTTAAGCTCAACTTTAGCGCCAGCTTCTTCAAGTTGTTTTTTAAGCTCTTCAGCTTCTTCTTTAGCAGCAGCTTCTTTAACTGTGAAAGGTGTACCTTCTACAGCAGCTTTAGCTTCTTTAAGACCTAAACCAGTAGCAGCTCTTACTGCTTTAATAGCAGCGATTTTGTTTGAACCAGCATCAGTTAAAACTACATCAAAATCAGTTTTCTCTTCAGCAGCAGCAGCTTCGCCACCAGCAGCAGGACCTGCAACAGCAACAGCAGCAGCAGCAGAAACACCAAATTTATCTTCCATCATTTTAACTAGATCACATACATCCATTACGCTCATATCAGCAACAGCATTTAGGATATCTTCTTTTGTTATAGACATTTTATAACTCCTATTTATTTAACAATTAATTCTTTTTTTCAGCTTTCTAAAAAGCCAGTGCAATTATTTACTATCTCCAACAGCAGCAAATACTCGTACAGCTTGAGAAGGAATCTCATTAAGAGTACGAACAAACTTAGTAACTGGTGCTTGCATAACATTAAGTAATGTAGCAAGTGCCTCTTCCCTACTAGGAAGCTTAGCAAAGTCATCTAACTTTTCAGGACCAAACAGTTCACCAGACATAGCTAAATTTTTAACTTCAAAGACATTATGGTCTTTTTGGAAGTTTTTAAATAGCTTAGCTGCCGCACCTGGCTCATCCTTAGAAAGAGCAAGAACTAGAGGACCTTTAAGAGCATCACCAAGACACTCAAAATCAGTTCCTTTAATTGCTAAACGTGCTAAGTTGTTACGAACAACTCTTAAATAAACTCCAGACTCACGCGCTTGTTTTCTTAATGAAGTCATTTCATTAACAGTCAAGCCACGGTAATCTGCAACTGCTGCAGACAATGCTGTAGAGACATTTTCAGCAACTTCAGCGACAATTGCTTTCTTGTCTTCTATTCTAAGTGCCATATCGACTCCTTATTTATTGTCTACACTTTATTTAATTTAACACGATATTTAGACCAAAAAGGTTGTCAACATCGTCTGCGTAGGATAACTATTAAGCTAGGCGAGCCTAGCTCCTACGGTCTTTGATCGTTGTATTTTCATACAACCCAAAGAAATTGCAAAGTAGTATTCTATATATTTAAATCTGAAAAGTCAACACCAATTCCTGGACCCATAGTACTAGATACAGAAACTTTCTTCAGATATACACCTTTCGATACTGAAGGCTTAGCTTTTTTAAGATCAGTTAATAACTGTTCTAAGTTTTGCTTTAACGCATCTGTGTCGAAATTAACTTTGCCAATAGTAGTATGTATAATACCAGCCTTATCAACCCTATATCTAACTTGACCTGCTTTAGCATCTGTTACAGCTTTAGCAACATCCATAGTTACAGTACCAACTTTAGGGTTTGGCATAAGACCTTTAGGACCTAAGATTTGACCTAACTGACCAACAACTCTCATAGAATCAGGAGAAGCGATCACAACATCAAAATCCATATTGCCTTTTTTAACGTCATCAGCTAGATCTTCCATACCTACAACATCAGCACCAGCCTCTTTAGCTGCTTCAGCAGCTGGACCTTTAGCAAAAACTGCTACTCTAACAGTTTTACCAGTACCATTAGGAAGTACAGAAGCACCTCTTACAACTTGATCAGATTTACGCGGATCAACACCAAGAGCAACCGAAACGTCTATAGACTCAACAAATTTAACTGAAGATACTTCTTTTAGAAGCTCAAAAGCTTCTGCTACAGGATACTTCTTTTCTGCATCTATCTTAGTTGCAATATTTTTCATTCTTTTTGAAATTTTAGCCATTACTCAACCCCTTCTACTTTTACGCCCATACTACGAGCAGAACCAGCAATAATTCTTACAGCCGCATCCATATCAGCAGCTGTTAGATCAGGATCTTTTACTTTAGCAATTTCTTCTAATTGCTCACGAGTAATAGTTCCAACAAAATCTTTTGATGGGTTTGATGAACCTGACTTAACGTTAACCGCTTTCTTAATTAAGAAAGAAGCTGGTGGCGTCTTCATTTCAAAAGTAAAGCTACGATCACTATATACAGATATTTCAACAGGGATTGGCATACCTGGCTCCATACCTTGTGTCTTAGCATTAAATTCTTTACAGAAACCCATGATGTTAACACCGTGCTGACCTAATGCAGGACCAATCGGTGGACTTGGGTTTGCTTTTCCAGCTGCTACTTGCAACTTAATAATAGCTTCTATTTTTTTCTTAGCCATTTTTTTCTCCAATTTAGGTTAATAACACTTATATAAAATAAGCTCCCTACTATCTTAAGATAATTCTTAAGATTCTTTTTCAACTTGTGAAAACTCAAGTTCAACAGGTGTAGATCTACCAAATATAGATACTGCGACTCTCAATCTTGATTTCTCATAGTTAACTTCTTCTACAACTCCAGTAAAGTCATTGAAAGGCCCCTCAAGAACTCTAACAACTTCACCAACTTGATATGATTTTCTTAATCTAGGCTCAACCGCAGCTTCACCACCTTCCATAAATCCTAAAATTCTCTCAACTTCAGGCTTACTTAATGGAATAGGCTTACCTCTTGAACCAACCACAGTCAACACTCTAGGGACTGCCTTAATAACATCCCACGCTTCTGTAGTTAAATCTGCTTCAATCAAAACATAACCAGGAAAATATTTTCTTTCACTCTTACGTTTTTGACCACCCCTCATTTCAACAACATTTTCTGTAGGAACCAAAATCCTACCAAAACTTTTTTGTAGACCCGCTATTTCAATATTCTCTTCAAGCTGAGTCTTTACTCTTTTTTCATAACCAGAGTGCACTTGCACAACATACCAAAGCATACTTATACCTTTTTTATTAACCTAGAAAATATTGAATAAAACTTTCAAATATAACACCAAATAAAGATATTATTAGTGCAAAAATTATAACAACAGCTATAACCATAGCCGTAATTGTCATAGTCTCTTTACGAGTTGGCCAAACAACCTTTGCTAACTCAAGCTTAGATGCTTGGAAAAACGCCCAAAAACGACGTCCTTGGTTTGTAAATCTTGCAACCACTAATGCAAGCAAAACCACAACAACAACCAACGGTGTATTAAAAGTACTATATGCAGCACCTAAGATGTCTGAATACATAGTAATCACAACACCAAAAACTATTATTGCAGCAGCTACAACCCACAGAAGAGTATTCTTGGATTTAGAGATCTTCTCTACTTCAGCAGTTTTTGTCGCCCCACTAATCCAAACTTTATTATTATTAAAATTTTGATTCTTTTTCACAAAAATAATCCTTTAAAAAGAGTAACTTAAACATAGGGAATTTATAAACGTAGCCTATAAAATAACACACAGAGAATATAATATCAAGAAATAAAAAAGGCGATGTTGCAAAATCTACAACACCGCCTTAATTATGTGTGGCAGGCCAGGAGGGACTCGAACCCCCAACTTGCGGTTTTGGAGACCGCTGCTCTACCAATTGAACTACTGACCTAAATTAAAATCACCTATTATTCGATAATTTTAGCAACAACACCAGCACCTACAGTTCTACCACCTTCACGGATAGCAAAACGTAGACCTTCTTCCATAGCGATAGAAGCGATTAGTGTAACATTCATTTTAATGTTATCACCAGGCATTACCATCTCTACACCTTCTGGAAGCTCAACAGCACCAGTTACATCTGTAGTACGGAAGTAGAATTGAGGTCTATATCCTTTGAAGAAAGGAGTGTGTCTACCACCCTCTTCTTTTGAAAGAACATATACTTCAGCTTCAAACTTAGTATGCGGAGTAATTGAACCTGGCTTACATAATACTTGACCACGCTCAACATCATCTCTCTTAAGACCACGAACTAGGATACCAACATTATCACCAGCTTCACCTCTATCTAGAAGCTTACGGAACATCTCAACACCAGTTACTGTAGTTTTTTGAGTCGGACGAATACCAACAACTTCAACCTCATCACCAACGTTTACAACACCACGCTCAACACGGCCAGTTACAACAGTACCACGACCTGAGATTGAGAATACATCTTCAATTGGAAGAATGAATGGCTTATCAGTATCACGCTCAGGAGCAGGGATATAGTCATCCATAGCAGCAACTAGCTCAACAATCTTCTCAACGTATTGCTCTTCACCTTCTAAAGCTTTAAGAGCAGAGCCCATAACGATTGGAGTATCGTCACCAGGGAACTCATACTGATCAAGAAGTTCACGAACTTCCATTTCAACTAGCTCTAATAACTCTTCGTCATCAACCATATCGCACTTGTTTAAGAAAACAACAATGTATGGTACACCAACCTGACGAGAAAGTAGGATATGCTCACGTGTTTGTGGCATAGGTCCATCAGCAGCAGAACATACTAGAATAGCGCCATCCATTTGAGCAGCACCAGTAATCATGTTTTTAACATAGTCCGCGTGTCCTGGACAGTCAACGTGAGCATAGTGTCTGCTTGGAGACTCATACTCTACATGAGAAGTGTTAATAGTAATACCACGCGCTTTTTCTTCAGGTGCGTTATCGATCTCATCAAAGTTTCTAGCAGCAGAACCGTTTTTCTCAGCCATAACTTTAGTGATAGCAGCAGTAAGAGTAGTTTTACCATGATCCACGTGACCAATTGTACCTACGTTTACGTGCGGCTTCGAACGTTCAAATTTTTCTTTAGCCATTTTTTACTCCATTTTTTCAACAAAAACAAAAAACCATAATCATGGTGCTCACAACCAGACTTGAACTGGTGACCTCTCCCTTACCAAGGGAGTGCTCTACCATCTGAGCCATGCGAGCTTTTAATTCACATATTATAAAAATTTAGATTTAGGTGGAGCGGGTGATGGGAATCGAACCCACACTATCGGCTTGGAAGGCCGAAGTTCTACCATTGAACTACACCCGCATGGTGGAGGGAGCAGGATTCGAACCTGCGAAGGCTGAGCCGTCAGATTTACAGTCTGATCCCTTTGGCCGCTCGGGAATCCCTCCCCTAAAACTTTTAGATAACTATAAAGTTTATTTGAGCAAAAATCAAGTTTTTTTGTACTTAATTCTATAATTGTTTTTTATAGAAATTACTTTTACAAAAAACTAAGCATATCTTACTATGAGCATATTCAAATGTAAAGCCTAAACTGAAATTTTTATAGCACCACACATAACTTTTGTGGTCTTGTCATAGCAACATATAAAATTTGATTTCTTTCAGCAATATTTTTATTTAAAAGGATATCTTTTAATAAGACAAAAACTTTCTTATATGTTGAACCTTGAGACTTATGTACTGTTATAGCAAAACCATAATCCAAATCTTTCCTTATCCAGCAGTTTTTCTCCCTCAGGCTTCCGTCTCTATAACGTCCTATATCTTTCATCAAAACATTATCTCTGCGAAAACTATTGTAAGCACTCCACTTCCTATCACCTCTTGCTTGCGCTAGTAAAGCATCATGAATTTCTGCATAATCATGTAAATTGCTAGAATCCTGAACATCCACAATAAACATATTTTTTTCATCAAAACCTTTAAATATTCTGGATTTTTCTAATACTTTTACATCATAACCATATATTCCATTAGCATTTTTCATTTTTTTAGAAACATCTACAACTTTATAATCCACACCATTATTAATCAAAAAAGCATCTCTTTGTTTTGCTTTGACCGCGCGATATCCCGTTAAAACATCGCCTTTTTCAAGTTGCTTTGCATCTTTCCCGAAGACCAATTCTCTAATAATAAGGTTAGATTGCATTACTGTTTTATTACGCCAAGCTATTAGTTTTGCATAATTAGGATCTGTCTTCGCAAAGTTTGAGCTAAAAACACGTTTTAGCTCTTCACGAAAGCTTTCATTAGATGACTTAAAAACAACTCCCTCATCAGAGTTATTTAACAATGTTTCTCGTTCAACTAAAAAACGAGGAAGATCTTCTTCAGCATCTCTTAACTTTTGACTCAATTCTGCTAATGGATTATCTTCACCCTGTCGCATTAAAGTAGTGAGATTATACCTATTCTTTAAATCAAAAACTGGACTTGATTTATCACCAACTGGAGGAATCTGCGCTTCATCTCCTAAAAATAAAACTTTTGATGAACTTCGCAATTCTTCAGTAATAAGATCAAGCAAATCTTTATTAATCATACTAGCTTCATCAATAACTATAAAGTCATAATAACCTATCGAAGCTTTTTTTATCTGCCCAAACACAGGATCATTAGGATTGAAATTTTCAAGATTAATATCTGGTTGCAATCCTAGTAACGAGTGTATTGTGTAGCCATGAGAAACTGTTGCTTGAGATATAACAGCATTAGCCTTACGCGTTGGTGCTGAAACAACTGACTTTTTAGGATATTCATCAAGAATTTTTTTTACAACTGTTGTCTTACCTGTGCCAGCAAACCCTGAAAGTAAAAAATAACTATCCTGACTTTTTAAGAATTTCTTAATCTGATTAATTGCTTCTAATTGCTGATCATTAAGAAGTATTTTTTGACCATTTGATAGGTAGAGGCTTTTATCTGTAGAAAAAAAGTTTTTTTGCATTACTTTTCAGATTCTGTAAATCTTGTAATAACTCTAGACATAACCATACTGTTTGAAATAACAACTTCATTACCGTTTTCATCGGCAAGTTTAGTATATAAAAAACCTATAGATTTAACTGTACCTGTCACTCCTCCAAGATCAACCTTCTCATCTACCTCAAAAGGTTTACTAAAAGCAAGCATAATACCAGAAGCAACTATACTATAAGATGTTTTCAAAGACATTGAAATACCAAAAACAATACCTGTTAAAACTCCTGTTATAGGCGATATCGGAACTCCCAGCTTTGCTAACGCTATAACAACAACTAGAATCAAAAATATTGCATATATTAAATTTGCTAGAAACTGTGATACAGTATTATCATATTCTTTTAAGAACTCATAAGTTAGAGATCTAACATATTTTGAAGCAAAAAAGCCTGCTACTAGAATTATTATTGCAATAAAAACATTCATTAAAAATGATCCCCCTGTATTAATTGTTTGCATTTAGTCTCTCCTTATAAACTTTTTTTGAGTGAGTAAGTATATATATAGCTATAATACTTAAAATAACAGATATAGATGCACAAGTAACCTCTTCTAGTAATTGTTCATGCGTTATTCTAGAAATCAACGCATGAAGTATAAATAATACATTCTCAACTAAGAATAATGCCATACTAATAGCAAAAATAGAGATACAAATAGAGAACCTGTATAAAAATGCTGAAATCCCAAATAATAACAATAAAGGATAAACAACTATTTGTAAGATTGTTATAAATAATTCATGCGGAAAAACCTGACATTCAGGATCATACCTTATTGTTAAAACATAAATGAAAGCAAAAACAAAAAATGTTGCAAATAATATGGGGGCTTTTTTACTAAAAAGCTTGTTAGTAAAATCAATATAACGATGCTTTGAGAATAAAAGACCACAGACTGTTATAAATGCTGCACCAGATATAAAGCCATCATACGAGAAAGTATTTTCTAAATAAATATGATGGACTACATAACCGTAACTACCCAAGCTAAATAAAAATAGTGCAAAGAATATCCAAAAAGGAATATCCCACGATTTCTTTTTAGTGAAGATATATCCCAGAATAGCACAGCAAATAAATAAAAAAATTGAAACAAGTAGTCTCAGAAGATCATCTAGCAATATTGGAACAAAACCTAACTTACACATACCTCAAAGGCTCCTTTTAGTTTTACTAGAGATTATCTATAAAAAAATATACTTCATTATAAATAATCTTAAAACATTTATATAACTAACTTTTTCTTACAGAAATCCTACACTCATTTAGAATATAAATCGATACACTTCCATAAATAAAATATATCAGGCAGAAAAATAACCTTGTCAGCAATATCCCATAACTAGCTGAATTAATTATAGAATCAACTATAAATAAAGCACATTCAACCAAAAATAATGCCATAGCTGCCATAAACACAGCAAAACAAGCTGAAAAACGATATAAAAAAGCTATTATCCCAAACAACAAAAGTAAAGGATAAACAATTATTTGGAGTAGTATTATAAATACCAAATAAGGAGTAGTACTACAATTAAAATCAAAGTTTAAAGTCAAAACATACAAAAGTGCAAAGCCAACAAATGTTATAAATAGAAATATTGCTCGCTTACTCATAAGGTTATTTTCAAAATTGATGTGCCTGTTTTTTGAAAAAAGTAAACCACAAACAACAATAACTACAGCACAATAGATAATAACATCATAAGAAAAAATATTCTCAGCATAAAGGTGATTCTTTAGATATCCATAACTGACTAAACTAACTAAAAATGATGCAAAAAATAACCAAAATAATGCATCCCATTTTTTTTGATTAATAACGATTTGGCGGAGAACATACCAACACAAAAACAAAATAAACAGCCCTGTCAGTCTAAAAGGATCGGCAAGAGGCACTAAAACAAAGCCAAGATTACACATTTTATATACTCTCCTAAAAAACCCCTTTTGTCTTTAATACTAGATAACAAGCTGTAGCAATTACACTTCCAATCACTGGACCAGCTACCGGAACCCAAGCATAGCCCCATTGCGAAGAACCTTTACTTTGTATTGGCATAATAGCATGAAATAACCTAGGACCGAAGTCTCGAGCTGGATTTATTGCATAACCAGTAGTACCTCCTAAAGACATCCCAACTGCTATTACAACAAATGCTACAGGAATCCCACCTAGAGCTCCCATATCAACAGGATAAGCAGTAGTTAAACTAGAATCTCCAGAGTGAACCACAACCCCATGCATTGTCAATATTGCAAAGATCAATACAAATGTGCCCACAATCTCACTAATTAAATTTGATGGGATAAATTTTATAGCTGGAGCAGTACAACAAGTTGCCAACTTTAGATCGGTATCATCTGTTGCTGAGTAATGAGGATAATACATAGTCCAAACTAAAAGCTGACCAAACATTGCTCCAAGAATCTGTGAGACAATATATGGGATAACCCAAGTCCATGAAAATTTACCGGCCAAAGCTAATGCTAAAGTCACCGCAGGATTTAAGTGAGCTCCACTAATAGGTCCTGCAACCAAAACCCCTATAAAAACTGCTAACCCCCATGCAAAAGTAATAACAACCCAACCACCATTATGTGATTTTGTTTTATTTAAAACTACACCTGCAACCACCCCATTACCTAAAAGGATAAGCAGCATAGTTCCTATAAATTCTGCGATACATGCTTCTAACATACTCAGCTTCTACCTATATAACTCATTAACATCAAAATTTTTAGCAAACTCTTTAAACGCCTCTATTTGCTGATTTTGCCATGATCTATCTTTACCAAGTTCTTTTGCCATTAGTTTTGCAACTATAGGAGCTACTGCAAGACTAGCCTTAATATCTAAAAATGCTGCTCTAGTTCGACGAGCTAATACATCCTCAACAGTCTTAGCCTTTTCATATCTAGCATGATAGATAACTTCGGCTTGATAGTATGGTAGGTCTTTATGCAGTAACTCAGAGTTATCAATTTCTGTTTGAATATCTTTAATCTTATTAACATTTTTACCATAAACCCTCAAAGGATAAGTTTCTTTAGAATCTATAGCATCTACAAGTAATTCATCAGAAGTTTTTGATATCTTTTGTGCTATCTTTTTAGACTCAATATAGTCAATAACATCTTGCCCCATTCTTCTAAAGATAGTCCACTTACCTCCAACAACTGTAATCAAACCATCTTTTGATTCGACTACTTCATGTTTACGTGATATTTTTGCGGTATTTTTAGCATTTTTTGGTGAAACTAGTGGACGCTGACCACAATATACTGACTTAATATCTGCAACAGTAGCTTTTTCTTTAGCGTACTGATTGAATGTCTCAAGTATAAAATCAATCTCAGATTTTTCAGCTCTTGGCTCAATACTTGGAGCTTCTTTTTTAATATCAGTTGTGCCAACTATCAAATGATTATGCCAAGGTAAAATAAACAGTACACGACCATCATCTGTTTCTGGGATCAAAATTGCATGCTCGGTAGGGAACTTATTCCTATCAAAAACAATATGTGTTCCTTGTGCCACTGACACGTACTTATGAGAATCCTGTTGATTAGCAAGATCTATTGTCTTATCTGTAAATGTGCCTGTAGCATTAATAATATGCTTTGCTGTAAACTCTTTTTGCTCACCACTTAAAGTATCAACTGCTTTGACAGTATCTAATTTTGAATCTGTTGAGCTAAATACTTTTTCAACTCTATGGTAATTTAATGCTGCACCACCCTTTGCCTCAAAAGTTCTCATTAAAGAAACTAGAAGTCTTGTATCATCAAACTGACCATCATAATAGACTAAACTTTTTTTAAGTTTCGAGTCTTCGATATTTGGTAACTCTGCTAAAGTTTGCTTTTTGTTCAAATTATAGCTTTTACCAATCTTGTATTTACCTGATAAAAACTCATATAACTTAACACCTATAGTATATTTGATAGTTTCAAAATAACTACGTGTCGGTATAAGATAAGATTGTCTATGTGTCAAATGAGGTGCATTATGTAAAAATGAAAATCTCTCTTCTAAACCCTCTTTAACTAAAGCAAAATCAAAATTCTCTAGATACCTTAAACCACCGTGAATAAGTTTCGTGGACTTCGAAGAAGTACCTTTACCAAAATCATGTGCTTCTAAAAGCAATGTTTTATAACCTCTAGAAACTGCCTCTACAGCACAACCAAAACCAGTTGCACCACCTCCAATTATTATAATATCGTAATTATCTTGCATGTTATTATTCTACCCAAGCCTTACTTCTTTCAACTGCTTTTTTCCAACCTTTATAATCATGAGCTACTGTTTCAGGACCTATCTGTGGTTCAAAAGTTTTCTCTGTTGTTAGAATAGTTTTAAGTTCTTCTTTATCTTTCCAGAAACCAACAGCTAAACCAGCTAAGAAAACTGCGCCTAAACCAGTGATTTCATTAATTTTGGGTTTTGAAATTTCAGATTGTAAAATATTAGATTGGAACTGCATTAAGAAATTATTTTGTACTGCCCCACCATCAACTCTCAAACCTGCTAAATCAAGACCTGTATCTTCTTTCATACAATCAAGTACATCTTTTGCTTGATATGCTATCGCTTCAAGCGCTGCTCTAATTATATGCTCACGCTTAGTATCTCTAGTTATACCAACTATTGTCCCACGTGCATACATGTCCCAATATGGTGTACCAAGCCCTACAAAAGCTGGTACCAGATATACACCATTTGTGGAGTCAATCTTGGTTGCGTAGTACTCACTGTCTTCAGCTGAACGCACTAGCCCTAAGCCATCTCTTATCCATTGAATAACTGCTCCGGCAATAAATACACTTCCCTCTAAAGCATAAGTTGGCTTGCCATCCTCTGCCCATGCAATAGTAGTTAAAAGTCCTGCATCAGAAAATACTGGTTTATCGCCAACATTCATCAGCGCAAAACAGCCTGTTCCATAAGTATTTTTAGCCATACCTTTATCAAAACAACAGTGTCCAAATAAAGCTGCATGCTGATCACCCGCCACACCAGCTATAGGGATCTCAGCACCGCCTAAAGTATGATTATCTGTCACGCCAAAAACTTCACTAGAGTTTTTAACTTCTGGTAACATTGATTCAGGAATATCTAGATACTCAAGGATTTTTTTGTCCCACTCTAAAGTATTAATATTAAATAGCATTGTGCGTGAAGCATTACTATAATCTGTTGCGTGAACCTTACCTCTAGTTAGATTCCAAATAAGCCAAGTATCTATAGTACCCATTAAGAGTCTACCAGCATTAGCTTTTTCTCGAGCGCCTTCAACATTATCTAAAATCCACTTAACTTTAGTTCCAGAGAAATATGCATCAACAACAAGTCCAGTATTTTCTTTTATATACTTGACTAGTTCAGGTTCTTTTTTAATTTCATCACAAATGTCTGAAGTACGACGACATTGCCATACTATTGCATTATAAACAGGGTCACCCGTTTCCTTATCCCAAACAACAACAGTTTCACGTTGATTAGTTATACCTATAGCAGCTATTTGTTCTGGCTTAACTCGACCAAATTCTAAAGCCTCACGCATCACCCCACTTTGAGTTCCCCATATTTCCATGGCATCATGCTCAACCCAACCACTCTTAGGATATATTTGCGTAAACTCTTTTTGCGCGATCTTTTTTATATTTCCTTTTTTATCAAAAATAATAGCACGTGAACTAGTTGTGCCTTGATCTACAGCTAAAACAAACTCTTTTGACATAACTTAATATTCCTTTTAAAAATTACAACGGATTAAAATACATTTTAAGCTTTTTTCTCCTTAATAAAAAGAGACAATATAACTGATAACAGCATTAGTATAGGTAGAATTAACAAAGCATATTTAAAAGATGATAAGTGCCCAAAACCTGCTTTTTCTAAAAATGACACCATATATCCTACAAATGGCTGTAACACTGCTCCACTTAAAGGAATAAAAAGATTAACCATAGCAAGACCTGTTGCAATATATAGTGGACTAATATGTGCTCTCAATATTGTGAAATTCAGTACATGAACTGCCTGCATCCCTCCCCACAGAACACATAAAACACACATTATGACTGGATTAAGATGCATATACACAATAGCTGTAACTATAAAAAATCCAAGAGCTGAAGCGATAGTTAGTAGGATTTTTTGCTTATTTAAAATAGTTGCAATAACTCCCCAAAGTGGACTAAAAACTGCAATTCCAATAAATATCATTGATGAAGCTAATCCAGCATACTCAGTAGGATACCCATCTAAGCTTAAGAACCTATAACTCCACAAGTCAGCAAATAAAGCTGTCGTGCCATAGATAGTAAAGCAAAAAAATCCGTTAAGTAAAATCTGCTTAATTTTGAAAACAATAGGGATATCTTCTATTTTTGTATGTGTATCTGCTAGCTCATCCGTATCTTTTTGATCATGTAGCTCATTAGATGGTATAAAAAATACTACACTTAGAAAAAGTAATATTGAAACTATTAGAATAACAGACATAATTACTTGGACACTATAATGGTTTGCCAAAATAACTAACGGTAAACCTGTAATTGTACCAGCTCCATACATTAACATTTGCGTAGCACCTGTAAATAATGGAAATGTTCTCTTTGGTAACCATATTGCTATTGCTTTCAATGCACATAAAAAAGCAAAGCCGCCACCAATACCTGCCAAAACTCTATATAAAACTAGATACTCTTGAGATGTAGCTCTTGTTGCAATAAAAACACCAACAGAAAAAAGAAAAGTGCTGACTAACATAATTTTCTTAATACCAAACTTATCAATCAAAATTCCAGCAGGTAGTTGAGAAGCTACATATGCCCAATAAAATGCTGAACTAAAAATACTGATTTGCTCTGGGCTTAAGTCATATGGTGCAATGATAAAACTGTTATATAAGGAATTTCCAGAAGCTCTTACAATAAACTCAAGAGCATAAAAGAATGCACACATGAACCATATAGTAAAACCAACTTTTGTTATTTTTTGCATATACGTTAAAAAATTAGTAATTAATTTAGAAAATTATGCGTTAAAACTCTTATTATGTAAATAAGATAGTGCAGATATGAACCGCGATTTAAGTATTTTATTTTACAAGTAATTACTTAGTTTTCTCTCATCTAACTTTAAATTAATTTTGCATTTCTAAAGTCTTATATTTTGATTAATTTTTAATAACTGTAGCTATAATAAAAAAATCAATTACAAAAAGTTAATTAGACAAACTAGACACAAAAGTATAGATTTAAAATAGTAAATACTTTTTTATAAAATATGATGCAACAACTCAGACTATCACTTATACTAACTATTGGTATAAGTTTTTACTGTTATGAATTTTTTCTAAGAATATTAACCGGTGTTTATCAAGAACAAATAGTCCAGTATTTTAATATTTCAACTCATGTTGGATTCTCATTTTTAGTTTCTAGCTACAACATCACGTACCTTCTGATGCAAATTCCTGCAGGAATATTACTCGACAGATTTGGAAGCAAAAAAATTCTTATATTTGCGACAATAACTTGTGGTATTGGAAATATCATTTTCATATCAGGCGGTTATGAGTTAGCTCTTTTTGGTAGACTTCTTGTTGGTATTGGATCATCATTTGCATTTATTGGCGTTCTAAAATTAACTCTAGAAAACCTAAATCCTAAATATTTCTCTATAGTTACAAGTGTTGTTATCTCATTAGGCACATTAGCTGCTGCTTTTTCTCAAAATATTAGTGTTTTAATATCTAGTTATGACACTTCTTGGATAAATATTTTTATTTACTCTGGGCTTATAGCTTTCCCTTTAGCACTATTGTTCTTTTTAGCTCTACCTAAAGAAAGATACACAATCTCTCTAATGCCTAGATTTGATCAAATATTTGAAGTAAGTAAACAACTCATAAAGAACAAAAGCCTTTGGCAGAATGCTGTTTGGGGAGGACTACTATACGTACCAACTGTAGTTTTAACCTCTCAATATGGAGTTTTATACTTTAAGCAATCATATGGCTTTGGCGATATATTCTCAACTACGCTTATTACTTCAATATTTATAGGTTGGATTATCTTCTCTCCAATAAAAACCTTACTTTGTAATAAATTTAATAGTAAAAATATAATTAATCTCTCAATACTTGGAGTTGGTATCACTTGTATACTAATAAACTTAGGAATATTTAAAAACTCGGCGATAATAATTACATTTATCTTTGGTATGTTTTCAGCATCACAAGTTTTGGTCTGGTACTATTTCAATAAGATATGCCCTAAAGACTTTGCAGCAATAGGTGTCGCTCTAACAAATATGATTATAACCTTAGTTATTGAAATAGGTCAGCTTGTTGTTGGATCATCTATAGATATAGGTAACCTAATGAATATCCAGGCAAGTGTCAGTATAACTGCAATATTTATAATATGCCTACTTTTTGCTTTTATTGTGCTACAAAGAATGGTTAAGAATATTAATCAAACCATATAAAACTAGTAGGCTATATCTTCTAAAGAAGATACCATACATATAGTCAATCCGACTGTATTGTGTACATTTATGAGGTCATCCTGAACCTGATTCAGGATCTCTTTACTTTAACTAGGAGGTTCCGGATCAAGTCCGGAATGACAGGTTTTATTTTACATGAGTCATTCGGATTAACTATAATATCAACCCAAATATAAATTAGTAAAAATATCACAAAATTGTTCATGTCTAATTAAAGTCTCTAATAGACAAATTAGTATTTATACTTTAACTAAATTTGCTATATCCGCTAATAAAATCTTTTGACCTACATCACTACCAAAATCGACTGTAAAAAACTCTTTTGAACCCTGTGCTTGAGACTTAACAAATACTCCCTTACCAAAGACCTTATGATAGACGCGATCGCCTGGATTAAAGCTACTACCTGCAGCACTATTAGATTTAAGAAAATCAAACGCCGAAACGCCAAAATTAGATTTTTGTCGTACTTTAGCTTTTGGTTTATCTATAGTATGGCTCTTACCTTCACTTAGATGCTCGTCATCTATCTCTGCTAAAAATCGAGATTTAACCTGAAAGCTACTACGGCCGAATATATTACGCACTTGAGCATAACTAATAGTCAAAGCTTTCATAGCTCTTGTTATTGCCACATAAAATAACCTTCTTTCTTCTGCTAATTTCTCCTGCATTTTCTTAGAATGCTTACTATCGAAAGCTTCTTCTGCGTTAATAATTGAGCTTGGTGGGAAGACTCCCTCTTCAGCAGCTACCATAAATACATATTTAAACTCTAACCCTTTTGAAGCATGAATAGTCATCAGTTGAACGCTATCAACAGTCTCATCAGCTTGCATATCACCAGCTTCTAATACAGCAAATGATAAGAAATCTTGTAAAATATCTGTATTATCATCAAGTAGCTCTATCTGAGGCTCAAAATCTTTGGCTGCACTGATAAGCTCTTTTAAGTTATCTATTTTTTGGCGATCTTTTTCGGTATTTTTCTCTTCATAAGAAGCTAACAAACCACTTTTATTAATAACATACTCAAGTAACTTATCCAAACTTAGATCACTAATCTGACTAGATATCTCATTAATTAATTCTATGAATTTAAATAATAGTCCTGCTGTTCTTTTAGTCACAAGCTCTCTTTGAATTACTTCAATTGTAGCTTGCCAATATGAAATCGAGTTTATTTGAGCAAAGTTTCTAATAGTTTCTAGAGTTTTGTTACCTATGCCTCTAGTAGGAGTATTAATAATTCTTTCGAAGGCTAAATTATCATTATTTGTTACAGCAAGTCTCAGATACGCCAACGCGTCTTTAATCTCAGCTCGATCAAAGAACTTAAAACCTCCATAAATTCTATAAGGAATACTTGCATATATAAAACTCTCCTCTAGAACACGCGATAGATAGTTAGAGCGATATAGTATTGCAACATCACTATAATCGACATCTTGCGAATGTAGATTACGAACTTTCTCAATAATATATTTAGCTTCATCACGCTCATTTACTGCGCAATAAACCTCTACCTTCTCACCCTCTTCGGCTGCTGACCAGAGCTCTTTTGACATCCTGTTATCATTATTCTTAATCACTGAGTTTGCAGCTTTTAAGATATTCTTAGTTGAACGATAATTTTGTTCTAATTTTATAACCTCAACATTATTTATATCTTTGACATAATTATGAATATTATCAACAACCGCTCCACGCCAACCATATATTGACTGGTCATCATCACCAACAGCCATAGTATAGTTATTATCTGTAGCCAAAAGTTTTAGCCACATATATTGCACTTGGTTTGTATCTTGAAACTCATCGATAAGAATATATTTAAATAAACTTTGGTAATACTCTCTTAGTTGTTGATTTAATGAAAAAAGCTCATACAAATATAGAAGAAGGTCCGCAAAATCTAAAGCATTATCTAATAGCAAACGCTCTTCATATGCTTTATAAATATGACTGTAGTTTGCATCATACTGATTAGCAAGCTTGTTACTACGTATAGCCTTATCTTTCTGCTTATTTATAAAATTTTGCAATAATTTAGGAGGGTATTTTTTATCATCTAGATCTAAGCTTTTGATAACTTTTTTTATAAGTTGAGCTTGTTCATCTTGATCTAAGATTCTAAAATTTTTATCTAACCCTAATTCATGAGCATGTTTACGTAATAATCTGTGTGCAATCCCATGAAAGGTTCCTATCCACATACCAAATGTCGATATACCTAGCATACTCTCAACACGCTGTTGGATCTCTCTAGCTGCCTTATTAGTAAATGTTACTGCTAAGATATTATCTATAGCTACACCTTTATTTTGACAAAGATAAGCTATTCGAGATGTGAGAACTTTTGTTTTACCACTACCAGCACCTGCTAATATTAAAGAGTTACGATCTTCTAATAAAGTCGCCTTTTGCTGCTGAGTATTTAATCCTGATAAAAATTTATTAGACATTAGAAATTATATTTTAAAAATAACTGAATATATTTTAACAAAAAATATTAGAATAAAGATATCTAGATTAAATTTCGTGACTTTTATCTAAGAAGAAGTCTTCATTTGGATTATGTAAAGTTTCATTAACATGAGCTCGTGTACTCTCAATAACTTTATTCAACCATCCTCGAGATATCCACATGATAATAGCCACAGCTGCTACAAATAGGCCTATTACTAAAAACACATGGCCATAAACAGATATACTTTCAACTTTAGTAAAATGTTGACCTGGCTCAGGAGCTGTTAAGGCACCAACAATACCTCCTATAGGACCTGCTATCATTGTTGTAATTAACCACATACCTTGAGCAAAGCCACCCATTTTTCTTGGAAATAATTCTGCAACCATCGATAGTCCTAAAGCAGAGATAAGAAGCTCTCCAGTAGACTGTAACCAATAACTAAGAACTAGCCACCATCCAGATACAATACCATTAGAAGTAGTAAATTGAGGGAAGTATAAAACCAGGAATGCCATCGCGCAAAGAGTCATACCAAAACAGAACTTTGTCACATGTGTCCCTGGAACTTTCTTGTATAAAACAGACAATACTGGTGACATCAAAACAATAACTATTGGGTTTAATACCTGCCACTGTTCTGGCTCTAAATTCATCCCAAGAAAATGTGTATCAACATTATTTACCGCAAAGAAATTTAATGATGTCGGCATTTGCTGATATAGTACAAAGAAAATTATACCTTGAATAATTAATATTAAGGCTACAATCATTCTTTTTTGTTCATGTTTGTCTTGCTGAAACAATTGCATAAAGAAGTATATTAACGCTCCAATAGCTATTGCAGCAACAATAATTCTACATAGGTTAGTGTTCTCAAGAATGTTTCCAACTAGCAGTATTGCAACAAAAGCTCCAACGATTACAACAACCATCTTTGAGTAACTCATCTTCCTTGAGCCTGCTTCAGTCATAATATGCTTAATCTTAGGATAAAAGATAGTGTAGCTAAGCAAGCCTAAAAGCATACCAAAAGCTGAACAGAAGAATGCATGCATGTAACCATACTTAGCAGCAACAATCGGAGTAAGCAGCATCGAAATAAAAGAACCAATATTGATAGCCATATAATAAAGAGTCATGGCTCCATCTAGTGCTGGATCGCCTTTATCAAATAACTTTGAAATAAGAGAGCTTGGATTTGCTTTAAATAATCCACCGCCAATAGCTACACCAGCTAATGCGTACATAACCATTGCTTTCTCACTAATGCCTAATATCTCTGATAAATTTGCAGATATACTTAAGCAGAAATATGATATAGCTAAAAGCCCCGCTCCAATAAAGATTGTTCTTTTTGCTCCTAGATAATTATCACCTATCCAGCCTCCAATTAATGGTCCCCCATACAAAAATGCTGAAAATGATCCAAAAATCAACATTGAATCTGCATCACTAAAGCCTAGATGTTTAGCGAAATATATTGCTAAAATTGCCTGTAAACCATAGTAACCAAAACGCTCCCATAGCTCAAGAGTCCATAAAACCCAAAAAGGAGCTCGAATACTTCCTTTACTTATTCCCGACATATATTAGATTACCTCATATTTAAAATTAACAGCACAAACCGCTTCTCTAAAGGAGAAGAGATAAAAAACACTCATTTCCATCATATATTAGAGAGCTTTATAAATCTAGCGTTTAGATATTGCTTTAGTTAAAAAAATACAGTTGCTTAGGAAGCTTAAATCTTTAATAATATTACAATGAATTTTTAAATGTTAGTCTATATGCATATATGTTTTGGATTAAAAAGATAACAAATACAGCGAGTAAAACACCTATTGCAAGCCCCTCTTCTTGATATATATACCCTAACATACTGATAAATATAATTAAAAAAACCATAAGCATTATAGAGCTCAAAAAGACAAATTTATTTTTCTTAAAATAAAGAAGTACTGGAGCTGCCAAGCATCCTGTTAAAACAATACTCTGAGTTATCATGAAAATAGTTAAAATATTACTTCCAACTGTATATTTTTCACCATAAATTAATAAAAACTCTTTGCCAAAAAAGAATACGATGACTATAAGCAAAATACACAAACTACCTGTAACAATAAGGTTTTTCTCTAAAACCTTTCTAACATCAAAAAATTTCTTGTTATAGATAGCTATTGCAATAGGGGCTAGGGCAACAGACTGTATACATGCTATAAAGTTATTCGCAATCACCTGTGAAAAAGATGCCGCTGTAGCAAAAATTCCAACACTATCCTCATTAGTTAAGAAAACCTCTGCTCCAATAACTGCTAAATATGGCAATGTAAATAGTGCTAAAGTGTAAGGTAATCCAGAAAGTCCAGAATTAAGCCAATTTTTATATTTTATTTCATCCCTATTTGCAGCAAATATTTTCATTTTTTTAGCTAATATAAATAACATTACTATAAATGTTATGATCCAAGCCAGCATAAATAATATTACGGCCATATGAGAGTTTCGAAAAGCCTGCACTAAAAACATCAAACATGCTAAAAATAGCATAGAAAAGTTTATAAGTATTTTAAAAAGCACGTTTGCTAATATTGGCTTAGAAAATGAAATTAACACTCTATAAAAGAAAAATGTCAACGCCATAACAGGAATAAAAATCACAGCAACAAAAACTGGATGGTTATATTTTAATAAAAATATATTATTTGATATCCAGTAAGCAGATACCGCGACTAAGTAATAAAAAATACTTAAAATAGCAACTATAATAAATACATATACTATAAAAGCTTTTACTTCTCCCTTTTTTTGATACTTCATAGAAACAGCTATTACATTCATTACAATGACATCAGCTCCTAAAAGGGACACTATATAAGCAACTGATGCAACACTATAAGCAGCAGAAAAGTCTCCAAAATCCTCTGGACCAAGATATCTAGCTATAATTACTGTTGCTATAAAAAAAGCTACAGAAGCAATCAGTTGAATAAAAAGTAAGACTATTGCTCTTCTCATTAAACAATATATGGAATAAAAAATTAATCAAAGTTTGCAATATTTATTAGATAAAATCAACAGATAAAAAACTATACTGAATTAAGAAATATTTATATCAATTTACTTGGCGTCAAAAAGAGCTCTTGTAAAGTCTTTTGCATTAAAAACCTGAAGGTCATCAATCTTCTCGCCAACACCTATAAACCTAAGTGGCAACCTCAGTTTTCTAGCTATTGAGAAGATAATTCCTCCTTTAGCTGTACCATCAAGCTTTGTTATAGTTATACCAGTAAGATCAACTATCTCATGAAAAGCTTCCGCTTGACTAAGAGCATTACCTCCAGTAGTTGCATCAACCACAAGCATAACCTCATGAGGCGCTGATTCATCTACTTTTTTAATAACCTTGACAACTTTCTTAAGCTCTTGCATAAGGTTGTCTTTATTATGCAATCTACCAGCAGTATCAGCAATAACAACATCTACCTCTTTTGATCTAGCTGAACTAATAGCATCATAGATCACAGAAGCGCTATCAGCTCCTTCTTTCTGATATACAACTTGAGTATTATTTCTATCGCCCCATTCACGAAGTTGCTCTACAGCAGCAGCTCTAAAAGTATCTCCAGCAGCTAGCATAACTGATTTACCTTGAGATTGAAGTTTCTTAGTAAGTTTACCTATTGTTGTAGTCTTACCAACTCCATTAACACCTACGACCAATATTACATAAGGAGTTTTTTGTGAATCAACTTCTAACGGTCGTTGGCAAGGCAAGATTATTTCCGTTAGTTTTTGCTGAATTATTTCATTAAGTTTATCAGCTGTTTGTAGTTCATTCCTTGCGACTTTATCACGTAGATGCTCTACTATTTCATCAGTTGCTTCAACACCAACATCTGCTGTTAAAAGCTGCATTTCAATATCTTCAAGAAGATCTTCATCAACAACTTTTTGTCCCATTAATATAGTGCTTAGCCCGCCTCCAAATTTACTTGCTGTTTTTGAAAGCCCTGATTGTAATCTTGAAAATAGTCCTTTTTTATTATTGTCTTCTGGCTGAGTCGAAGAAACATCTTTGTTTTCGACATTTTTTTTCTTTCTAAAAAGCATCTTTTTCTCTAAAATTATGTTAAATAAATTTATTCAAAATATTTGTCTCTAAGCTTGGCAATCTTTTGATGCAATGGATCAAACATACTAACTATATTCTTAGACTTAATAAAATGAACCTCTCCTTCAAAAGCAATTTCATCACCAGCCTGAGCATAAACTTCTAAAAGCTTATAACGTAAATCAATATTATTTGGGTTTTTCTCTAATGCATCTTGTATAGTTATACTAGCCTCAAGATATTTTTCACTATCTAAATACTGCTCAATCAACTCATCTATATATTGTAGCTCTTGTTCTGCTTGATCCTGAGAGTCAATCTCTTCAATTTCATTATTATCACTGCCAATAATCACATCATCACTAGAAGTTTCAAAAACTACACCTTTTTCAGTCTTAATAGCCACATTTTTTTGACTTTGAAAACTGCCTTCTGGATTTTTAGAATTTAGATCCTCAGATTCTTCTTTAATATTAGATTCTTGCTGATCTAACTCTATATCATCTTCAGTTGGCGATCCTTGGTTATTCGCAAAAAAATCAAATTCTTCTTGTGGGGTCTGTTGATCTGCATTATCAGACTTATAAAAATCATTATCTGATACAACTGGAGAAATCCTCGACATAAGATGATCTCTCTTTCTTTTACCTAGTATTTCTAATTCTTGTTCTTTTTTAGTGTTTCTACCTTCCCAAAACTTTTTAGCTATGAAAAATACTGCTGCCAAAATAGCTATGTAAACTATTAACTTAAATAAAGAGGAGAAAAAAGATCCAGAATTTTCATTACCATCAGAAGACTCCGTCTCATTTATACTATCAGAGTCAATACCACTATTTAAACTATTGCTATATGTTTGTGATGCACTACTACTATCTACAGAACCATTCTCTCCTGGAACTAATACAGGTATTTTATCTTGGCTAATGGCATTATTCTCTGGTGTAGTTACCTCTTTTGATGTAGAAATCATCGACTTATCACCAAGCCTAGTTTTACTAGCATTACTTGAAATAGATGGGGTAGACGATGAGTTATCATTTGATTGATTATATGAACCTTGAATCATCTGATTCCTAACCAAAGTCAAACCATCTTCGACCTCACCTTTTGTAGTCGGAATAGCTAGCTTATCACCAACTTGTATGCGATTATCTACAATTCCTGGTATTTCTGATTTATTTATACCTTTTATCGCATCCGTTAATTCAGAATTGCTTATCCCACTAACTGAATGAGTTTTTGCTATTTTGTATAAATAATCTCCTGACTTAACAGTATATATTTCCATTGAGAAAGCTGGCTGTATTGCAACCAAAGCAACTCCAGCAATAAGAATTTTATTGATACCTTTAAACATTTAGCACCCTAATAACCTATAAACAAAGACTTAAAAATTATAGCATATTTTTTCTGCTTAAAAAGCATATGATTTTAATGCTCTCTTGTTGCACTGAAGATAATATCTGGATTTTTATCTTGAGCCAACTGTAAATTGACCCCAGTAGGTGCTAGATACGTTAAATAGCCAGCCCCATCATATGATAAATTAACTTCATATTTTTTCTTAAAATCATTAAGCTTTTTATCATCATCACAAAATATCCAACGCGCTAAAGCAACATTTACGCCCTCATAAGAGCATTTAACATTGTACTCTGTTGCTAAGCGTTGAGCAACCACATCAAACTGTAAAACACCTACAGCCCCAACAACTAAATCATTAGAGATGATAGGTTTAAATACTTGCGTTGCACCTTCTTCAGAAAGTTGTACCAAACCTTTTTGTAATGCCTTCATTTTTAGAGGGTCATTTAGTTTAACTCTCTTAAATATCTCAGGAGCAAAATTTGGTATACCTTTAAACTTTAGTTTTTCACCTTGTGTAAAACTATCACCTATTTGGATACTACCATGATTGTGTAAACCAATAATATCTCCGGCATAACCTTCTTCAACCTGCTCTCTTTCACCAGCCATAAACGTCAAAGCTTTTGATATCTGCATCATTTTTCCTGTTCTTTCATGAAAAATTTTCATACCCTTTTCATATTTACCAGAGCATATTCTGAAAAATGCTATTCTATCTCTATGCTTTTCATCCATATTTGCTTGAATCTTAAAAACGAAGCCACTTAGTTTTTTCTCGTCAGCTTGGACATCTCTTTGATCAGCTTCACGATGCTGTGGCGCTGGAGCATACTTTGTAAAACCATCCATCATTTCTTTGACACCAAAATTACTTAGCGCTGTACCAAAATATACTGGAGTAAGTTTACCTTCTAGAAATTCTTGTTCATCGAACTGATGACTTGCACCTCTAACAAGCTCAATTTCCATTTCAAGGTCATCATACAAATCTAAACCTATAGCATCTTTAGCATTTTCCAAACCTTTAATCTTTTTATAAGGATGAATCTCATGACCATGACCTGTTTCAAATAAAGTAACCTCATCATTATAGAGATCATAGACACCTTTATAATACTTGCCCATACCAATAGGCCAATTCATAGGAGCACATTTGATTTTAAGAATATCCTCAACCTCATCCAAAAGTTCTAGTGGATCACGAGTATCTCTATCAAACTTATTCATAAAAGTTACAATAGGAGTATCCCTTAGGCGACAAACATTCATTAACTTAATAGTTCTATCCTCAACACCTTTAACTGCATCAACGACCATCAATGCAGAATCAACCGCGGTAAGTGTACGATATGTATCTTCTGAGAAGTCTTCATGCCCTGGAGTATCAAGTAAATTAACTACTCGATCGTTATATGGGAACTGCATCACTGATGTTGTTATCGAAATACCTCTTTGCTTTTCCATCTCCATCCAGTCAGATGTTGCATGGACACCACTTTTTTTTGCCTTCACAGTCCCTGCTGTTTTGATAGCATTTCCAAAAAGTAGCATTTTCTCTGTAATAGTTGTTTTACCAGCATCTGGATGCGAAATAATTGCAAAAGTTCTACGTTTTGCAATTTCATTTAAATATTCACTCATAACAATTCTTACTTTTTATAATTTGATATAATAATTTAATTAAAGAAGTTTACTAAAAATATTTCATTTTAAAAACTAAAATGATTATCTAATATTTGGTATATTTGTTTTTCAATACTAGTTACAGGCTGAGAAGCATCAATCTCTACCGCCTTATCAGATTCTTTAACGAGTACCTTAAAAGCTTCGCGAGTTCTATTGAAAAACTCAAGGCCTGCCTGCTCTATTCTATCTGGGCTACCTACCTTATTAGCTCTTTGCAAGCCAGTTATAGGATCAATATCAAGGTATATGGTTAGGTCAGGTTCACAATCCTTAAGAAAATAATCATTTAAAGCCCAGATCTTTTTCAGATCAATGCCTCTACCACCACCTTGATAAGCAATACTTGACCAGTAAAACCTATCTGAAACAACGTTTAGCCCTTTTTGTAAAGATGGATTTATTAAACTATGTACGTGCTGTAATCTACTTGCATACATTAGAAGTAGTTCTGTATCAGAATGCACCGATTCATCACTATAATTTTTTAATGCTAAATTTCTAATATCTTCTGCTATTTTTGTCCCACCAGGTTCACGAGTATACACAGTTGGTAGTTTTTTCTCTTGTAAATACTTTCTGATAAACTCAATAGCTGTACTCTTACCAGCACCATCAAGACCTTCTATTACAATAAATTTACTCTGCATTTTTCAAAACCTTTAAATAACAAAGCCAACTATAACAGCTGATAATAAACTAACTAGCACAGCCCCGTATAAAATCTTCAAACTAAATCTTGCTACTTTAACCGAAGCTTCTTTATTAAGAGCTTGGACTGCCCCCACTATAATACCAATCGATGAAAAATTAGCGAATGAAACCAAAAATACTGAAACTACAGCTTGAGTATGTTCTGAAAGATCTTTTGCATGTTTACTTAGTTCTTGCATCGCTACAAACTCATTAGTAACTATTTTTGTACCCATAATTTGGCTTGATAGAAATATCTCACTTCCGTGAATATTTAGTACCCATGCAAAAGGATAGAATATATAACCTAAAATTTGCCTAAATGTTATACCTAAAACCCCTTGAAATATACTATCAACCAAATTCAGTAGTGCTATAAAGCCAATAAGCATCGCACAAACAATTACAGCAATCTTAAAACCATCTAATAAATACTCTGATAACATTTCAAAGAAGCTTTGCTTTTCTTCTTCGTAATCTTGATGCAAGCTATCATAGTCTAGACTAGGATCTTTGTCATATGGGTTAATAATATGAAGCACAAAGAAAGTACTTAACATATTCAAAACAATTGCTGTACATACATATTTTGGTTGGATAATTGACATATAAGATCCAGCAATTGCCAGTGACACTGTAGACATTGCTGTGGCAGCCATTGTATATAGTACATTAGCTGGTAAGTGGCCAATTATTTTCTTATATATAAGGAAGTTTTCTTGCTGGCCTACAGTTAGGGAACTTACTGCATTGAATGACTCAAGCTTACCCATTCCTGTAATTTTAGTCAGAATAAAACCTATAATTCTAATAACAAATGGTAAAATTTTGAAATACTGTAAAACACCTATTATTCCAGAAATAAGAACTATCGGCATACCAACATTAAAGAAGAAAACAAAGCCATTTTTCTTAGTATCAGCCAAGCTTCCAAAAACAAATGCTGTCCCTTGATGAGCGTGTAAAAGTATCTTATTAAAGCCATCAGAAATAAGCGATACAAGTTTTATACCTTCACTTGATTGTAATATAAAATAACAAACAACTAACTGAACAACCAAAATAATAAGTAAGTTTTTATATTTAACTTTTTTTCTATTACTACTCCATAATAATGCTAAGAGATAAACAGTTACTAACCCTATTAAAAAAAATATCACTTTTGTAAACACATCTACCTCTCTATGTTCCAGATATAACAAATCCAACTATATTTGCTGATAAAAAGCTAACTAACACAGCTCCATACAAAATCTTCAAACTAAATCTTGCTACTTTAACTGAAGCATCCTTATCAAGTGCTTGGATAGCACCGATAATAATTCCAATAGATGCAAAATTAGCAAAAGAAACTAAAAACACTGATACTACAGCTATTGTATGAGCTGATAGTTGTTTTGCATGCTGAGCTAACTCTTGCATTGCTACAAATTCGTTAGTAACTATCTTGGTGCCCATAATTTGGCTTGATAAAAACACCTCATTACCATGAATATTTAAAACCCACGCAATTGGATAAAAAACATATCCCAAAATATCTCGCAAAGATATACCAAATAAGCTAGAAAAAATAGCATCTGCCAAATTAAGAAAAGCTATATAACCCATAACCATAACACAGACAATTATAGCAACCTTAAATCCATCCAAGATATACTCTGATAGCATCTCAAAGAATCTTTGCTTTTCAAAATCCTCAACTTGCTCAGTTAAAAACTGATATGATGTTTCTTTAGTTTTTTCATAAGGATTTATTATATTTAAAACAAAAAATGCTCCAAACATGTTCATAATTATAGCTACACAAACATAAGTTGGATTAATTATTGTCATATAAGCAGCTGCTGTACCTAGTGATACTGTAGACATTGCCGTAGCGGCCATTGTATAAAGTACATTTGAAGGTAAGTATTTTATTATCTTTTTATAATAAAGAAAATTCTCAGACTGACCAACACTTAGAGAGCTAATAGCATTAAATGATTCTAGCTTGCCCATACCTGTGACTTTTGCCAAAATACTTCCTATTGCAACTACAAGTATTTGTAAAATTTTAAAATACTGCAATATCCCAATAATCGCAGACATTAGTACTATTGGCATAGCAGCATTAAAGAAAAATATAAATCCTTTTGAATCAGCTAAATTTCCAAAAACAAAAGATACACCAACTTGAGCACTCGCAAGTATAACCTTAAATCCTTCATTAATATAATTGATTATATCAATACCTATTGTTGTACTAAGCATGAATTTTGCTAGAAGAAGCTGTACTACGAGGATTATAAAAAGATTTTTATATCTAATAGCGTGTCTATTATTACTCCAAATATATGCCAAAAGATAAATTACGAAAAGACCTAAAACAAAATATAAAGTTCTAATAATCATTTATACACTCTTGTTTATGATTAAGTAAGTTATCTAAAAGACTACTTACACCAAACCTAAAGGTTTTTGGATTTATATAATTACTGCTGAGTATCTTATCAGCTAATTCAACATATGCAACTGCTTGTGTATAATTCTTTATTCCACCAGAAGCTTTAAAACCTACTTTTTCATCTAACTTTTTAATGGTTTTCAACATAGCCTCAGCTGCTTCAATGGTTGCTCCGACACGAGACTTACCTGTTGATGTTTTAATAAAGTCAGCTCCTGCATTTATAACATCAGAAGATACTTTTTCAATTAGCTCTGGCGATTGAAGTTCTCCAGACTCTATTATTACCTTGAGAGTCTTATCTTCACAAAGAGTTTTGACCTGAGAAACCATTTGCTTTGACTTTTCTGAGCATGACTTTTCAATGTACTCTTTATAATCTATAACTAGATCAATTTCATCAGCTCCTAATGTTAGAGCTTGCTTTGTTTCATTAAGAGTATTTTCTATACTGGAATCACCATTAGGGAAGTTAACCACAGTAGCGACTTTAAAATCTGCTCCAAGTTCTTTTTTAACAACCGGAATAAACTCCTTATAAACGCACAAAGCAGCCACATTCCCTAGAGAATTCCTAGCTTTAGAACATATTTTAAGTATATCTTTGTCTGTATCACTATCACCTAATAGTGTTAAATCTATAAGCGATACTATTTTTTGTTTACTCGTCATAGTTTTTCTCAAATATTGATTTCCCAAAACTTAATGATTCGACACCCATAAAATCAGCAATACTTTCACCAATATCAGCAAAAGTATCTCTCTGGCCAATAAATTCAGATTCTATATTTTTACCCCAAAGTAAAAATGGCACGCATTCCCTTGTATGGTCAGAACCTGGAGCTGTTGGATCACAACCATGATCTGCAGCTAATATTACAATCGTATCATCATCTAATAAATTATCTAAATCAGGAATTCTTGCATCTAGATATTCTAGAGCTTTACCATAACCTTTAGGATCTCTACGATGTCCATAACTCGAATCTAAATCGACAAAGTTAGTAAATATGAGTGTATTTTCTTGTGCCAACTTATATTCAGATACTGTTTTATCAAAAAGTTCCTCTAAACCTGTTGCTTTGAGTTGCTTACTAATACCTTGATTTGCATAAATATCAGCAATCTTACCAATTGAGACAACTTTACCTCCAGCCTGCTTTAATTTATCCAATAAAGTTGGTGCTGGTGGTAAAATAGAAAAGTCCTTACGATTACCTGTACGAACATATTCATCTGCAGCTTCACCAATAAATGGACGCGCAATAACTCTACCAACTTTCATATTCATATCATCAAGAATTTCTCGCGCAATTTTACAAATATCTAAGAGCTTATCTAAACCAAAATAATCTTCATGAGCGGCTACCTGGAAAACACTATCAGCTGATGTGTAAACTATAGGTTTCTTAGTTACACAACTTTCACAACCATGCTCTTTGAGCACCTCAGTCCCTGATGCATGACCAGCATCTATAAAGCCATCTTTAAGACCTGCTTTTTCAACCCATCTATCTATGAATTCTTGATCAAAACAGCTTTGATTCTCTTTTGCAGTGAAGTAATACCAGTCAAACATAACAGGCACACCTGCAAGTTCCCAATGTCCACTAGGAGTATCTTTACCTTTACTTATTTCAGCACAATAGCCAAATTTTGAATTTATAATATTATCAGATATTGAGATATCTTGAGCCAGCGCAGCACCTCTGTTATGCTCAGCAGCTTTCTTAAGACCTCTTTTTGATAAATTTGGTAATTTAAGATTCATACCATTTTTATTAAAATATTCAACGATATGGCCTAAAGTATCCGACCCTTGATCCCCAAATTGAGGTGCATCGGGCGCTTGACCAATACCAAATGAATCAAATAATAAAATAACTACTTTTTTATTTTTTAACATCTTAAAAACCTTTTGATTTTTTAATTATTCTCTAAAAATGCAATTCTTATTCCACGTAGAATTAAATCCGGAGATATTTCATCAAATATTCCTTCATCTTTAAATAAACTGGCAAAACCACCAGTTGCTATAGTGTAGACATCCTTATCACTTAACTCTTCCAAGCTTTTATTCTTAAGCTCTTTTAATGCTCCTAGATGCCCATAGTATAATCCTGAACGAATATTAGTTTTTGTATCATAACCAATAGCAACTTCTGGTTTGACAATAGTTATTGACGATAGTTGAGATGCTCCTTGGCACAAAGCATTCAAGGATAGTTTAACACCAGGCATAATTGAACCACTTAAGTATTTTCTATCTTTAGTAACAATATCAAAAGTTGTTGCTGTTCCTAAATCTATTATTAGTAGATCTTTATTTGGATGATCAGCTATAGCACCAATACAACTAGCAATTCTATCTGCTCCTACTTGGTGTGCTTCTACTGCTGACATGTCAAGACCCGTATTATCCATACTAATAAAAAATGGTTTTATATCAAAGTATTTTATAACAGCTGAGCCTAATGAATAATTTAGATGTGGCACCACAGAAGATATCGCACATCCATCTATCTTATTTAAATCTACAGAGTTTTCTCTCAAAGCTTGCCTTAAAAAAACTCCCATCTGATCAGAAGTCGAATCAACTGATGACGTTGAGTATCTAATTTGGCTAACTATTTGCTCACCCTCAAAAACTCCAATGTGTATATGAGAGTTACCTACATCCATTACTAATAGCATAATAAATCCTAATATATATTAATGTGCCTGATCCCAGTTATCGCCAGTATCAACATTGACTTCTAAAGGTACGCTAAGTTTAACAGCACCTTCCATTATTTCTTTTATTTTTGCAGAAATCTCTTCAACTTTAGTTCTTTGAACTTCAAAAACTAATTCATCATGAACCTGCATTACCATTTTAACTTCGCTATTATACTCCTGAGAAATCATAGTGTTAACCTCTATCATCGCTTTTTTTATAATATCAGCAGCCGTTCCCTGCATTGGAGCATTTATCGCAGCTCTTTCAGCAGCATTTCTTTGCATCACATTTCTTGAACTAATTTCAGGCAAATATAGTCTTCGACCTAGTATTGTTTCAACATAGCCATTTTTTTTAGCGAACTCTTTAGCAGTAGTCATATATTCTTTAACTTTTGGATAACGGTTAAAATATACATCGATATATTCTTGTGCCTCACCACGAGGTATTTCAAGCTGTTTTGCTAAACCAAAAGCACTCATACCATAGATAAGGCCAAAGTTTATAGCTTTTGCCCTTCTTCTTTGCTCACTTGAAACTTCATCCAGCTGGATACCTAAAACCTCAGCAGCTGTTGCACTATGGATATCTAGACCTTCGTTAAAAGCTTTTAGAAGATTCTCATCTTTTGATAAATGTGCCATGATTCTAAGTTCAATCTGCGAATAATCTGCAGCAACTACGCAACACCCTTCTTCAGCAATGAATGCTTGTCTGATTTTACGACCCTCAGGGCTTTTGATTGGTATATTTTGTAAGTTTGGATCTGAAGATGATAGCCTTCCTGTAACAGTTCCTGTTTGATTATATGAAGTATGAGCTCTTGAATTGCTATCTAATATTTTAGGAAGCTTATCAGTATAAGTATTTTTTAGCTTTGAGAGGTGTCGATATTTCATAATTAAAGCAGCTATTTCATATTCTTCAGCTAATTGGACTAATACCTCTTCAGATGTTGAAGCTTGACCTTTTGCTGTTTTTTTAACTGGTGGAATTTCCATCTTTTCAAAAAGAATCTCTCTTAACTGTACAGGAGATGATAAATTAAACTCTGATCCAGCAAGTTCATAGCACTGCTCTTGAATTTCACCTATGCTTTTCTCAAGGTTTGCACTTTGCTCAACTAACTTGTCAGCATCAATCTTTACACCTATCTTTTCCATATTATTAAGGATAAGGGTAAGTGGCATCTCAACCTGAGAATATAAATTATAAAGAATTTTTTCTTTTTTAAGCAAACCATCAAAATGATTAAAAAGCCTAAAAGTAATATCTGCATCTTCAGCAGCATATTTTGCAACCTTTTCAATTTCTATTTGATCTAGGGTTTGCTGTTTTCTACCTGTACCAGCTATTTCACTGTAAGGAACAGGTGAAATATCGAGATGCTCTTTAGAAAGACTATCCATATCATGCTTACCACTACTTTTTAGCACATAAGCCATAATCATAGTGTCATGAATTTGACCTTTAATATCAACTCCATATTTTGATAAAACCTTCTCATCAAACTTAAAATTATGTGCAACTTTAGCTTTTTTAGAATCTGCAAATACTGGTTTTAAGTTTTCTAAAACCACATCTAACTCCAGCTGCTGTGGAACACCTAAATACCTGTGTTGGACTGGGATATAATAAGCCTTACCTTCTATAGCACAAAAAGATAAACCTACTAAATTAGCTTCATAAGTATTTAAAGAATCTGTTTCTGTATCAAAAGCAAAAGTATCACTATTTTTTAGCTCCACTATTAAATTATCCAACTCTTGTTCGGATGTAACAGTTCTATAATCAACTTCTATAGACTTAGGTTGTGTTTTGTCTGAAGCAGGCTTAGCCTCTACATTTAAATTTCTAAGTAACGAATTAAATCCATATCGAGTAAAAGCTTCTGTTAGATATTCTGTATCTGCCTTTTGACACTTAAGATCTTCTATAGACAAACTAAGATTAAGATCACATTTAATTGTAGCTAACTGATAAGAAAGTTTTAAAAGTTCTATATTATTACGTAAATTCTCTCCAACCTTTCCTTTTATCTCACTTGCATTCTCTATAACGCCATCAATGTTTTCATACTGTTGTAACCACTTAACTGCTGTTTTAGGACCTACTTTAGGTACTCCAGGTATATTATCCGAAGAATCTCCCATAAGAGCTAAATAATCCACTATCTGATCAGGTCTAATTTGATATTTATCTAAAACTCCTGGTATATCTGTAGTTACATTTTTCATCGAATCATATAACACTACTTTTTCAGTAACTAACTGAGCCATATCCTTATCACCAGTAGAAATTATCACATCATAACCTTGATGCTCTAACTCTCTAGCCAATGTCCCAATGACATCATCAGCCTCTACGCCATCTTTTATAATAAGTGGGTAGCCCATCTTTTTGATAATCTCATGCAGAGGTTGGATTTGTACCCTTAGTTCATCATCCATCGCTTTACGATTAGCTTTATATTCAGGATACATCTCATGACGAAAATTTTTACCTTTAGGGTCAAATACTACTGCAACATATTCAGTATCATATATGGCTGGTAATTTCTTGAGCATATTAATTACCCCAAGAATAGCACCCGTTGGTTCTCCTTGACTATTAGAGAGATTTGGTAAGGCATGGTAGGCTCTAAATAAATAAGATGAACCATCGACTAAAACTATTTTTTGCATAAAGGTTTATTAGAATATTTATATCAAATAAATAGTAATATATATAACAAAGTATAGCAAATTGATTGAGCCTATTAATTATATATGTATAGCTTATTTTAGCTTTATGATTTATAAGTGCACTTAAATATAATTTTCTAAAAGACTATTTCAACCAATAACTGATCGTAACTTTTTTATTTTTCAAATCACTCTAAATACAAGAAACAGGTAATATTAAGAATTATATTGCAATTCTATATCCAAATACCACCAATTATCTTTAGCAAAAGATTTGCATTTAATAGCATCTTTATACGTCATAACAACTATTTGATTACCTTCAATATCAGCAAAATCTTTTTGTTCAAATTTATGGTGATCTTTAAATATTTTTTTATCAGAGATGTCTACATCATTATCTACTAAAGTTTGAAAAAATTTAGTTGGATTACCAATACCTGCAACAGCTACAACTTTTTTATCTAAAAACCTATCCTTAGGAACTCTCTCTCCAGATATAAGGTTTACAAACTCAGTTGCTACAATCTTAGCAGAAGTAATATTTTGGTTATAATTTCTTATATAGTTTTTATCATCATCAGAGCAGTTCCCAATAACAATAACTTCATCAACAAATTTTAACCTTTCAACAGGCTCTCTTAAAGGCCCTGCAGGAATACATAATTGATTACCAAACATTCTACTAGCATCGACAACAACTATTTCCTTATCTCTGGCAAGCTTGTAGTGCTGTAAACCATCATCGCTGATTATGACATCAGTATTTGGATATTTTTTTTCAATATACTTTACAGAGTCTACTCTCTGTGGTGATATAACGATTGGAACCTGAGCATTCAATGCATCATACAACATTGCAGGTTCATCGCCGCACTTACTAGCTGGAGTATCTACATCAACTTCAAATGGATAGCTTTCAGCTTTTGCACCATAGCCACGACTAATAATTACAGGGGCTTTACCTTTCGCTAGATACTCTTGGGCGAGCTTTCTAACTACGGGGGTCTTTCCTGTACCACCGACAGATATATTACCAACGATAACAACAGGTATTTTTGATTTGTATTGATTTTGTTGCTGTTTAAGTTTACGATTAGTAGCAATTTTAGAAAAAATCGTAGAAATAGGCTTCAAAGTAGAACTTAATAAACTTGGATTTCGTTGATACCAAAATTTATCTATCATTTAATTACTCAAGTCCTGATTGATATAACCTACTGTAAAGTCCTCCTTGTTCTAGGAGTTCCTCATGCTTGCCACATTCAACAACTTTTCCGCCATCCATAACAACAATCTTATCAGCATTTTCAACAGTACTTAATCTATGTGCTATAACTATAGTTGTACATGATTTAGTTAAGCTCTCAAGTGCTTGTTGGACAACTTTTTCTGACTCATTATCTAACGCACTAGTAGCTTCATCAAATATTAGTATCGGCGCATTTTTAAGTAATGCTCTTGCTATTGATATTCTTTGTCTTTGACCTCCAGAAAGCTTAGAGCCATTATTACCAATATTCGTGTGCATACCTTCTGGTAACTCTTGGACAAAGTCATATGCATTTGCTCTTTTAAGAACATCAACAACTTCTTCTTCTGAAACATCTCTTGATAAACCAAAAGCAATATTATTATAAACAGTATCATCAAATAGATGAACATTCTGAGAAACCATTGATAAATGAGATCTTAGATTCTCAAGAGATAATTCACGAGTATCTACACCATCGATAGAGATCTGACCTTGATGCTGATTATAAAATCTCGAGATAATACTTGTAAGCGTAGTTTTCCCACTACCTGATTTACCAACAAATGCTACGGTTTCACCAGCTTTAATATCAACGCTTACACCATTTAGAACATTAAGTGTACTAAATGCAAAACTTACATCCTTAATACTTACATCACCAGATACATTTTTAAGCTCTTTAGTCCCAGTCTCTTCTTCTGCTGGATAATCAAGAATATAAAATATATCTTCAGTTGCTGCGACTGCTTTTTGAATAACCACATTTACTTTAGTAAGATTCTTAATTGGTTTTAAGATCGCTGCCGCTGCAGCAAAGAATGATGCAAATGAACCAGCTGTTAGCCAAGATGATCCACCACCATCACTTGTTCCAAAAATGGCAATTGTAAATAATGAAAGAGCTAAAACAAGTGACGCTATAATTTGAATAATAGGAGACGTCAAAGAGTCTAGAGCAATAGTTCTTATCTGCTGAGAATAAGTATAATCAAGATTCTTGAAAAACTTATTCTGCTGTTTATTTTGCGCTCCAAATATTCTTATTTCTTTATAGTTTCTAAGAGTCTCTTCTGCCGTATGAGTGACATTACCCATAGATGATTGAGTATTTCTACTTAGAGATCTGAACTTTTTATTTATTAAGGATATAAATATACCTAAAAATGGTCCAACTATTATCAAAAATAAAGACAGCTGCCAACTTGATACAACCATTACTATTATAAGACCTATTACAAAAGTACCATCCTGAACTACTGTTATGATAGCTGTTGATGTAGCTTCTGTAACTTGATCAACATTATACAAAAGTCTTGAAATAATTTGACCAGAAGAATGTTTATCAAAGAAGGTTGCTGGTAGGTTCATAAATCTTTTGTAGATATCTTTTCTAAACTTGTAGACAACTTTTTGTCCTAATGAACCTATGAAATAATTTGATAAAAAAGATCCTACAGAGCGTAGTGTCAATAAGCCAACCATACCAACACCCATCAACATCAAGATACTAGCACTTTGTTTAGTAACATCACCACCGGCACCAAAACCATAGTTTAGTATAGGATTTATAAGATATATCATTGAAGCATCAGCTGCTGAGAAAAATATACTCCCTATAGCTGCTAAAACTAAGAAGTGCCATAGATGCCTAACTTGTCCTAACAACCTCTTATAAAGAGTAGTTACTTTTTCCTTACTCGACATTTCGCCGCTAAGAGTGCCTGGACCTTGAGATTTAAGGTCTAATTTATCAATCATATTTGCCATAATTTAAAAAAAGATGCTTCTAAAACAACATTAAGTAACAAATAATTATACACTTTTTTCTGTTAATATAAAGCTAAGCAAAATTAACTATCTGTATGATGAAAATATATCTAGTCGGTGGAGCAGTTAGAGATAAACTACTAGGGCTACCTCACAAAGACAAAGACTGGGTGGTTGTTGGAGCCACAGAACAACAAATGTTATCTGCAGGATATATCAAAATTAATGCATCATTCCCAGTATTCATAAATCCTAAAACAAAAGAGGAATACGCTCTTGCCAGAGCAGAAAAAAAAGTTGCTAAAGGATATCATGGCTTTGAAACATTCTACTCAAAAGATATTACTCTTGAAGATGATCTTAAGCGTAGAGATCTAACCATCAACTCGATAGCCATGAGTAAAGATGGCAATATAATAGACCCTTTCAATGGTCAGCAAGATATTAAAGATAGAATCTTGCGACATACATCCAAAGCTTTCATTGATGATCCTTTACGCGTCATTCGTTTAGCTCGATTTAAAGCTCAGTTTTCTCATTTCAACTTTTCAATAGCTCCTGAAACCAAAAAACTTGTAAAAGAGATTTCAAAAACCGATGAATTGAGTCACCTTACAAAAGAACGTTTGCACATAGAGTTTATTAAAGCTCTTACAAACCCTAAAATATTTTTTGAAACTTTAGATGAACTCAGCTCTTTAGAAAAGACACTTCCAACTATAAAAAGCTTACTTATAGCAATACCTAACACTACTTTTTTTAATAACCCTAATTATATAAATTCAGATACAAAACAAAAAATCACCTTATGCTTTTTAGAAACTCCCAAGATATATCTAGAACACTTAAAAAAAGAACTTCTATTAACAAATGAACAATTTAAAATATTAAATGCAGCTATTAGTATCAAACAGATACTGGAAGATGAAATAAATGCTTCAACAGCTTTCAATCTTATAAAGAATGCAAACTTATTGAGAAATAAAATCTTACTCAAAGACAGCATTGAAGTATACATAAAATATATAAGCATTACTAAAGCAAAAAAAACTCTAAGAAGTCACAAATCATTACAAAAAGCTATAGACCTTATTAACAATTTAAATGTCAAAAACATTGTGGCTAACACTCATAAAAGTGATTTAAAAAACTCGTTAAACAATCTCTATATTGATACTATAAAAAACGAATTAAAATTGTGATACAATTACGAAAACCTTTTTTGTAAAGTAGATATTTGACAGAATGAAGAAAATCGATAGATATATTTTCCCTATCAATACCATAGTTTGTATTTTAACTCTATGTGCAGTTGTCTTTACAATGGCCATTCTTGGGTGGAAGCCTTGTCCTATGTGCCTTTTGCAGCAGTTATCAGTGTTATGTATATTGGTTTTAAGTGTATTAGGATGGATTAAAAAGTCACCAAAGGCCTTTTCAGTAGCTATACAGACAATAATTTTAGTAATTATACTTTTAGCTTTGTATGTGGCTGGTGATCAAATATATCTACAGTATTTCAATACACCTCCAACAACGAATATTGCTTCATGTGGTGGTATAGACAATCCGTTTTTACTTAATGTTACCAAATCAATTACAGGTTCGGTTGAAAGCTGTTCAGAAATCTCAGAAGAGATATCTGGATATAGTTTAGCTGTTTATAGCTTTTTATTTTTTAGTTGCTTACTAGTAATCAACTGCATTGGTCTTTTTATTAAAATATTTAAAAAATAGTGAGATAAGATTGTGGACTTCAAAAAAACTTTTGAAAAAATTAAACAAAAAATTAACGCTAATAGAAAAAACTACGCTATTTTCAGTGTAATAGTCGCGGTAATTGCGTGGCTAATCTTAGGAAAATTAGGTTTAACTTTAGCAATTGTTTATTTCATATTCCAAATAAAAAAAATTAGGACACTACTGGCTAAGTTACAAAATAAAAATGTAGCCTCAGTAGTGGTGGTTCTAGCAACATTACTAATATTTGGAGGAATCTTCGGTTTTGCAGAATTTGTACAAAGCATGATCAAAAAAGGCATGGCTTCGTATGTAGCTCAACCCGTTGCTGTTACATCAACAGTTGTCAAAAAGTCAGACTGGCAACAAGTTATTAATACTATTGGTGAAGCTCAAGCAATTCAATCAACGCAAATTTCATCACAATCTGGCGGTATAGTTAGCGAGATTAATTTCAAAAGTGGTCAAGAAGTAAAAAAAGGCGACTTACTCTTCAAGCTAGATACTAGTCAATTAAAAGCAAATTTAGAAGAAGCCCTTTCAAAACTAAAACTTGCCAAGATTACTACAGATCGTTATAACAAACTTGTAGAGCAAAGAGCTACATCAAAAGAAACAGCAGATAAAGCCAATGCAGACTATTTAGCAGCTTTAGCACAAGTACAAAACATTGAGTCTCAAATTGGCTTCAAAGAAGTCAAAGCGCCTTTTGATGGTAAAATAGGTATTAGAAATATAAGTTTAGGGCAATATTTTAATAATGGTGATAATGCTGCGACACTTACAAAAATAGATCCTATTTTTATCACATTCTCTGTACCTCAAAACAAAGTTAGCCTAATAGAGATGGGACAAAATATTAACTTCTATTCTGACTCATATCCTGGTAAAAAATTTACCGCAAAGATAACCGCTATTAACTCTTTCATTAATGATTCAAATAGATCAATAATGGTGCAAGCAACATATAAAAACCCTAAACACCAGATTGTTCCTGGGATGTTTTTGACAGTACATGTAAATCTACCAATAAAGAAAGACTCTATTGTAATCCCAAGAAATGCAATATCGTATAGCTTATATGGTGAATCTGTATTTACTTTAAAACCTGTTTTAGACAAAGATGGTAAAAAAGAAAAAGTCTCATACACATCTACAGCAGAAGGCGGTATGAAAACTGTTACTTTAGATAAAACCCTATATAAAGTTGGACAAAATAATATTAAAGTTATAGAAACAAGAAATAACCTAGCCTTAGTTGAAGGTTTAAAACCTGGCACAACAATAGTTACTTCAGGACAAAACAAGGTCCACAAAGGAAGTGATGCTATGCTAAACAACAGCGTAAAATTAGACAATAATATATATAAGCAAGGAATGTAATAATGCGTCTTATTGATATTTTCATAAGAAGACCTGTCTTATCTCTTTCAATCAGTTTTATGATTATTGTTGTTGGAGTCGGCTCATTTTTTGGTCTTCAAATCAGACAATACCCTTATATCGATAGTGCAACTATTACAGTTACCACTTCATACCCTGGTGCAAACCCAGCAACAATTCAGGCATTTGTAACTAGACCAATAGAATCAGCTGTTGGTTCATCAAAAGGTATCGACTACATGACATCTGAGTCGGCTTTAGGAACTAGTACAATTACTGTATATGTTAAACTTGGCTATAACTCTAACGATGTTTTATCTGAAGTTGTACAAAACGTAAACTCAGTACTTAACAAACTCCCAAAAGATGCTTACTCTCCTGCAATTAAGTTAAATCCAGCAGATAACTTCCCCTCATTAATTCTTGCTTTCACGAGTAAAACAATGAGTACTTCAGAAATATCAGCTTATATAAATTCTGAGTTAACACCAAAACTACTTGCCCAAGGCGGATTATCAGAAATAGATGTATGGGGTAATAAACCTTATGCAATGCGTATATATCCAAATAAATCACGTATGGCGGAATATGGCATAACTCCTGGCGAGCTATCTCAGGCAATTGAATCCAATAGTTTAGTTTCAGCTGGTGGTCAAATACAGGGGCCATATCTAAATTACACATTAAATCCTGAAACAAGTATGTCTAAGGCTCAGGACTATGAGAACCTTATTATCAAAAAAAGTGATAATCAAGTCGTTAGACTAAAAGATGTCGCAAAAGTAGAGCTAGGTGCTCAAGACTATAACTCATCAGTATACTTTGATGGTAAAAACGCTGTACTTGCAGGTGCTGTAGTTTCACCTGAAGAAAACCCCCTTTCAGTAGTTGCCAACCTTGTAAAAGAGTTGCCTAATATTAAAGCAGCCTTACCAAATGGCTTAGATGTTAATATTGCTTATAATAGTACATTATATATTGAAAGCTCAATTGAAGAAGTTATTCACACCCTTGTTGAAGCAATTATTATCGTATCTGTCGTGATGTTCCTATTTTTGGGATCATTAAGAGCAATTGTTGTACCTGTAATAGCTATTCCTTTATCAATTATAGGCTCCTTTTTCTTAATGAGTATGATGGGATTCTCGATAAATCTTTTAACCTTATTAGCAATGATTCTTGCCATAGGTTTGGTAGTTGATGATGCTATTGTTGTACTTGAGAACATTTATCGTCACATTGAAGAAGGAATGGATCCTTTCCCAGCAGCTATCAAAGGTGCTAGAGAGATTGCTAACCCTGTAATATTGATGACTCTGACCCTATTAGTCGTATATGCCCCTATTGGAATGATGGGTGGTTTTACAGGCCAATTATTTACTGAGTTTGCTTATTCACTTGCTGGCGCTGTACTCATATCTGGTGTAGTTGCCTACACACTATCTCCAATGATGTGTTCAAAAGTACTTAATCGCCAAATGATGAGCACTAAATTAGTAAAATTTGTAGATTCAGTATTTAGTAAATTAACTGCAAAATATAAGGCTTTACTTATATTTGTTTTAGATATAAAGCCAGCTATTGCTATTATGGGAGTTATCGTTCTTATTAGCTGTTTCATAATGGGTACAGGCATAAAGTCAGAACTGGCTCCGACTGAAGATCAAGGGTTTATCGCAGTAATGGGTCAAACACCTTCCTCTGCGAATATTAACTATTTAGAAGCCTTTGGTAAAGAACTAAACAAATCTCTAGATGAAATACCTGGTAAGCAAGATACTTTTATCCTAAATGGTGTAATGGGTTCTAATGTAATCTTTGGTGGATTTATTATGCAACCTTGGGATGATAGAAAAATTTTACAGCAAAAAGCAGCTAATTTAATACAATCTAAGGTGACTGAATTACCAGGTATACAAACATATGTACAACAAATGCCTTCTCTACCAGGAATTCCTCGAGGAGCTCCAATTTCTATAGTTATTCAAAGTGTTAATGATTATGAAGCTATAAATGATATAACTAATAAAGTGATTGATAAAATGATGAAGAGTGGGTTATTTGTTTTTGCACAAAGTGACCTTAAATTTGATAACCCTATTGTTGATATAGACATAGATCGTGAAAAAGCGGGAATCTTAGGAATCACAATGGCTGATATCGCCAAAACACTTGGTTCGTCATATGCTGGTGGCTATATAAATTATTTCTTCCTTAGAGGCTATAGTTTCCAAGTAATTCCTCAGTTAGCTAGAAATGAGATGTTAACGCAAGAGCAACTAGGAAATATCTTTATCCGCTCAGATGATGCTTCAGACCTATTTAACTCTGAAGTTCCACTATCAGCATTAATGACATTTAAAACAAAAGGTCAACCACTAACACAAAATACTTTCCAACAACTAAACTCTGCTACTATCTCTGCCGTTATGTCACCTGGTGTTACCCAAGGACAGGCTATTGACTATGTTAAAAGTGCTGTTAGAGATGAACTTCCTGCAGGATTCTCATACAACTTCTCTGGCTCAGCTCGTCAATATGTCGAAAATGGTAGTACTATGATGGTAGCTTTTGCTTTTGCAATTGTACTAATTTTCTTAGCATTATCTGCTCAGTTTGAAAGCTTTAGAGATTCATTAGTTATTTTAGTAACTATTCCAATGGCTATTTCAGGAGCCTTGATACCATTATATTTTGGACAATATATTGGTGCGAACTGGGCCTCACTGAACATCTACACCCAACTTGGTCTAGTAACACTAATAGGGTTAATATCAAAACAAGGTATTATGGTTGTTGAGTTTGCTAACCATTTACAAAAGCATGAAAGATTAAACAAATATGATGCAATTGTTACATCATCATCTCAACGTCTAAGACCAATATTAATGACTGTGTCAGCTATGGTTGTTGGTGTAATACCTCTTGTTACCTCTTCTGGCGCTGGTGCAGTAAGTAGAAACTGTATCGGTGTTGTTATTTCAAGTGGTCTAGTTGTTGGGGCGATTTTCTCACTATTTGTACTGCCTGTTGTTTATATGTATATCGCTAGTGATAAATCAAAATCTGTTGAGCTAGATATCGAACAGCAAAAAATAGTTGATGAACTTAGCGAAAACGACTCAAGCCACTAATAAATTTATCTTTCTCTTAAATTTAGTCTTTGTTATAAACATTACCTAATATTCATTACTTAATATAAAAATCTTAAATATATACAAGCCAAATAAAAGTTCTGTTTTGAATAATTAATATTTCTTTGGTATGCTAATATCTTTGAAACATTAAATTAATGATTTTCTTATGGATGAATCACACTTACCTAAATCAAAACTCTTGATTACTATCGCATGGGTAATATGTTTAATAGCAACTTTAAATTATAGTTATGATTTCTTTATTCGAGCAGCTCCTGGGGTAATGGCTGAAGACCTTAAAACTGCTTTTAATATTGGTGATGCCAAGATTGGCTGGCTTTCCTCAGCATATTTTATTTCTTATACTATTATGCAAATTCCCGCGGGAGTTATATTAGATAAATATAACCGTAAAGTAGTAATAAGTATTGCTACAGCTCTTTGTGTTCTAGGAAACTATTTATTTTCTGCTACTAACTATTATGAAATCGCTTTTTTTGGCAGAATATTAATGGGAGTTGGTTCAGCATTTGGCTTTATTGGTGCTGCTAAGATGGCTGGTATGTGGTTACCACAGAGATTTTTCTCAACATTTATAGGTTTTACAACTGTTATTGGTATCCTTGGTGGATTATTCACAGATGTATTTCTTTCAAACTTAGTAGAGAATCTTGGCTGGAAACAAGGTAACGATATCTTCACATACTTTGGAGTAGTTCTTTTCTTACTAATAGTTATCTTCATCAAAGACAACAAAAAACATGTCGAGAAATTTACACACTTCAGTCAAGCAAGTTTTTCTGAAACTATTATAAAATTATTTAAAATAATAATGAATCCTAAGTTTTGGATTGCTAGCTTAATCGGTGCTAGTATTTTTATGCCTATAAATGTTCTTGGGTCTCTATGGGGAGTTAACCTAATAGAAGTTAAGCTAAATGTTACTCAATCAATAGCATCTCATTTAAATAGTTTTTTATTCGCCGGTGCTGCTATCGGCTTTGCAGTATTTGGAATTATTAGTGCTTACACTAATCGATTTAGGTTTTTATTGATTCTAAGCTTGCTATCATCAGGCTTACTAATAATAGCTATAGCGTATATACCTATGAGCAAAAATGTTTTTATAGTTTCATATTTAGCTTTAGGCATTATGGCTGGTCCTCAAGCAATAACTTTTGCTATAGCAAAAATCGTATCGCCTCCTGGTACTTCAGCATCAAGCACTGCTGGTGTAAATATGATAAATAATATATTACCTGTTATTCTATTGCCAGGTATTGGCTATATACTTTCTCTTTCACAGGGAGTAGCTCATACACTATCCTATAATCAATCTTTTGATATAATCATAGCAATTTTATCGGGTTTACTGCTAATTTGTATACCTTTTGCTTTCTTCCTTCCAAAAGAGATTAATGCTTAAATTATAAGTTCTTCCGGATAAGGATTTAGATAGCTTTGCTTATTTAAGTAAGGTAACTCAATTTCTAAAAGATACATTTTTATAATACTAACAGGAACATCCCACGAAACCTTACAATCTTTGTATTTGTTTAATATCTCTTGGAGGTATTGACGTTGAGATTTAGAAAGTTTTTTATTTATCTCACGTAAAACATTCTGCAACGCCATATAATGAGCCCCTCTTTTAGCTGGAGATGCTATTGCTTGCATAAATAACTCTACATATTTTTGCTTAAGTTCATTTATATCAGCTCTATTGCCAGCTTCAGAAAGCATATGACCTAAAACTTTTTTTACTTTATTATTATGCATCCGCAGTAAAATTTTATGCTTTGAATGATATTCCATCATTTCAGTAATGTTTGAACAAGCCATAAAAGTAGTTCTTAAATCATAATAGCAAAATACTTTACGTAGAAAATGGTCCCTTAGTGTCTTATCTGTAAGCTTACCATCATCCTCTATTGGTAAGAGTGGATCATACTGCTTAAGAGCTCTAGCAAACAAGCCATCTGCTTTTTTACCAGTATAACCATGACTCTCATCAAACACTCTAGCAGTTGCTACTCCACAGCTTGGTGACTTAGCTTTTAAAATAAAACCATAGACAGTACCTAAATTTGATACTAATTTATCAACTGCTTGTTTAAGTTTATCTGTGACATCAACATGAGTTTTATTAGTTTTAACAGCTAAAATATCTTTTTCTATATCTTCAACTAAAAATAGTGTTGGCCTTGGCACACCTAATCCTGCAGCAACTTCTGGACAAACTACTTTGTAATCAAAATAATTTGCATATACTCCTGTAATATATGATTTATGGCAATTTCCGCCATTATAACGAACATTATTGCCAACTAAACAGCTACTTACACCTATAGATATTTTACTCATATAATATTATTAAAACCATTAATACTAATTATTCTCAATTTTGACACTCTCCCAAAACTAAAGCAAGAAGATTGATGCTCTATTAACTATTATTAATTTATGTTTTTTTATAGCAATATAAACGATACATGCTAAAGGAAGTAGCATCAATAAAAATGATATGGTAGATTACATACATTCAAATAAATATGACGTCACTAGTATTTAAAAGTGACTCTAATAAAGTAGAAAAATAGATTTAAGAACGTTTGAATATATAATATTGACCTTGAACGCTGAAAAACTTTAAGCTAATAGATAAATCAACTTTTATAATACATTGAGAATAAATTATGAACTTTTATACGATATTTGTAACAATATTTCTATTAACAGATGGGATTGGAAATATTCCTATATTTTTAAGTATACTTAGAAAATACAATAGTATTGATCAAAGAAAGATAATTATCAGAGAAATGATAATTGCTTTTCTTATACTTAGTTTGTTCTTTTTTTGTGGCAAAACTATTTTAAGCTTGATGAATATCTCAGTTGCAGCGGTACAAGTTTCAGGTGGTGTGATTTTATTTATTATGGCATTAAAAATGATATACCCTACTAATGAAAATATGAAGCAAGAAGATGACTCTGATCCTTTTATTGTACCATTAGCAACACCATTGATGGCTGGCCCTTCAAGTATTGCAATGGTAATGATCATAGCTCAGCATAACTCTATAGGCGCACTATTAAGTTGGTTATCAATAAGCTTAGCTTGCTTTTCTACGTTACTAATTCTTTTAATTGCTCCTTTTCTAAAACGCATTTTAGGAAATAGAGGCATGAAAGCGGTTGAAAGACTTATGGGAATGATACTAACAATTATTGGCACACAAATGATAATTACTGGTATTCTTCAAGCAATAAAATAATTGAAAAATACCTAAATACATCTCTAGACTATTTTCAAACTATATCATGAGTAAAAAATTATATAGGGATAATATTTATTCAAAAGAAGTTGCTATATCAAGAATTTCATTTAAACGGTCATCCGTATCAGCAATAACTAAAATCATTACCTTATGGTTTAATTCAAGGTTTCCTATACAAGTTATAATAACTCCTTCATTATCACCATAAGTATAATCTATATCTTTTGATTTTAAATACTCATGATAATCCTCTATACTTGAACCTTTGGGTACAACTACATTATTATGCCCAACCCATGGTTTTTCTTCTCCATTACGTAGTTCATAAGCTAAGAATCCTGCATATATTGCTCCAGTCTGCCTAGCATTAACCTCTAAAATATATGGGACTATTTTGCCATCTATCTTACGTATCAAAAGATCAACTCCTACAATTCCTCTAACGCCCATATCACGTAGGATCTCTGTCACCTCATCACACATTTCAATAACAGCCGGCTCATCACTAAATTCGGACTTATATTTGTTTCCTAAATGAGTCTGGCCATCTAGCATTTGATCACTAAGTCCTAAGCAAATATCGTCTTCTTTCTTATCCGCGATACTAACTTGAAAAGCAGGAGATCCAAGATTATCTAACCATGGATCAATCATGAATATTTCTACTCTTCGCATAAGTTTTAGAATTTCTCGTAACTCTTTTTCACTTTGAAAACGATGAATACCATATCCTGAACAAGCTCTAGGCATAATTACAGCACATTCATATATACCTTTATTTTCGTACTTACGATATATTTTCAATGCTTTTTTAACATAATCCTCATCAGAAACTGTAGAAATAATATTTACACTAGGAACTAAGATACCTTTATCATGTAACATTTGTCTCAAGAAAGACTTATCATTTAAAAATTGCGAAAGAGCTTCTGACAATCCGTAATCTTTCTTATATTTAATACCTAGTAATTCAACTGCAGTAGCTGAAGTAAAAGGTACAAGACTTGTATACTCAGGATCACTAAACTCTGAAATCTGATCAGCATAATTCATAACAATTGTTGAAAATCTATAGTGCTCATTATGTAAAAATATGAAGTTATCCATATTTATATAACCAAGGCCAATCTTATTAAAGTAAGAAACTATTTTTTCTACTTCATCTTGGGTTTTCTTAGGTAAAACTATTTTATGATCTTTCGCAAGTAAGCATAATGTACGCGTAACATATTTATCCACAAAAGAGCTAACTAAATCTGCACCATATATATCTGTCGTATTAGGTATATGAATAGCTTTTTTGCCCCAAATTTTTTCAGAAATAGAGTTTGTTGTTTTTATTGCCATAACTTATGCACCTTTTAATTGTTTTTGTTTACGCGTACTGGCAATAGCCTTAGCAAAAGCTTCAGCCATTGATATTAATTTCTTTTGATCAACTTCTAAATTAGCTATATCATATTTTTCATCATCTGTTGTTATTTTAGATACAAGATCTTTAGGTATGTCAATGCAGACAGTTTCTAGTTCACAAACAAGATAATGTGCTACTAAATGTTCAGCAAGAATATATGGTTTATCATACTGGATATCTATACCCATTGCTTCTAACTCGTAAGATAGAGACTCTAGTAGTTCTTTAGAAGCAAAAATACCATTACGAGCATCTCCAGTAAAAAGCTCTGTTATTCTTTTTTCACCCTCTATATGTGCTTTTTTGTATAAATCAATGTAATCATTTAATGTCTCTGGAGTCTCTATTATTGCCTCAGAATACCTCTCTTGGATAACATTTGGTGAATAACTAGACATTGTGTGTAAGTCTATAGACATAGCATTATAGCTTTTAGCAACTGCAACAACATGACAAAGCTTTTGCATATACTCATCATAGAGTTTTACTAAAGATTTTTTCAGCTCAGGATGCTGATCATAATCAATAATATTTCTTAAACAGTTTGGATATAATCTGCCAGCATCTAATATTGAGCGAGGAAAAGTTGGCTCCATAATCAAAGTATATAAGCCATATTCTGAATACAATTTCTGAGCTATAGCATGGCTAAGAGAATATGTTCCAAAGTCATATTCAATAGATAAAAAGTCATAAAAATCTTCTTTTTCTAATTTTACTAGCTGCTTTATAGCAGGATAGTCAAATTCGATGAAATTATTTCCAAGCTCTGCATGAGGGCAGGTTATAACAAGATCAAACCTAAGGTTTTCCTCTGTATAAAAATACAAAGTTGCACACTCATAGTATTTTGTGTAGAAAGGCTTAGCTATTTTGCTCATATAAATTTAAGTAAAACTATACACTCTTACGTTATTTTTTAACCATTATAAATTATTATAACAACTATAAAACTAATAATAAATTTCAAAATTCTTTATAATGTAACAATGAAATAAATAATCTACAAATAGCATGTTTATGAAAAATAAGAAAGAAGGCTCAATTCTAAGTTTTTTAGTAGTTTCTTTCGCAAGTTTTTTTGCTGTGTTTATGCTTGTAATATCGATATTTAGCTTTTATCAAGTTAAACATCAAAATGATGCTCTTTTTGACTATCAATTAAAATCTGCAGCTCAACTTATCGAAACAGTCCTAAAAGTATACCCTTTAGAACGTGATAAATTTGCTACAAACATGATTGCTAATAAAATATCTTCTTCATTTCTAGACATTAAAAACCATAATGAAAGTGCTGGATTTATTGTTTATGATCCTAAGCATAAGAGGTTATTATTAAAAACCTCTAATCTTCCCATTTTCCACAAGGATTATCAAAATATAGCCTCAAAAACTGGCTTTGACTGGTTTTACAGTAGTGCATCTGGGAAACAAAGACACTGGTATACCTACACGCTAAAAACAGACAGTGGCAAAATTATAACAATATTTGCAAGCAATGATGTTAAAGACAAAGTTTCTAGGCAAATAATTTTTAAATTTGCAATACTATTAGCTTCAACCTACATCATTTTAATCGCCTTCATATATTATATTTTAAAAACTGCCCTTCACCCTCTTGAACGTATAAACAAACGTGTTGCAAAAATAAATCCTCGTAAAAATGAAAAACTTGATGAAGATATTATTCCCTATGAAATAAAATCTTTAGTTGAGCAAATAAACTCTCTTATTGAAAAATTCCATGAAATATTAGAAAGAGAAGAACGTTTCTCTGGTGATGCAGCTCATGAACTAAAAACTCCTATTGCTGGAGTCAAAACACTAGTTGAAATTGCACTTGCTTCAGATAATATTGAAGAAATTAAACAAAAATTAGTAAAAATTAAAAGCTCAACAAATAGATATTCACATATTATTGACCAACTATTAACATTAAGTCGAATTCAACCAAATGAACAAATCACATTTGGAAAAAAACTAATGATCAATAAAACCCTTGAAACATTTATTGCAGATAGTGCTATCAAAGCAATTGAAAAAGATATTGAAGTTTCATTCTTTCCATGTAAGGATCAAATTTATTGCTACAGTAATGACTATTTGCTTGGAATACTATTTAAAAACCTAATTTCAAATGCTATAAAATATACTCCAAACGGAGGAAATATTGAGATACATTCTTATCAAGAGGGTAATGTCATAACTGTTGATATAAAAGATAGTGGCATAGGTGTTCCTCCAGAAAATATTGACCGCATTTTTGATAGATTCTATCGTGAAACTGGAACTGGTGAAGAAGGTAGTGGACTAGGTTTGGCAATAGTTACAGAAATAGTAAGACTCCACCATGGTAAAATTTATGCTAAAAATAATGCTAACCAAAAAGGACTTACTGTAACTGTAAAAATACCTACAGATTACAATTCTGATAGCCAACGGTAGATTAATAACAAATATTTTACTTTATAGTTAGTTTTTAAAAATATCTTTCTAAAGCCTTCTGCATTTTTAGATCTTCAAACACAAAGCCTTTTGATAGCAGCTTATTTGGCTTTATATTTTGACTTGAGAGCAATAGCTCTTCACCCATCTGCCCAAACAATAGTTTAACGGCAAAAGTTGGCATTTTAAAAATATATTTTTTAGCTAAATACTTTCTTAGTAACTTTATCAGTACTTGATGTTGGCATACATTCGGAGATGTAAGATTAAATATTTCCTTATTATCAAACTTATTATCTATCGCAAATTCAAAAGCTCTACATAAATCATAAATACTCACCCAACTCATATAGTTATGCCCATTTCCTAACATAGTCATAAAACCAAATTTAGCCGACATAGTCATCTTGTGTAAAGCTCCGCCATTGCCGATAACTACGCCAAAACGGAAAATTGTATATCTTTGTAGTTTAGAACTAACTACACACTTCTCCCACTTATCAACAACCTCTTGACCAAATGTTAAGTTATCATATTCTCTATTATGATTATCCTCATCTTGGATTAGTTTAGAGAAATTATAGTATCCAATAGCACTAGCATTCATTAGCCAAATATTTTTATCTCCGATAAGTTCAACCAACTTACTTGTTGGCTCAATACGACTTGCTAATATTTTCTCTTTAACAGTCTTACTCCAGCGTTTTTCTCCAATATTATAACCACATAAATTTATCACAATATCATAGTTAGCAATATTCTCTTTTGTCAGATTAGACCATGTAATCATATTATGATAATTACCTAGGTTTCTTTTTTCTGACCTGGTTAAAAGAGTTAAATCATACTTTACACTCAGATACTTAGATAACTCTCTACCAACAAATCCTGAACCTCCTGCTATTAATATTTTCATTTCATGTACCTCATAATACTTTCTTCTTGTCACTTACAATTATATTGATAAAACTATACTAATGAACATTACATTTTATTAATATTATTGAAACCTGCTTGAGTATACCATCACAATATGAGAATCTATAGTTACAAATTTAGCCCTCCCAGCTGAAAACCATTAGCCCACGAGGCTAGATTTTAATAACTAAACAAAAAAGAGGTTTTCTCATGTACTGGGTCGAGATTCTATCAAGAATACAATTTGCTTTCACGGTGAGCTTCCATATACTATTTCCAGCCTTTAGTATTGGATTATCGACATTTCTGATGATCTTTGAAGCTCTATGGCTAATAACAAAGAACGATAAATACTTATCCATAGTCAAGTTCTGGACAAAAATATTCGCTCTAACATTTGGTATGGGTGTAGTTTCGGGTATTGTTATGGAGTTTCAGTTTGGTGCCAACTGGGCAGGCTTTGCCGAAAAAGTAGGTCCTGTACTTGGCTCGTTATTTACTTATGAAGTTCTTACAGCATTCTTTATTGAGGCTGGTGCTTTAGGTATAATGATTTTTGGTTGGGGACGAATCAACAAATATATACACTTTCTAGCAAACTTCACTATTTTTGTTGGTGTTACATTATCAGCTTTTTGGATATTGTCAGCAAACTCTTGGATGCAAACTCCAGATGGTGTTAACTACATAAACGGCAGATTTGAGGTTTATAGTTGGTATCACGTGATATTTAACCCATCCGTGATCCCTAGATATATACATATGCTTTTAGCAGCTTATCTGAGTACGCTAATGGTTATACTAGGTGTCAGCTCATACTATCTAATAAAAGATAAGCACCACTCTTTTGCGAAGACTTGTGTTAAGTTTTCAGTAATATCAATACTAGTATTAAGCTTGAGTCAACTTATGGTTGGTGATGATGTTGGTAGAGAGGTACATGAAAATCAACCACTAAAAACTGCCGCTATAGAAGGGGTTTGGAATACTCAAAAAGGAGCTCCTTTTGTAGTTTTTGCATACCCAAGTGAATCTCAAGAGAAGAATCTATTCTCGATAGAAATCCCTAAACTTGCATCTTTAATAAATACCCATGAGCTTGATGGTAAATTAATTGGTTTAAAATCAGTACCTGAAAAAGATAGACCAGTCGTTGCTGTAGTATTTTATAGCTTTAGAATAATGGTTGGTATTGGAACTCTAATGATCTTAATTGGTTTAGCCGGTACAACTTTATTAGCAAGAAAAAAAGTATACTCTGCAAAATGGTTCCTTAAACTTTGTACTTTAGCAACACCATTAGGCTTTGTTGCAATTATTACAGGATGGTTTACCGCAGAATTTGGTAGACAGCCTTGGGTTGTTTACAATATTCTTAGAACACAATATTCTGTAAGTGATATTAATTTCTGGCAAGTTTTTGCATCACTAACATCAATAATAATTGTTTACTTCATTATATTTGGTTACTTTTACTTCAAGTATTTACTCAGAATTATTAAGGGTGGACCAAATTCTCCAGGGGAAGAAAGAATGCCTTACTCATACTTTCAATCTGTTGAAAAAAATGTAAGCGAGGAGGAATAAGTCATGGATTTAGCACTAATTTGGTTAATGATAATTGCGTTCGCTCTACTTTTATATGTCATTTTAGATGGTTTTGCTCTAGGTATGGGAATATTATTTCCTTTTTTAGATGATCATCAAAGGGATATAGCAACTAGTATTTTATTACCTACATGGGATGGTAACCAAACATGGTTAGTTTTTGCTCTAGCATGCTTTTATGGTATGTTCCCGATTGCCTTTGCATATATCTTTCCAAAAATATATTTATCGGCAATTTTGCTTGTAGTTACGATACTCCTAAGAGGAATATGCTTCGAGTTTAGACTAAAATCTTCACAAAAAGGTATCAAAAACTGGGATCGTCTATTTTTCATATCTTCTTTTGCAGCTACTTTCCTACAAGGTTATATCGTTGGTGAGCTAATAGTTGGATTTCCTCATAATGCTTTATATGATGTTGGTTTTTCTTCTGTAACAGGAATTACTTTAATTTTTGGTTATGCTCTATTAGGAGCTACGCGCTTAATACTAAAAACTGAAGGCGAGCTATTTACAAAAGCAAAACAGTTTGCTAAAAACTGCTCTAAAATTCTAGTTATTATGATGCTTATAATTGGAGTAATTACGCCATTATACATTAAACTTCCTTTTGATAATCTTTATAAAATGGTAATTTTAGGAGAGCTACTTGCACTTACTCTAATAAGCGCATTTATATTAATAAAAGCTGTTGAGGTGAAAAACCATGCTTTACCTTACTGGTTAGCAGTTGCTATCTTTATATTTACTTATATGAGCATGTTGACTCTTATCTTCCCTTATATAATCCCTTATAAGATAACTTACTTACAAGCTCAAGCTAGCGATACAACTTTATTATTCACACTAATACCAGCTATTATAATGATACCGTTGCTATTGCTATATACTGGTTATGCTTACTATATATTCAGAGGGAAAACGAAAGAAAAATTACATTACTAAAATTTATTATCTAACAACTATATACTTAGCTGCTTCTTCTGGTGTTATAGTTCCAGCTTTAAGTAGATTCTCTATACTATGCTCCATTGTTGACATACCTTTTGAAGTACCAGTCTGTAATGCTGTATATATCTGAGAAAGCTTATTCTCTTTTATCATATTTCTAATACCTGAGTTAGAGATAAGCACTTCATAACTAGCTACTCGTCCTCCACCCTTACGCTTAAGTAGTCTTTGAGAAATAACAATCTGTAAAGATTCAGCTAACATATTACGCACTAACTCTTGCTCAGCTGGAGGAAATACCGAGATAACCCTATCAACTGTTTTAATAGCTGACATTGTATGTAAAGTACCTAAAACCAAATGTCCCGTCTCAGCTGCTTCTAATGCTAAACGAATAGTCTCTAAATCTCTCATCTCACCAACAAGAATACAATCCGGATCTTCTCTAAGTGCTGATTTTAATGCTGCATTGAAACTCTTAGTATCTCTTTTTACTTCACGTTGATTTACTAATGCTCTTTGGCTAACATGAACAAATTCAACTGGATCCTCAATAGTTAAAATATGAGAGTCCTCTTTTTGATTTATCTCATTAACTAATGCGGCTAAAGTACTACTTTTACCTGAACCAGTAGGACCTGTTACAAGTATTAAACCACCTTTTTTAGCTTGCACTTCCTTAAGAATCCTAGGAGCTCCAAATTGATCAAGTGTTGGAATTTTATTTTCTAAGCGACGAAAGACTGCTCCATATCCTCTATTGTGAAAAAATGCATTAACCCTAAATCTGGCATCATTTTCTTTATCATCAATAGAAAAATCACACTCATAAGTGTCGACTAACTCTTCTTTTTGATCATCTGTCATTATTTCTAAAAGCATTTGAGAAATCATTTTATCATTCAAAACTGGAGCTGATTCTATATCAATCAAATCACCATCTATTCTATATTTAGCCCTGCAGCCAGAAGATAAATGTAAGTCCGATGCTTTCTTTTGCACACAAATAGTTAGTAGTTTTCTTATCATAATGAAAATAAAATCTGAATTAATAGTAATAATAAAACTTTATCACTATTAAAGACTAAAAAATAGATAATTAAAGAAATTTAATAGATTAATTATTTAAATATTTTTTTAAAGAAATTAGCCATTTTTGCAAATGGGCAAGAAGTATCTGAAGATCCTTCAGAACATGAGTCAGAACCTACTGAATTAGACTTTTTTTTTTGATCCATCATATCTTTTAAAACAGTCTGTAAAATACCACCATTTTTCAGATAATCAACGTCAACATCTGCATCTAAACGAGCTTTTGCTTCAAATGTTGTCGTATGAGCAGTCTCAGGGTGTACAGCTTCAACAACAACTCTTTGGCGAGGTTGAATATTGTTTAAGTTTTTAATATTAAACATTTCTGAACCATCTAAACCAAGAGTTTTTGCAGTTTGACCATCAACGTATTCAAGAGGTAACACGCCCATACCCACTAAATTTGATCTATGAATTCTCTCATAGCTCTCAGCAATAACAGCTTTAACACCTAATAAGAAAGTACCTTTAGCAGCCCAGTCACGCGATGAACCAGTACCATACTCTTTACCAGCTAAGATAACAAGAGGAATATCTTTTTCTTTATATTTCATTGCCGCATCAAATACATACTGTTGAGAACCATCAAGATGATACTTAGTAAAACCACCTTCAACATTATCTAAAAGTAAGTTACGAATACGGATATTTGCAAAAGTACCTCTCATCATAACTTCATGGTTACCACGACGAGAGCCATAAGAGTTGAAGTCTTTTTTCTCAACGCCATGTGATTTTAGATATTGTCCTGCAGGATATTCTTCAGGTATCGCACCAGCTGGAGATATATGATCCGTAGTTACAGAATCACCTAACATTAAAAGAGTTCTTGCTCCTTTAATATCTAAATTATCATTACCTTCAGCAAACTTCTCAAAGAAGCTTGGGCATTGAATATATGTTGAAGATTTATCAAACTCATATAGTTTACCTTCAGGAGCATCAAGTTTTTGCCAATCTTCTGTACCATCAAGTACTGTTGCATATGCTTTTTCAAACATTGCTGAGTTAATCACATCAGACTGAATAGCTGCAATTTCTTCAGTAGTTGGCCATACATCTGCAAGATATACATCATTTCCTTCAGCATCAACACCGATAGCATCTTCAACAGGATCAAAATCAACTGTACCAGCTAAAGCATAAGCTACAACATGAATTGGTGATGCTAAGTAGTTTGCCTTAACATAAGGATTAATACGACCTTCAAAGTTACGGTTACCAGAACTTACAGAAGCAACTACAAGATCTGCTTCATCAATAGCATCAATAACTGGTTGATCTAATGGTCCTGAGTTTCCTATACATGTAGTACAACCATAACCTACAAGGTTAAAGCCTAAATTCTCAAGTTCTGGAAGTAAGTTTGCTTTCTCAAGATATTGAGTTACAACTTGAGATCCAGGGGCTAAAGAAGTCTTAACAAAAGGTTTAACTTTTAAACCTTTTTCATTTGCTTTTTTAGCAAGTAAACCAGCACCTAAAAGTAGTGATGGGTTTGATGTATTTGTACATGATGTAATTGCAGCAATAGCAAGTGAACCATGAGTAATAGTCTCATCAAGGCCTTTTACTTCAGCAGATTTTTGTAACTGCTCTTGTGTTAAACCAAAGCCATGTAGACCCTGTTCATGTACTAAAGCTTCTTCAAAAGCTTTTTTCATATCATGGAAAGCAACTCTATCTTGTGGACGCTTAGGACCAGCAAGGTTAGATTCAATATCTGATAAATTAATTTCTACAATACTAGAATACTCAGGCTCTTCAACTGGGTTTTCTCTAAATAATAACTGCTCTTTATACATCTCACGAGCTGCATCAACTAGCTCACCTCGATTTGTATTGTTAAAGAAGTCTAGTGTTACTTCATCAACTGGGAAGAAACCAATAGTAGCACCATACTCTGGAGCCATGTTAGCAATAGTAGCTCTATCTGGAAGAGATAAGCTTTCTAAACCTTCTCCATAATATTCAACAAACTTACCTACAACACCATGTTTTCTAAGTGCTTCTGTAATCTCAAGTACCAAATCAGTAGCTGTTACACCAGTTTTTAATTTACCAGTTAGTTTAACACCAACCACATCTGGGAGTACCATATAATATGGTTGACCAAGCATTACAGCTTCAGCCTCAATACCTCCTACACCCCAACCTACAACACCAACACCATTGATCATAGTAGTATGAGAGTCAGTACCAACTAAAGTATCTGGATAAATTATATTTTCACCATCTATGTTTTTAACCAATGCACCTTTTGCAAGATACTCTAAGTTTACTTGGTGGATAATACCCATTCCAGGTGGAACAACTGTGAAATCATCAAAAGCTTTTTGTGCCCACTTAAGTAAGCTATATCTTTCACCATTTCTTTCAAATTCTTTAGCTACGTTTTGTGCTAATGCTGTTTTTGTACCGTAATAATCTACTTGTACAGAATGGTCAATAACCATTGCTGTATCTACAAGAGGGTTAATTTTATCAGCATCTCCACCAGCATCTTTGATAGCTTTTCTCATCGCTGCTAAATCAACTACTGCTGGAACACCTGTAAAGTCTTGCATTACAACTCTAGCAGGCATATGTGGAATTTCAGGTCTAGAACTAGCTTTTGCATCCCAGTTTAGTACCTTATTCATATCTTCTTCTTTTACTTTGTAACCATCAATATTTCTTAATTGGTTTTCAAGTAATACTCTAATTGAGTATGGTAAACGATTTACATCCTTACCAAGTTCTTGAGAAAGTTTTTTTAAGCTATATAAAGAATATTTATTTCCTTTATCCTCTATATTAAGCTTAGTGATATTTTTAATATCAGACATGCTATTAACCTCCGTAGATACCATATTTTTTTGCATACAAGTATATTTTAACCTGTAAAAGCTTATTTGTATATAAAATAAAACTCTTCAAAGCTTTGCTTTCAATTCAAACTCTCATCAGGCTATTTAAAATAAAACATTATTTCCAACCTTATGATAATAACTTAACAAGTTACATTTTTTAGAATTGCTAAATATTTCATATACATTTAACAATTATTCTGAAAAGATATTTAAAGACTTAAACTCTAAGAATGGAAATTGGAGGTGGAAAATATTAAGCACTATCCAAAATCTTATATGATGTCTGAAGAGTTAAAACGTTTCTTTACAAAAGTAACAAACGATACTGATTTACAAAAACAATTATACAACACAAAAACTCTAGCTGAAGTTGCTAATATCGCGATCGAATTAGGTTTTAAAATAAGACCTGCTGAAATTATACAAGCTCAAGCAGGAAGAATATTAGCAATTCTTGATCAACAACCTGAAGATGTTGTCTATTTACTATCTAGTAAAAAAGCCAAAACAGGCGCTCAATGGGGTCGTGGAGGTAATGGTTTTTTAGATAACCCTGGCTATTGGCTTATGAAACTTGCCTCAACTAATGCAATTACAGAAAATGAGGTTTTAATAAACTCTTTTCTCAAAAAAGCTCATAAAATAACTGAGCTAGAAATTAAACTATATGAGACTAAATCATTTAATTCTTTAGAAAATCTAATGCATGAATATGGTTTTGATATCTCTGCTAAGAAGCTATTATCACATCAAGCACAAAAAATATTAGCGTTAAATGCAGATGATGCAGATAAAGTTGCAGCAAATTAGCTTTATCAATATTGCTTTTATCAAATTAAACCCAATTCTCCACCTGATCTTTTTTAACGCACATAGCTCCTAATGCTACCTTATTATTTGCCTGCATATCGGTTAGCTTATCAGCAGGTATAGATACTTTCTTAACAGTAAGAATTTTAGGATTCATAAGTAGTATCATAACTGCTTGACAACCTCCTTTTCTATCGCAAGTAGCTTGAGGCAGTTTAGAGCGAAAGCTAGGTAACTTTACAGTAGAAGGAATAACATATCCATCTGGACAAGTTATTTTTGCTTCGGTCGCGGATAAGCTTAAAGCTCCTTGCTGCGACACATACTCTCCTAGCTTAAATCCTGACTTAGCATAATCGCCTGCAAAAGTAACACTTTGACTTGTTTCTTTCTTGCTTTCACCACAAGCCACTAAACCAATTGCTATTAATATTACCAATAAGCATTTAAATACTTTTCTTTGCATTTCTTTTCCTTAATCAATTTTTAAATAAAGATAAATCTAATCTGCCCTTTTTAAAAGATGGACACCATAAATAGTTAGTTTTAATAATTTTAGAGAATTTAAATACTCCATCAACTATACCATCGCTCCCACCAAGCATATTTCCCATCTGTAAATTAAAAGATCTAAATGAAGGAGCAAATGCCGAAAACATAAACCCTCCATTTAAGCTATCATCTGACCAAGGCATCGACTTTCTTAGAAGTAATGCTTCTGGTTCAAAATTTTCTTTTGCAGACCTTTTTACATGGGCAAAATCTTTTAAATCCTTGAACTGATGTGAATCATCTAGTGACCGGCCAATACATTCTTCTTTCTGTGTTTGACTAACACTGTTTAACCAGTCAAAGTCATGTAGCCATTGTTGAAGCACCCAAAAGCTTGATCCTTCTAAATCGCCATTCGTTGCTATAGCCGCTGGCACTTCCTCTTCACCTTTTGGATTTTCTATCCCATCTTCAAAACCTGAAAGATCATATTTACCATGATATGTATAACTTGAAATAGATTTCTCAAAATCAAAATAATCACCAAGGGCTTTTCTAATATCTATAGCATTATGAAACAACTCACCTCTATCATCATTGCGCAACCACAATACTAAATCATATCCATCATCATCTGACATTCTTTCACTATTAAACCTAACTCTTTGATAATCTTCATCTTTAGGTATATCAAACATTTTCAAAAGATCATTACCAAATCCTGCCACGACACGTTTACCATCAACAAATCTTTGCAAAACTTTTAAACCAAAGTTTATATCTACATCCTTTTTAAGATTGAACATCATATATTTAGCTGATGAAGGTAATTTTTCTACAACCCCTAATTGATATTTTATTATTTGCATTCCAACTTTCTCTTATAAAATCATTACTAATAGTTATAATATAAACAATAAACATAAAACTCCATAAGCAATGATAAAAAAACAACTTTCCTTCTTTCTTCTTGTCGGCATTTTAGCCTCAATAACAAACTTCGTTATCGTATGGATTCTTGTAGAGTTGGAGATCTTTAGGCCTTTAGTAGCTAACTTCTTTGCTTTTTTAATTGCCTTTAATGTTAGTTATTTTGGTCATAGGTTTCTGACGTTCTCAACGACTACACAATCTCATAAAAAAGCTGCATCACAATTTTTCATAAATGTTATGATTGGTTTATGCTTAAATGAATTCATTTACTATATACTCCTACATCTTCTAAAAATACAATATTTATTAGCTCTATTTATAACTATGGGGCTAGTTGCTATCTACACATTCATCGTAAGTAAATTCTTAATCTTTAAGGCATAATAATGTTTGAAATAGATAAACAAATAGCAATATATATTCACTTTCCTTGGTGTGTGCGCAAATGTCCATATTGTGACTTTAACTCACATGCTATAAAAGATGATTTATACTTATCAGAGCAATATTATAAACAGCTTATTGCAGATTTTGATAGTCATATTGATGATCTACAAGGTCGAGAGGTAATTAGTATCTTTGTAGGCGGTGGGACACCTTCTTTATTTAAACCCGAGTATCTTGGAAAAGTCTTAGAGCATATCAACAAAAATGCTAGTCTTAGTAGTAACTGTGAAATAACTTTAGAAATGAATCCTGGAACAGTAGAAAGAGGTTCTATCTCAAGCTATCAAGATATTGGCATAAATAGAATATCACTGGGCGTCCAAAGCTTCCTAGATGAAAAGCTTAAAATTCTAGGCAGAATCCATAATACTGAGAATGTTTATAATACTATCGAAGAAATAAAAGAATCAAAAATCTCAAACTTTAATATAGATATTATGCATGGTCTACCAAATCAAAGCTTTGATGACGGAATCTTTGACATTTCAGAAGCCATAACTATGCAACCAACACATATTTCATGGTATCAGCTAACTATCGAACCAAACACCCTCTTTGCAGCAAGACCTCCAAAATTACCAGATGAAGAAACTTTAGAAAATATTGAAATAACAGGTAAAGAACTTCTTGATAGTGCTGGATATAAACAATATGAAATTTCTGCATATGCAAAAAACAACCTACAATCAAAACATAACTCTACTTACTGGATGTTTGGTGACTATATTGGTATCGGTGCCGGAGCTCATAGCAAAGTTACAAATCTTAAAACACGAGAAATAAAAAGATCTTGGAAACATAAACATCCAAAGATATACACACAGGCAAAAAACTTTGTAAAAGATTCTACTATCGTTACAAAGCATGAGCTAATCTATGAGTTTATGCTAAATACACTCAGACTAAAAAATGGCTTCTCTTTAGATATATTTGAAAAACAAACATTTTTATCTAGAGAGACTATTAAAGAGAAACTAGAAGTTGGTTTAAATAAAGGCTTATTTGAAATTATAGATAACCACGTCAAACCAACACAGAAGGGATATTTATTCTTAAATGATTGTATTAATCTTTTTATTTAATCATCATATCTGACTTGAGAAACTTTGCCGCTTATCGCATCAATAACTACATTAACTTCTTGATTATTAGAGTCTAAGCACTCTACTTTAAAAGCTCCTCTAGAATTTTTAACTTCTGTAATTGTTTTACATCTATCTTTAGGTACAGCTTTTATTGCTTGGCTCATATTTATTTCTTTTACTTTAGATTTCTGGGCTGGTACAGCTCCTGTTGTTGGATCTATATATAAATTCTGCTCTTGACCATCTTTATTAATGACTTTTGCTTTATAAACACCATCATCATACTTTATTTTATTAATTCCATCATATCCCTGAGAATATATATTAGCAACAACCTTACTTATTGGCACAGCTGTTGTTGGTGGAATATCATCAGCTATAGCTGTTGATAATAATATAGGCATTGATAAGAAAGTACCCAATAAACTTAAAACTATCCTCTTCATATTAACTCTTTATTTTATGCAAATTTAATAACTTGAGCGTAACATCTGAAATCTTAAAAATCAATTCCATAGATTAACATATAGAAAAATGTCTTATAGATATTACATTTCTCCTCTTAAAACCAAACTTATATACTTATCAACTTGATCCTTTAAAAACTTCATTATTTTCGTTCTATCTTTTAAATACTTTGAGACAATAATAGTTTGTCTATCGTAAAAAGTTTTAGCAGAAATACCTTTTATTTTTCTGACAGAAGGTAATTTTGAAATTTGATCATAGTTATCCGCAAGAACACCTACACCTAAATTATTCTGTATAAGTTTCAGCTTTTGAGCATCATCTTCAACAATATACTTAATATTCTTAATTAAAAAATTACTATCATCATCATCAAACTTAAAATCTAAACTTTGATCTTCTAAACGGTCTCTCCTAAATATAAAAGGAACTTTAAGTATATTTCTAGGCTCATTATCAAGATCATATTCTTTAATTAACTCTTCTCCAGCATAAAGTTTAGATGGCAAACTAGCTGAGTCAACACTTGCACATATCAACCAACGATCTTGATCAATTTTTTCTAGATCTCTTGCTGTTATAATTGCTATATCATAATTATTTAGATGATGAAAATAAGTATGCGTATGATATAACAAATAGCTATCAAAAGAAAATGTATACTTTTTACTTTGTTCAAGCTCAGGTAAATTTTGTAATAAATAATTTATAAAAAATCTAGTACCATAAACACGTATATAATCTAAAGTATCTATCCCTTTATATTTCGCACTTAAAATACTATGCTCTAAATCTGTGTATAATCTATGACAAGATGAATAATATTTCATACCATCTTTTGTTATCTCTATCTTATTACTATTTGGTTGAGTCAGCTTAACACCCAAATAGTTTTCTAAAAGCTCTAACTTACTTCTAACAGTATTAATCTCAACAGAATAAAAATTCTTAACAGCAGTATATGAACCTAATTCTACTAAGGATATAAAATATCTTGTCCCTTCTATAACATTTTTATCAACTACTTCTCTAATAATATCTTTCATCTTAGATTTTTAACTTTATAATAAAGCATAGTTATATATTAGTTATAAAATTAAAAAAATAATATAGTTTTTTCTAAAGAATACTTTTTTTGGTGCTGAGTGGGATGCGAATTATTCTATAAAAGCCTTTATTTGCCTACAAATTAAATTATCTTTATGGTTCTTGGATACAGTTTAGGATACACTTTAAGCAAAGTACCCCTATTTTTTAATAAAACTAATAAAATAAGTTTATGCTATTTGTTTGCAACATCTTTATAAAAATCATCAAGAGTTAAAACTTTTGTATTCATAGAATTATCACTAGAAATATTATCAACCTGTATTTTATCTAAACCTATCATAGTACTAGCCTGTTTAATTGCATTTATTTTTTCGTTATTAGTACTATTATTACTATAAGCAATATCTTTTAATTTTAATATCATTTGTGATTTATTCCATACTATACTACTTTCTATTTCTTGATAATATTCTTTAATTCTCGTTGCTATATCGTTATTTTTAAGTAACTTATAAGCATTGTTTGATATTGTGCTATATTTCATATTTTCACAATTATAGGATTTTCTATAACTCTCAGTAGCATTATTAGTTTCTAGGTAATGCTCTATAAAAGATAATTGTTTAGTCGTTAAATTATTCATAACTTTAAATATAATTTAAACTGTATATCATAAGATATTATAGTATTAATTTATTTGCTCAAGCAAAAGGTTATAAAAAATATGAAACTAGTAAACTGTGCAGATTGTGGAAAAGAAATTTCATTAAGTTGTGATAAATGCCCTAATTGTGGGAGTACAAAACAATTTAAGAACATGGTCTTCTTCAGAAAAGATCTTATTAAAGATGGAGTGACTCCTATGGGTATGATGAAATTTCAAAAGCATGGAGGAAAAATAAAAATATTTAACATTAACTATAAAAAATTTGCCACAATACTCGTTATATTTTTAATTGTAATTACAATTATTGGCTATATAAGAGGAAATCAAAAGGTAAATTATAAACAAGAAGATGGAAAAGTAATACAGGTCACTAGATTTGAATTAGATGAGATAAACAAAAATAAAGCTATCAAAAAGCAAGAAAAATATTTATTAGAATCCCTAAAGAAACTTAAACCTTTTCAATATGGAGCTATTTCTGAAATATATAAAAAGCTAACAGGAATTAGAAAAAATAATCCCGAATATAAAAAATATTATCAATTGTATAAAAAATATGATGATAGTAAATGGGCGTGTATAAGATTTGTGGAAAAAAGAGATAAAAGTAAAGCGATAGTAGAAGATAGCTTTGAGATAGTTTACGGTAGAGATAATAGATTTGAAGGATGGGCAGGAAAAAATACATTTATATATATATATACCTATAAAGTAAAAAATCCTTTCGGTGTTACTATTAAACATGTTAGTAGTAATAAATGTATATATGACAGTAACTTTAATTTGGAATCTGTGAAAAAGACTAATTAATCTCATAAACATAAGTCTTATGTATATATTATCACCTTATTTATCTCTAACACAACCAACACAATTAACACATCATAGCTAGAAGTATTGATATATATAGCTTTTAGATGATTGACTTACTAACACATAAAAAAGCATATTTAACACAACTTTTAAAAACTAATATCCTATTTTGGTATCGGACATATTTCGGACTAATCAGATATATTTTACTGTTGTTTTTTATTTTATATTATTGCTAAAACTTGCTTATATAAAAGCTTGGATAAACTTTTTTAGTGTTGCTTTTTTACTGTTCACTTTTAATACTAAATTTTTACTAATTCTTTTAATGCTGATTTTTTATTTTAGTACTATTCACTTTATAGCTATAAAGCTTATATAACAAGGCTTTAACCTTTCACTTTTTATTAATTAACGTGCTGATTTTTACTGTAGAAACGGTCACTTTATACTTACAAAGCTTAGATAACAAGGGTTTGAGTGGTCACTTTTATATTAGTGTATATAAAGCATAATGCAAATCTGCATTTATTTAATTTAGTTTGTGTTATTTTTATGATTTTGTGTGTTAAAGGTCTAATACATCGCAAAGCCTTATTTTAAAAGGCTTCTAAGGTGATTGTGTTAATTGTGTTGGTTGTGTTAGAGAATTAGAAAAAAGATATTATAACCAATCATATTTAGTATATTTAATTCCTTGTTTATCAGTTTTCTTTATATGGTGGTATTGCTCTAATATATCTAAAGCCTCTTGTACTAGCTCTTTGTCTAAATCTCTAAAGCTATTTTTACTTCTAGTAATATCGCCAATACTAAAACCATTTTTCTTTTTTAGCTTAGTTTTGATATTAACAATCTTTTTAGCTAAATCTAACGATTTATTGAAATTATAACCATATAAATAATCTGCACAATCATAGAAATAATCTAAGGTAGTTATAACCTTTTGTACTACTTCTTTGCTTATATGGTCGCTATCTTGGTTATCTGCTAAGTGATATATCAAAGCCAAAGCATGAAAAGTATTAGTAGCTTTACCTAGATACTCAATCATTAAATCACTCTGTCCACTCTCATTTTTTACTTTTTCAGTATTATTAAACCACTCAATATATAGGCTCTTGGCTTCACTTGTATAACTGTACTTTTTAGGCTCTGCTTTGACTTTTTCATTATCAACTATATTAAACCTCTGCGGGATATTCTTTAGCTTATTAAGTAAATTTATATACTTACTTTTTATCCCAAAATCTAATTTAGTATCTTTATATATTCTTTGCTGTTTTTCAGCAATAGGGATTAATTGAAACCTTGCTAATAAGCCACTACCATTATATTTATTGGTAAACTCTATCAGCCTTTGAGTTTGTACCCCGCCAATTATAGATATTGTTACATTATCTATATATTGAGTTCCCCTAGATATAGTTTTACTTTTAAAGTTTCCATTATTATAAGCTTCTACATATAGTTTATGGTCTTCTATCTTTTCACTTTTAATAATTGATTGTATAAAGTCCATAAGTTCATCAATTTCTAATATTAAACCGTTAGGGCTGTCATCTGCTAATTGACTTAGTAAAGCTTCTTTAGTGGCTGTATTAATACATATTTCCCTAGAATATGGTTTTATTGGTTTTAGCTTCTTAAAGGCTTCTATTTCTTCTTTAATACTCTGCTTTTGCTCATCTTTACAATCTTTGAGATTAGCCTTTAATGTCTTCAGCTCAATATCGTATAACTCTAGTGATGTTTGATAATCAGCATAGTCTTTTAAATAATCATCTAAAAGCTGTTTATCTATTTCTTTTATTGGTTGCATAGGTTCATTAATGCTAGGGGTCTTACCAGTTCCACTATCACCAATCAGCATACCCCAAAGAATAGGATAGGCTTTTCTATCATCAACATCTAAACAAACTTTATTACCTAGTAAACCAGCGATACTAACTAAACATGAAGTAGCTATATATTGCTTTGGCTGTTGCATTGCATTTGCTAAATTATCTACATAATCAGCTATAACTTTTGGTAAACAATCAGTATTAAACTTTGGTAGTTCTTTTCTATCGATTGGTAATGCTAAAGGCTTAGGCTCTGCTATATCACTTGCATATTTTAAAACATTCATTATATAACCCTCCTAGATTCTAAATAATCGTTCCAATCAGATAAACCGCTTTGTTTTTGCTCATCTGTTAGCGGTGGGGGATTGATATTTATATTGGGGACTATTGCAGCAACCTCTTTGGATTTTTGAATACCTACACCGCTTAAATCATTATCAGCAAATATATAAAACTCTGATCTAGGATATAAGCCATAGAAATAACTAATAATAGGTTTTAATCCATTACAGTTAAAACAAACTATTATACAAATATCATTATTAACCTCTTGGTTATATAAGCTTCCTTTTGTAGAAATAGAATTAAGCCTATTTAATATACTTAAACCAGTTGCTAAGCCCTCTACAAATACAAAACAATCTATATCTTTAGGATTGTTTAATGGTAGATAACTACTACTAGCATTAGCACCTTTATAGAATTGCTTAAAACCATTAGGTAATATTGTTTGTATACTCTGTAGCTTCCCCCTAAAAGGTGCATCTATTCCAATACATGGGATAATTAATTTATCATTATCCTGTTTGATAGCTTCATGGTTTTTTATTCTCTTTGCAACTAAATAAGGGTGGTTATCATCTGCATTTGCTAAAGATAAATAGTAACTTTCCAACTTACTTGCTAGCATTTTCTTTTCTTGTAATTCAGCTTGTTTTAGTTGCTGCAATTTATAACTATTTTGCTTTTTCTCATGGTAGTTATACTGATTGTCATTATCTATATAAGTATACTTCTCGCCTGTTTTCCAATCGCCAAAGACAAAGACAAAGACAAAGATATTATTATCAATATTTTTTATCCATAAATCTTTATTATCTTTATTTTTATTCGTATCTTTAAATCTAACTAGCTCATTTAAACCTATGCTATAATTAAAGCTATTAGGTAATGAGTATCCTATATCTGATACAAAATCATTAAATTTAGTGATATTCATTACTTACCCCCTAGCTTCTACTTTGGATTGTATCCAATCGTTTATATCAGCTTCCAACCAACCTACACTAACATGGCTTAGATTGATTGGTTTTGGGAATGTACCAGCATTTATCCATCTATAAATAGTCGTTTTTGATGTTCCTGTCATTTCTACTACTTGTTTTAATCTTAAAATTTTATTATTCATTTTTTTCCTTATATTTATTGTCTTTTAACCTAGCTAGGGTATTTGTTAATAATTGTCGACAATTAAGATTAGCACCGTTTAAAACCTCTTTTTTTTTGAGTGGTTTTAGTTAACTTGCTATAAATAATAAGGTCTTTTTTGAGTTTGAAAATTACCATTAGAAATGGGGGATTAAATGGGGGATTAGGGTTTTAATAGGATATTAGTAGTTGTATATATTGAAATATATAGATATTTTAATAGGGGATATAAATTTTAATTTTTTTGTATTTTTGGGGTATAACCTTTAAGTAATTTACCCGTTCTATCTAATCTATTATCAAAGTTTAGGATAGACTGCATAGCATTTAATAGATTATCTGATATTTCTAATTGTTGATTAGTCTTTTTATTCCATCTTTTAAGATTCTCTTTGATACTAACATTTTTATCATAGTTATCATCTAAAAATAAGTAATTCCATACATCTATACATATAGCTAATCTACTAGAATAATTAGGGTGATTTGTATCTAAATATGGCTTCAAAGCTTCACTGTATCTATAGTTATCATCTTGATTAGTAGCTGGCTTTCGTTGGTGGTCTTGTAAGTTATTTAAATATTCTTCGATAAAACTAGATTTTGTATAAATAGATCCAATAAGCAAAGACTTTATACTTTCAAACTGGCTATACTTCTCCTTTTCATCACTTAAAATTATCTCTTTAAACATTGGTGGATAGTTGCACTCTGTTTCTGATTCTGATTGCGTTTCTATTGCTAAAGTTTGCTTAATTAATAAGCTAATATCATAACCTTTAATATTCTGTATAGGCTGTTCAACCCCTATAAACTCTTTAGATATTTCAGATATATCGCCACCAGTTTCTTTAAGCATTAACAAAAAACAATTAATATCACAATAAATTTCTTGGTTTTGCTCTAACCAATCTATAATTTGCTCAATATCTAAATCTATATCATGTAATAATAAAACTTCTCTTATATCTTTTATATTCAAATATTTTTTTGATAGTAAAAATCTTAACTTTACATTATTCAAACCAATACCCCCAAAGTATCCCCAAAATATTAAGCATTGCCAAAATACTTGGGCTGTATTCTTTCGGGAGCTACCCTAGACAATGCTAACCTTTAAAATCTAACTTACTTCCATACTAATAACATTACTATTAGCTTTTACATCATCTACATAATCAGCCCATAGCTGTAGCATTTGGCTACGCTCTAATAGAAAATCATTTTTATCATAGATATTATCTATAGCATTTTCTTTACTATGGCTTAATACCATTCTGATACTATCACTACACCAGTTATATTTACTTCTAATGCTACTAATATAAGTCCTTACTGACTTTCTAAAGCCGTGTGTATCCTGTTTTGGCTTATCTTTACCATTGTAACCTAAAGTATCTCTTAAAGCCTTAGATAAGCTTTCTATAGATATATGCCTACTCTTTGAGCTTGTAGAATAAAAAACGTATTCACAACCACCATTATAAGCTCTCATTTGCTCTATTATCTCTATAGCTTGTTTACTTAATGGTTGCCTAAAATCTCTGCTCATTTTCATACTATCAGCCGATATAAATACAAAAGGTACTTTTTTACTATTTATTTTAGCTTCCTGTATGTCTTCCCACTTCATTTCTACAATATTACTTGGTCTAAAACCTATTAATACGGCAAGCTTTAAAGCCATCTTTGTATTATATTGTCCTTTGTAGTTATCAATATCATTTAGTAATTGACTAAAATTATATTTGTCTTCTATAGGATTTATAAACTGATAACCATCTGTTTTAACTGTATCTATTTGAATATCTCTAACAATATTAAAATTAGCTATGCCTTTACCTACTGCATAACCAAAGATTAAGTTTAAGATTGTTTTTATTTTCTTTTGATTAGCTGGGGTTTCTTTCTCTAATATCTTTGCTAATTGTCTTGGTACTATTTCATTTATATTATATGTCTTCAAACTTGGTAACAAAAACCTATCACATATAGACACGTTTCTTTTATATACACCCTCATTTTTCCAACCACTTGGTTTACTTGGGTGCTTTGACTCTAAAGCATTCTTTACGACTACTTCAAAAATACCCTCATTTATATGCTCTGTTCTCTCTTTTTCTAGCTTAGGGTCTTTTCCACTAGAAAGCATTTGATTATATTTAAAAGCCTCATCTCTAGCCTGTTTTAAACTTATTGCGGGATAGCTTCCAATACCTAGCCATTTACCTTTATATCTAAATTGCCATGATTTACTACCAACTTTACTAACTTTGATATATAAGCCGTTACCATCATTTAATCTATAGTCTTTACCAGTTGCTTTCAAACTCTGTAACTTGCTTGCCGTAAGGTTTTTAGCCATCTAAGTGTATCCCAGTTTTGATTTTTTAGCCTATCAGATATAACTAGGATACAGTCTAGGATACACTTTAACAAGGGCTTTGTTGATATGAGTTGGGACTAGATAAAACCATAAAACTAGCTGAAAGCATTGATTTTAAAGGGTTTTTAATACTTATTAAAACTTATTAGAAATTATATTTGGTGCACTGAGTGGGACTTGAACCCACACGTCCTACGGACACCACCCCCTCAAGATGGCGTGTCTACCAATTCCACCACCAGTGCAAAAGATCAATTTCTGGAATTATTTTTTTGGAGTAGTTTCCTGCTTAGTTCCTGATGCTTTAGAAACTTCTTGCTGATATTGATCATATTGACTCGCTATAGACTTTTCAGAGCTAGTAGCACTACCACTAGCAGCAACTGGTGAATTAGAACTTTTGCCTAAGTATCCTAAGCTAAGACAGCATACAAAAAATAATGCTGTAAAAAACACTGTCATTTTAAATAAGAAAGAAGCTGCGCCCTTACTTCCAAAGACTGTATTTGAAGCTCCTCCACCAAAAGATACGCCCATATTAGCACCTTTACCTTGTTGTAATAAAACTAATACAACAATTGCAATAGCTGCGATAATATCTATAGTTAAAATTATTCCGTACATATTTTATTTGCTTGATTTATTATTTCGTTAAACTCAGAAGCTTTAAGAGATGCTCCACCAATTAAACCTCCATCAACATCAGGGAGACTTAATATATCTTTAGCATTTCCAGCTTTTAGGCTACCACCATACACTATTTTCATATTTTTAGCAAGATTTTCATCTACTTTAGCAACTAATGAACGGATAAATTGATGTGTCTCTTGTACCTGTTCTAAAGATGCTACAACCCCTGTTCCTATAGCCCAAACAGGCTCATAAGCAACAACAACTTTTGCTAATTGCTCGATAGAAAGCTTACTTAAAACTAGCTCTAACTGAGTTGCTAAGACTTGCTCTAGTCTGCCACCTTCTCTGTCTTCTAAAGATTCACCAATACAAACTACTGGGGTCACAGATGTATCTACAACTTTCTCAAGCTTTTTGAAAACATCTTGATCTGACTCGCCAAATAAAGATCTTCTTTCAGAGTGTCCTATTAATAAATAATCGCAACCAACATCATGCAGCATATCAGCAGAAAGCTCACCCGTGTAAGCACCATCATCATAAAAAGTAATATTTTGTAATCCTACGCCTATATTCTCTGGTAGTTGAGAAATCACTTCTTTAATATATACACTTGATGGAAAAACAGCTACACCAACTTTTGAGCTATCATAGTTCACTTGAGAGATACCACTGCAAAGCTCTTTTATGCTTGCAGAATTACCATTCATTTTCCAGTTTCCCATAATTAATTTTTGCATATCTACACCAACTTTTGTTTTACTTGTTCTACTAAATATTCTGCTTCTTTTAAAGCTAAAGCTTCATCATCAGCCTCAACCATAACCCTTAATACAGGCTCAGTTCCAGAAGGCCTTAATAAAACCCTACCTCTACTAGCTAATCTTTGTTCTACCTCTTTAACATCATCTGCCATTTTTTCTAAGTCTTGTGCTGAAACTTTTTTTGTCAAAGGCACATTAATCAAAGTTTGTTGCATAAGCTCGCCTTGTAACTTAAACTTAGAAACTGGTTTATCTGTTTGTGAGAAAATTGCTAATAGCTGTATAGCAGTAAATAACCCATCCCCAGTAGTACCAAAATTTAAATTAATAACATGGCCTGATGACTCTCCACCAATTTTATAGCCATATTTTTTTAGATCTTCAAGGACATATCTATCACCAACTTTAGAACGAATAAACGGAATACTGTTCGCTTTATAGTGATTTTCATAACTCATATTTGTCATCTGAGTACCGACTATACCATCAGTCCCTCCACAGATATCACTATGTTGAGCGAGAATATTTAAAATTCCATCGCCATCAATCTCTTGAGCATTCTCATCAACTATGATTATTCTATCTGCATCTCCATCTAGAGAAATACCTAAATCAGCCTTATGTTCTCTAACAGCTTTCTTGATGTTATCTATACAAGTAGCACCACAATCAACGTTAATATTTACACCATCTGGATTAGATGCAATTGAAACATAATCAACACCAAATTTGTCAAGTAAAGCTTCAAAGTTATATGATGCCGCGCCATTAGCACAATCAACAACTACTTTACCTTTGTATTTTACTAAACTTCCAAAACGCTCATACATCTCTGACATATACTCATCAGTTGAGTTTTCTAGAACTTTATAACTACCAAACTTATATTCAGGTTGATAAATAAAATCACTATCTATCTTAACCTCAACTTCTTCTTCTAAGGCATCATCAAGTTTAAAACCATCGGATGAAAACAGCTTAACACCATTATCAGTAAACTTATTATGCGATGCAGTAATTACGAATCCCGCAGTAGCTTTATGTCTAACTGTCATAAATGCTACAACTGGTGTTGGAACAACTCCTAAATCGATCACATCAATACCAGCAGCATTTAATCCTGAAACTAAAGCAAATTTAAGGAGCCTACCTGAACTACGTGTATCTTGACCTATAACAACAAACTTTGGATAGTCTTTATCATTAATTAAAGAGCCAACAGCATTGCCTAGTTTTTGCATAAACTCAGCCGTGATAGTTGAATTACCAACTTCACCTCTGATTCCATCTGTACCAAAGTACTTTGCCATAACTCACCTCTTAAAATTTTAATAATGCTGAAACATTATAACCTTCTAGAGCTTCTCTACCACCCAAGCCATCAAGCTCCATAACAAAGATAAGAGCTGCCACTTCTGCTTGTGTCTTTTCTATAAGCTTAGTTGTTGCTTTTGCAGTTCCACCAGTAGCTAATAAATCATCAACCACGAGAACCTTGTCTCCTGCTACAAATGCATCTTTATGTACTTCTAAACTATCACTACCATATTCCAACTCATAGCTTATTTTATGAGTTTCTCTAGGAAGCTTACCAGGTTTTCTAACAGGCACAAAACCCAATCCAAGCACTTCAGCAAGTGCAACACCAAAGATGAATCCTCTACTTTCTGTACCTGCGATTACCGTCGGTTTAACTCCTTTTTTTTTCAAATCATCCGCCATAGCTTGAGCTGTTAGCTTTAAACCATTTGGATCTGCCAATAAGGGAGTTATATCTCTAAACATAATGCCCGGCTTAGGAAAATCAGGCACAGCAACAATCTTATCTTTTATAAAATCTAAACTCATAGAAAAATACCTTTTAGAAAAAGTTAAAAAAGAAAAATTAAACTTGAAGAAGAATTCTATTTGGATCTTCTAACAATTCTTTGATCATTTTCAAGAATCTCACAGAAGTACCACCATCAATAATTCTATGATCATAAGATAATGCTAGATACATGATTGGACGTATTTTAATCTCACCATTTACAACCATAGGACGTTCAACGATATTATGCATGCCTAGGATAGCACTTTGTGGCGAGTTAATAATTGGAGTAGATAGCATAGATCCGTATGTACCACCATTTGTAATAGTAAACGTACCACCTTGCATATCTTCTAAACCTAATTTACCATCACGACCTTTGATTGCTTTATCAAGTACATCATTTTCTAGTTCAGCTAAAGATTTGTTATCTGTATCTCTTAAAACAGGCACTACTAATCCTCTGTCTGTACCAACCGCGATACCAATATCAAAGTAGTTATGATAAACAATCTCATCACCATCAATAGAAGCATTAACATCAGGGAATTTTTTAAGAGCTTCTGTTGCAGCTTTGATAAAGAAGGACATAAAGCCAAGCTTAGTATCATGCTCTTTAATAAATACATCTTTATATTTCTTTCTAAGTTCCATAACCGCTGTCATATCCACTTCATTAAAAGTAGTTAAGATAGCATTTGTATGCTGAACTTGTACTAGTCTATTTGCGATAGTTTGACGTAAACGAGTCATCTTAACTCGTTTTTCAAATCTAGGGCCTTGTTGCGTAGCTGGAGCAGATTGCCCAGCATTATTTGGAGCTGTCGCAGCTTTTTTAACATCATCAGATGTAATGCGCCCTTTTTTGCCTGTACCTTGTATATCTGCAGCAGAATCTAAACCACTAGCATTAAATGCTTTGCGTGCAGATGGTACTAAATGTGGATCATTATCACCTGAAGCTGGTGCTTGCTGTTCATTAGATTCAGCTGCTTGAGATGGAGCTACAGCACCTTCTGTAATCTTAGCTATCATTCCTGCTGAAAGAACAGTCTCACCTGCTGGTTTTAATATCTTTGTTAAAGTTCCATTTGATGTAGCAGGAACTTCTAATACAACTTTATCAGTTTCTATTTCTGCTATGATATCACCTTCTGAAACAGCATCACCTTCATTCTTATGCCATTCAGAGATTGTGCCATCTGCCACAGACTCAGGGAAAACTGGAGCTTTAACATCCATTTCAGCACCTGTTGCAGCTTGTTGGGCAGGCGCTTCTGCTTGAGGGGCATCGTCCCCTTTAGTTTCTTGAGATGAAGAAGCATCAGTATCAATATCTGCTAAAGCTTCTTCAGAAAGAACAGTATCGCCTTCTTGTTTTTTAATACCTTTTAGCACACCACTAGCAGTCGCTGGGACTTCTAATACAACTTTATCAGTTTCTATTTCTGCTACGATATCACCCTCATTTACAAAGTCACCCTCAGCTTTATTCCATTGAGCTAATGTGCCATCTGCTACTGACTCTGGGAACATAGGTACTTTTAATTCAACCATTTTTTACTCCTAGTAATAATTTATTATTATATTTCTAAAGCTCTATTTATAATTTCTTCTTGTTGCTTAACATATAAAGCATGGTAACCTACCGCAGGTGCTGAAGATCTGTGTCTCGCAACACATCTTAATCTTTGGTCATCATGAACTAATTTTTCTACAAAGTGTCTTATATGATACCAAGCCCCTTTATTTTGTGGCTCCTCTTGCAACCATATTACATCTTTGGCTTTGCTATATTTATTGAAAATTTGTGCAAGTTCCTCATGTGCAATTGGATAAAGTTCTTCTATTCTTACGACTGCAACATCTTCATATTTATCTTGTTTTTTAGCCATAAGATCATAATAAACTTTACCATTACATAATATTAACTTTTTAACCTTATCTTCTTTAGCATTTACATCATCAATTATTGGCTCAAACTTACCATTAGAAAGTTCATCTAATGATGAAACTGCCATAGGGTTTCTCAATAAACTCTTAGGCGTCATTACTATCAAAGGCTTTCTAAGAGGTCTGATAACTTGACGTCTTAATAAGTGATAAATTTGTGCAGGAGTTGTTGGCGTACAAACTTGCATATTTTTATTAGCACATGAGCTTAAAAATCTCTCTAATCTTGCAGATGAGTGCTCCGCACCAGCGCCTTCTTGTCCATGAGGTAAAAACAATGTTAAGCCAGATAATATTCCCCATTTCTCTTCAGCTGCAACAAGGAATTGATCTATTACAACCTGAGCAGTGTTTACAAAATCACCAAACTGGGCTTCCCAAATTACTAAAGAGTCTGGACTATAACAGCTATAACCATATTCAAAACCTAGAACTCCATATTCTGAAAGAGTTGAGTCTATAACATCAAATCTAGCTTTTTCATTAATATGCTCTAACGGAACATATTCTTTTAATGCTGACTTAGTATCCATATTTTTAACTACAGCATGGCGATGTGAGAAAGTACCTCTACCACTATCTTCACCAGAAATTCTTACCGGATATCCCTGATCAAGTATTGTCGCATATGCCAAAGATTCTGCAAAGCCCCAGTTAAGTGGAAGCTCTTCATTTGCCATTTTAACTCTATCCGCTATAGCTTTTTTGACCTGCATTTGAGCTTTAACTTCTTCAGGAATATCACTCATTTTAAGTGCAAGCTCTTTAAGAGTTTGTTTCGCTATTGGCTTATAATCATATTCAGTCTCTTGTTTACCTACATAAGGTAACCAATCACAAACTTTTAATTTATCTTTAATGGCACTTCTATCAAGAATATCAACAGTAACTTTACCTTCATCTAACTTGCTACGATAGTTCGCTGTAAGTTTAGTGATAACATCCGTATCAGTAACACCTTGTTTTACAAGATTTTCACCATACTGTTTTAGAGTCGTTGGAAGCTTTTTAATAACTTCATACATTGCTGGCTGAGTACCTGAAGGTTCATCTGTTTCATTATGACCATTCCTACGATAACAAACCAAATCAATAACAACATCTTTATTGAATTTCATGCGATATTCTAAAGCAATATCAGCAACCCTAACAACAGCCTCTGGATCATCTCCATTAACATGGAAAATAGGAGCATCAACCATCTTAGCAATATCAGTAGAGTAATTACTACTTCTATTAACACCAAATTTACTACTTGTTGTGAAACCTACTTGGTTATTAACAACAAGATGTACAGTACCACCAGTTCCATAAGCATCAGTAAGTGAAAAACCAAATGTTTCCATTACAATACCTTGTCCACAAAAAGCTGAGTCACCATGAATTAGTATAGGTAGAACTTTATTATGCACATTTCCTTCAAGCTTATCTTGGATAGCTTTAGCTGCACCTTCAACAACAGGATCAACAACCTCAAGATGAGATGGATTAAATGCTAAAGCGATCTTTGCCTCTTTACCATCTATACTTCTATAGTTAGAATATCCCATGTGATATTTTACATCACCTGATAGAGTTTTCTCACTTTGCTTACCTTCAAACTCTTCAAATAATTCTTTAGGATTTTTACCTAAAATATTTACAAGAACATTTAGGCGGCCCCTATGTGCCATACCTAACTGTACAAAACGTGTTTCATGCTTAGCAACTGACTTTTCTATAATATGTTGCAATGATGGAATAAGAGATTCTCCACCTTCTAGGCCAAATCTTTTCTGCCCGACATATCTAAGAGCAAGATATTTTTCCAAGCCTTCCGCTGCAACTAGCTGTTGTAAGATCCATTTTTTTTCATCATTACTAGTAGGTGATGATTTTTCTATTTTATCTTGTAGCCAAAGCTTTTCTTCCTTACTGCCGATATATCTATATTCATAACCAACGCTTGACTCGTAGATAGATTTTGCTTTTTCAATAACCTGACTTAGAGGCATTGATTTATTGTTAGTAAAATCTCCTAAATTAACTTCCTCAGTCAAATCATTACTAGACAAACCATGCGCTGATAATTCAAGACCCGCATCTCTTTCAAATCTTGTAAGACCTAGTGGATCTATATTTGCTGATTTATAGCCATGAGATCTATATGATTTAATCAAAGATTTCGCTTTTAAAGTTATATCATTTTCACCAACAACAATAGTACTACCAGTTTTATGTTTAGCTAAGCTTTTAAACTCATCGACTAAATCTCTATGTACAGTATCTGTTGCTGTAGCTACAGAATCAAAAAAGGACAACCATTTAGGATCTATCCCATCATAGTTGCCCGAAATATAATCATCATATATTGATTCAAGATATTCTAGGTTACCACCAAAGAACTGGGTGGTATCTAGCCATTGACTAAATTCTGATTGTTTTTTTTCCATATAAATACCTAAATACAGGTTTTAATTTTTTACACATTCTTTTTTAATAATGCAGATCTTATTTTACCAATCGCTTCTGTTGGGTTTAAACCTTTTGGACAAACTGAAACACAGTTCATAATAGTTCTACATCTAAATAAACTGAATGGGTCTTTTAAGTCATCAAGTCTTTCTTCAGTAGCCGTATCTCTAGAGTCCGCTATAAACCTATAAGCCTGTAAAAGTCCAGATGGACCTATAAATTTATCCGGATTCCACCAGAAAGATGGACAAGACGTCGTACAACAAGCACATAAAATACACTCATACAGACCATCTAGTTTAGCTCTATCTTCAGGTGACTGTAACCTTTCCTTAACAGGCGGCTCATCATCATTGATTAGATAAGGCTTAACTTTTTCATAGTTCTTGTAGAATTGCTTCATATCAACAATCAAATCTCTAACAACTGGTAGGCCAGGTAGTGGATTTACTTTGATAGGTTGTCTTAATTCACCAATAGAAGTAATACATGCTAAACGGTTTTTACCATTGATGTTCATACCGTCAGAACCACAAACACCTTCACGACAAGATCTTCTCATTGCTAAAGTAGGATCTTGCTCTTTGATTAGCTCAAGAGCTGTTAAAACTTTAACTCCTTCATTTTCTACTGAAACAGTATATTCATCGTAATAAGGTTTTTTGTCAACTTCTGGATTATATCTATAAATTTTAAATCTTACGTCCATTATATTAAATCCTTATAATTAGTACTTACGTTCTGCTGGTTGGAAAGCTTTAACTTTAGTTGGAGACATATTCACACCACGTGAAGATGTTTTATCATCATCCAAGAAGTATAATGTATGCTTCATCCAATTTTCATCATCTCTATCAGGGAAGTCTACTCTTGAGTGCGCTCCTCTTGACTCTGTTCTCTCTAGAGCAAGTTTTGCTGTAGCCACTGCTGTTAACATTAAGTTATCAAGCTCTAACGCTTCGATTCTCATCATGTTAAATACTCTTGAGTTATCTTCTAGGACAGCATTTTCTAACCTGTCTCTTAGGGCATATAACTTATCTAAGCCTTCTTTCATTGTGCTTTCTTGCCTAAATACTGAGAAGTACTGTTGCATTACTTGCTGAAGTTCTTTTCTAAGCTCAGAGATTTTTTCTTTACAACCTCTTTCTTCAGAAGAATCCCACTTCTTGATTCTAGCTGTTGCTTTTTCAATATTCTCCTGGGAAGTTTCTTTTAGAGCCATGCCTTCTTTTAAGCTTTGTTCAGCATGCATACCAGCTGCTCTACCAAACACAACCAAATCAAGTAAAGAGTTACTACCTAATCTATTAGCACCATGGACAGATACTGATGCACATTCACCAACTGCATATAATCCACCAATAACTTTATCTTTACCATTTTCTTGTGTGATAACTTGACCATGCTTATTAGTAGGAATACCACCCATTTGATAGTGACATGTTGGCACAACTGGGATTGGTTTCTCTACAGGATCAACACCTGCAAATGTTCTAGCAAGCTCTCTAACTGTAGGCAACCTTTCATCAATCACATCTTCACCAAGATGCGTTAAATCCAACCATACACATTTTGAGCCACTAAATGTATCACCACGACCTTCCATTATCTCTTGCTGTGATGCTCTTGATACAACATCACGACAAGCAAGATCTTTAGCATTAGGTGCATAACGCTCCATGAATCTTTCGCCATCTTTATTACGCAGAATACCACCTTCGCCGCGGCAACCTTCTGTAACTAAAACACCTGCTCCTGCAATACCTGTAGGGTGGAATTGCCAAAACTCCATATCTTGAAGAGGAATATTTGCTCTTAAAGCTAATCCCATACCATCACCAGTATTGATATAAGCATTAGTACTAGACTCATAAATACGTCCAGCTCCACCAGTTGCCAATATAGTCAGTTTTGATTTTAAGAATACTGTTTCACCAGTTTCTATACATAAAGCAATAACACCTGACACACTACCATCATCTGCCTTGACTAAGTCAACAGCAAACCATTCAGTATAAAAATTAGTCTTATGTGCTAGGTTACCTTGATAAAGTGTATGTAGTAATGCATGGCCAGTTCTATCTGAAGCAGCACATGTTCTTTTTGCCTGATTGCCAGGATCAAAATTTCTTGACATACCACCAAAAGCACGTTGATATATTTTACCATCTTCTAAACGTGAGAAAGGCATACCCATATGCTCTAACTCTATAATAGACTGTGGCGCATGCTCGCACATATACTCAATAGCATCTTGATCTCCAATATAGTCAGAGCCTTTTACTGTATCATACATATGCCACTTCCAATCATCTGAAGGAAGATCATCGTCAAACTTAATATTACCTAAAGCTGCTGCAATACCACCTTGAGCTGCAACAGTATGCGACCTTGTAGGAAAAACTTTAGAAACAACAGCAGTTTTAAACCCAGATTGGGATAATTGAAATGCTGCTCTTAGGCCTGCTCCACCAGCACCAATAACAATAGCATCAAATTCTTGCGTAGCTATACTCATAAAAACAACCTCTTAATAGAAAAATAAAACTGCGAATAACCAAAAAAAGCAGAATACATAAACTAATACAAAACTCAGCATAACTAGAGCTGAAGCCCAAGCACACTTAATGTAATCACCACAAATAATCCATATTCCTACCCAAGCATGAAAAAACATCGCCAGATAAGCAATAAGTGTAGCAACCCTAAAGAACATCCCATCCATAAATAGCCCTCTCCAGCTATCATAGTTTAAACTACCTGAATGAGACAAACACAATGCTTCAATTAAAAGATATGCAAAATAAACAGCAATTATTACAGCTGTAACTCTTTGGACAAAAAAGTCCTTAATACCTGAAGAAGTTAATGAAATTACAGCCATAAGTAACACCCCCATAAAATAGCCGATATAACACCTAAAACAATCACAATTAAAGATGTAAGCTTAGCAACTTTCATGCTTTCACCAAAACCAATATCCATGATCATATGTCTAATACCAGCATATACATGGTAAGTTATTGCAGACAAAAACAGCCAGAAAAATATACTAACCCAGCTTTTTGTTAAGACTGCCACAGTATTTTCATAACCACTTGGCCCTGCAAGAGAATAATTCATCCCCACAACAGCTAATGGTATAGCAATTATTAGAATCACCCCTGATATACGATGCAGTATAGAACTTATCGCAGTAACAGGGAAGTTATACGATTTTATTGACATTAGGTCAATGTTGGTAATTTTTTTCACGCTCGATGTCCCTCCGAAGCAATTTTTTATATATAAATAAATCAGACTCAAACCAATGTTATACAACACATTAATAATATATTTTTGTAGAATCAAATTCAAACATTTAAGCAAAGTTTTGACTTTAATTTTATCCGCCAATAAAAGCAGTAAATTATATTTATAATTATCACTAAGTAATATATATACTTATTTTTATTTGCAAAAGAGCGATCTTTAGCTTATTATTTTCATTTGTGGTGATACCATGTGTATTATTTATTATTTTAATTTCAAGGTATCTTTTTATATTGCAAACACAATTTGCATGAGGTTTTTTTGATCAACTCTTTTATTTGGAGGCCAATTTTAATGAGCAAATACGCAACTCTTAAATATGCAGAAAAAAACATTGATATAGAATTACCAGTACACTCTCCTAGCCTGGGTAATGACTGCATAGATGTTTCATCACTAGTAAAACATGGCGTTTTTACTTATGATCCTGGATTCATGTCAACTGCTGCATGTGAATCAACCATAACATATATTGATGGAGGCAAAGGTGTACTTCTTCATAGAGGCTATCCTATCGAAGAATGGACTGAAAAATCAAACTATAGAACTCTTTGTTATGCATTGATATACGGCAAGCTTCCTTCTGACGAACAAAGAGAAGGTTTTAGAAAAGAGATTATTTCTAAAATGACTGTATGTGAGCATGTTAAAGCTGCGATATCAGCAATGCCAAAACATACTCACCCTATGTCAGGATTAATCGCTGGTGTTAACGTTTTAGCAGCAGAACACATCAAAGACGGTCAAAAAGAAACTCAAGAAGAAGTTGCTAAAAACATCGTTGCTAAAATTGCTACAATTGCAGCTATGGCTTACAGACATAATCAAGGTAAAAAACTACTTGATCCTAAGCCTGAATATGGTTATGCAGAAAACTTTATTTATATGATGTTTGCTGATGATGAAAACTATAAACCAGATGAGCTACACGTAAAAGCAATGGATACAATCTTTATGCTTCATGCAGACCATGAGCAAAACGCTTCCACATCTACTGTAAGATTATCAGGCTCAACAGGAACATCTCCATATGCTGCTATTATTGCAGGTATTACAGCTCTATGGGGACCTGCTCACGGTGGAGCTAATGAAGCAGTTCTTAAGATGTTATCTAAAATAGGCAGCATTGATAATATCGATAAATATATCGCTAAAGCTAAAGATAAAGATGATCCATTTAGACTAATGGGCTTCGGTCACAGAGTATATAAAAATACAGACCCTAGAGCTACAGCTATGAAGAAAAACTGTGAAGAGATCTTAGCTAAGCTTGGTAATAGTGACAATCCTCTTCTTACAGTTGCTAAGAAATTAGAAGAGATCGCATTACAAGATGAGTTCTTCATCCAAAGAAAGCTCTTCCCTAATGTAGATTTCTACTCAGGTATTATCTTAAAAGCTATGGGTATCCCTGAAGATATGTTCACAGCAATCTTTGCTCTTGCTAGAACATCTGGATGGATATCTCAATGGATTGAAATGGTTAATGATCCAGCACAAAAAATTGGTCGTCCTAGACAGTTATATACTGGTGAAACTAGTAGAGAATTCTAAGCCAAATTAACTTTAATATATGAATACTCTTTTCTTTATGGCTATGTTTCTCATAGCCTTTTACCTACAAAGAAAATTACTAGCCAAATTTAATCCAAAGCGTAAGAAACTCTTTGAAAGTATAAGCTCTATAGCTATAGTTATTATAATATTTAGTATTGGACTACTACCTGGATTTTTTTCTGTCGCCTCTTGTCAAGATAGCAAAACAAAAGAAACCATGCAGAATATTCTTATAAAAGTAGAGAAAAAACTCTTCGGTATTGATACCAATATCAGCATCTTAAGATCGAAAGAGATTAGCATGGAAGACGGCTTACGAACTTGTGAGATAAAAGCTAAATTAAGTAATGGATCAGTTATTCCAGCAACTTTTACTATAAAAAATGCTGGATTTAACAAATATGAAGTTAGATTAGTATCAAATAAATAACCTAATTTACAAATCTTTTATCTACTTAGGTACAATGAAAATCTTTACTTCTTCTTTAATTTAAATTAGGCTTCTACTAGTTTGTCTATAAGCTAATATGAATTCAAATGACTAATAAACCGACTCTAACACAAAAGTTAACAGCTCCTTTTAAGCAAGCTAAAATGTTTAGCATGCTTATTCTAGGTTATGCATCAGGCTTTCCTTTGATGCTTACAGCATCATCTTTATTTCTTTGGTATAAAGACAACGGTATAGAAACTAAAGATATTGGCTTTCTAACGCTTATTGCTGTGCCATATACATTCAAATACTTATGGGCTCCTTTCTTAGACAAAATAAGAATACCCAAATTTGGGCGTCGAAAAGGCTGGATTCTTCTAACACAGATTATACTAGTCTTGCTAATAGCCGCTATGAGTAGATTTTCTCCTGCAAATTCTCCTTTTATAATAGCTTTTATTGGTTTTTTAATATGCTTTACCTCAGCTACTCAAGATATTGCCATAAATGCATACCAAACAGAAATTCTAACAGAGTCAGAAAGAGCACTGGGAAATGCTGTCGCTGTAATGGGATATCGTATAGGTATGCTTGTGACAGGATCAATTATCTTAATCATCGTAGAGAAACTAAACAATAACTGGAACTTGGCATGGCTAATGATAATACCATTCTTTATAATATGTCCACTTTACACACTTATACTAAAAGAAAGCCAATACCAAGACACTCCTAAAAGCTTTAAAGATGCATTTATATTTCCCTTTATTGAATTCTTTACACGACAAGGATTTTATACAGCTTTTATTATAATTCTTATTATTATCGCCTACAAACTAGCTGATGCTATTGCATTCTCGTTAAACTCTCTTTTCTTTGTTGACTTAGGTTTTGATAAAACTACAATTGCTGTAGCATATAAGGCTTTTGCACTACTTCCTTCCCTAGCTGGGCTAGTTGTGGGAGGATTAATCGCGAAAAAAATAGGGGTTTATAAGAGCTTTCTATATTTTAGCATTATTATGGCTTGTGCAAATTTAACTTATGCTTTACTAGCTATAGTTGGTAAGAACTACTATCTAATGGTATCTTCAGTAGCCGTAGAATACTTCTGTGGCGCTATGGGAACAGCCATATTGGTTGCTATGATAATGAGTCTTGTTAATGTGAAATTCTCAGCTACTCAATTTGCAATCTTAAGCTCTATTGATTCGCTAGGAAGAGTACTAGTAGGCCCTCTTGCTGGATATATCCAAAGCCTTTATCGTTGGGAGGGACTATTTATATTTAGCTTTATAGTAGGAATTGTAGTTTCTATTATTATTTACTTATTTAAAGAGAAAATAAAGTTAATGGCTAATCTTAGATAAATTAATTTTTATTTTTTACTACCAAATAATATCGATACGATAAAAACAGCCCAAGGAGCAAGAAGAACCAACAAAACTACATTCATTGTAGTTTTAGTAATTTTAAGACTCGGAAATAGTATTACTATCAACATTGCAAAGAATATTAATAACACTCCGGCAATGAAAGAAATTAGAGATAATTTACCTTTGAACATAGGATCTTATTTTGCAAATTGCTCAGATACAAATTCCCAGTTAACTATATCCCATAAAGCCTCAACATGCTTAGGTCTAGCATTACGGTAATCAATATAATAAGCATGCTCCCAAACATCAAAAGTTAGTAAAGGATGCTTGTTATCAGTTAAAGGACAACCTGCGTTACTTGTGCTAACGATCTCTAACTTACCTTTTGAATCCTTAACTAGCCAAGCCCAACCAGAACCAAACGTAGTTACTGCAGTTTTAGAGAACTCTTCCTTAAACTTATCAAAAGAACCAAAAGTCTCTACGATAGCTGCTTTTAACTGACTAGATGGCTCAGTTTTATTTGGAGAGAAGCAATTCCAATAAAACGTATGGTTATAAACTTGAGCTGCATTATTAAATAAACCACCTGAAGATGTTTTGATTATTTGTTCTAAGTTTTTACCTGAATGCTCTGTTCCTTCTATTAGGTTATTTAGGTTTGTAACATATGTTTGGTGATGTTTACCATAATGATATTCTATAGTTTCTTTTGAAATCACAGGCTCTAGCGCATCTTTAGCATAAGGTAGATTAGGTAATTCAAACTTCATTTTATTACTCCTTTTACTTACTTTTTTTAAATATTTGTAACATTTTGATACTATACCAATTTAATATAATATGCTATCATCTTTTAAACTAAATTTCTAAACTTACTTAGCTAATAAACAAAAGGAAACTTTACAATGTATACACCTGAAGAGCAAAAAGTTGTAGATCGAATCGAAAAGCAAATAAAAGAAAATGATATTATCTTATATATGAAAGGTTCTCCTAACTTACCTCAGTGTGGCTTCTCAGCTCATGCTGCAACAGCTGTAAGATCATGCGGTAAGCCATTTGCTTTTGTAAATATCTTAGAAAATCCAGATATTAGAGCTATTTTACCAAAATATGCTGACTGGCCGACATTCCCACAACTTTGGGTTAATGGCGAGCTAGTTGGTGGCTGTGATATAATTATGGAAATGAAAGATTCTGGCGAACTTCAAGAGCTAATAGACACAGTTAAATAAACTTTATATAAATTAACTTATTTAAGTTAATCAAGAATTTTCTAATTTTATCCAAGCATCATCTGCATATTGACCTAATGGACTATAAACCTTCTGAGCACATAAACTTGATTCTGGACCCATTTTACATCTATAAAGTTGATCATTAGCTGCAACAATCGTACCGCCCTTATAATACTTTATTCCATTTGGATATATAAAGTCAGCCCCTTTTGGTACAGTCTGTCCAACAGAGCTATTATCATCAGACTGAATTAAAGTTTTACTTATAATACTCCAAGCAATATATCCTTTTTTACCATTAGGAGAATATACTAAATCATTACATTCTTTTTGTTTACCTATCAAGCATTTATATTCTCTACTACCAACTTTCACAACCTGACCAGACTTATAATTACCAATGTTATTAGGATACTCAAAGATTTTATTAATTAATTCTTCCTTTTTCTTTGTAATTTGTTTCTTCTTACGACTATCATACAATTTGTGCCAAGCAAGATGTCCTAAAGAACCATCAGGAATATATCTTTTATCATTACATAACGTAACATCTAACTTAGAATTACATTTATATTTTTTGCCTTGATAGCTAACTACTGTGTTTTCATTATACATACCTATATTTTTAGGGTAATTAATAACTCCTGTATTAATACTTTTTTGCTGTTTACTTTTTCTTAATAAAGAAGCCTTCGGTACACTCTTCTTTTCCATGATTGTCTTATGATAGATTTTCGGTAATTGAATATTTGTTATAGCATCCACTGTAGCCCATGACTCATGAGTATAGCCACCAGCAATTTGACCTTTTGCAATGCTCATTGAATCAAAATCCATACTCCAAATAGCAAAACCTGCAAAGGATGCATCATGCTCTTTCATTAAAGAAATAGCATTATCAATATTCTGTTTTGTTAGTATATATGTCATCCCACCATGAACAGCTCCTTTTGTAGCAGGAATCACAAATACTAATTTATCAGCAGGAATATTAATAGGCTGATCAATTTTACTATATTTTGACAAATTTGCCTTGTAGCCACTCTTTGTTGTTAAAGACCAAGCTAATGAAGCTAAGAACCTGTCATATCCATCTAGTGGTGTAATTTTTAAATAATTACCATCTTTATCTTTATCAAAACCAAGGATTCCATCTGCTACTTTCTCAGCGTAAGTATTCAAAAATATATAATTTATATTATCAATCCCAATGTTTTTGAGAAGATCAATATAACCATGATTGACAAAAATACTGTCTTTATTGTTCTTCGCTACTGGAGCAACTATATAAACCCATTCAGGGGAAAACGTTAACCAAAAATTTGGTACTTTTTGTTTTAGAGAGTTAGATAATTCTTTTATCTTCTTAGCTGCCAAAGCTGCCATTTTTTGATTTTTTGGAATCTCTGTACCAATTAAATTAAAATTTATACCATTAAAACCATAATCTTGCACTATATTTTCAACAGAACTAAAATCAACCGTTTTCCAGTCTATATGAGATCTTTCACCCCCGTAAGAAATTAATACATGTTTATTTTTGGCAGTCATATATTTGACAAAAGCTTTCAACTGTTCTGGTGTATATATTTTCTTTGAACTGCCATTCTCCTGACTAAAAGATAACTTGAAACCCTGACTATTACTATAGGTTAAGTATGCTGCTATTATTACATTATTCTTACAAACACCAGGATATTGATCACAATACTCTTTTTCTTTTGGTATCTGAAGATCTATAGGCTTAGAAGTTATTTGTTTACCAAAAATATTATATGAGCTATTTTTACCCCAAAGAGGTAAAAAACTGGCAATAACTGGCCCATGCATTTTATTCTGCATAGGAGCACAAATATTTTTGTAAATACAACTTCTAAGATCCTTTGCAAAAGCCCCAGGAGTGTGTTCATAACTGCCATATAAATCACTAGCATAGTCAATATTTAATGACCAACCTGCAACACCTGCAAACCTAGGTTTAAATCTTAACTTTTCAAGCTGCGGAAGGATTAATTTAATCGCTTGCTGAGTAGTAAGCGGTTTTGTTGAACTCCCATAAGGATGATATATAGTATCAACACCACCAGCCACTGCTGTTGTTGGTTCAACAATAGATATTTTAGTTTTTAAAGGTATCTTGGCTTTTTTAATTATTTTTGCATAACTATCATAAATAAAGTTTGGATCATTTTCAGGATAGGTATTAAACTCTACCAACATAATGTAATCGATATTACCATCTTGTATAGTTTTATCATAATCATTGTTTGTACCTGTTGTTACTAATTGATAATCTTTTACATCAGGAGCTGCAGAAATTATTACATTAGGATCTATCTTTTTTAATTTAGTAGAAAGTTTATCTATAAGGTCAGAAGAGGTGTGTTTTTTAAAGCTATAAACTATACCATCAATATTATATTTATTAAGAAAAGCAACTATATTCTCAGCTAACTTATTTATCTGCTTATCAGGCATTGCTCTTCCCAAAATCATAGGATCTTTTTGACCTTCTTTTATGCCAGGATGAAAAGTATTCGGAAGACCTCCAACTGCTATTAATACTTTCATATGCATTTCTTTAGCTTGCCTAATCTTCTTAACAACAATATGCTCTAGATTTTTAGTTGATTTACTAGAAGAATAAAAATTTATATTATTCCCATGAACTTCCCCAAAAGCCAAAACTATAACATTATAGCCATCTTTTTTCGCTTGTTTTATATCTACTCTTTTCATTGAACTAGGAGTACGGATATCTAAAGAACCAGCAATCATTTTATCTGGCAAAGGGGCTCCTAAATTATTGTGATTATCACTTATAGAATTTTTAGAACTCAATTGTTTTGTACTAGAATTATTTATCTCTTCGGCAAAAAGAAAGTTAAAAAATATAAAAGATAAAAATATTATTTTATAGACATTTTTCTTAAGCTGCATTTTTCAAAACTAGAATATAGCGTAAAATTGATTATATCTTTATATAATTCTTTATACAACTTTGAGATATATTTAGCTAGGTTAAAAAATTTAAGAAAGTATTTGTAAGAACTAAAAAGTTAGAAGTATATATGATTGAGATTAACTATCTTTAGAATAATATAAACCTTTAGAAGAATTAAGAGCTTTAAGGCGTGCATCGGCTTCTTTCAATCTCTTATTTGCTGCCTCTATATCAAGCTTAGATGCATCAGGATTACTAAGAGCTTCTTGTGCACGAGCTTTCGCTTTTTCAGCTTCTGCTTGATTAAGATTCTCTGCCCTTTCCATATCATCAACCATAATAGTTACACGAGTTGGAGTAACTTCTAGAATCCCACCAGACACATATAACACATCTGTATGCTCATCCTTTCTGATATTAACAACACCAGCAGGCATAGTTGATAGTAGCTCAGTATGACCATAAGCGATACCCATCTCACCAGCAGTTCCACGTAAGCTAACTATATCAGCTTCACCTTTAAAAACTGATCCTAAAGGACTTACAACATCAACTTTTAGATAATTTTTTGTCATATTTTTACCCTACTTATAGAGTTTTTGCTTTCTCAATCGCTTCTTGTATAGAACCAACCATATAGAAAGCTTGCTCTGGTAAATGATCATATTCACCATTAACAATAGCTTTAAAGCTAGCAACAGTATCTTTTAATGATACAAACTTACCTGGATTTCCAGTAAAGACTTCAGCAACATGGAATGGTTGCGATAAGAATCTCTGGATCTTACGCGCTCTATCTACAGTCTTCTTATCTTCATCAGATAATTCATCCATACCTAGAATCGCAATAATATCTTTTAATTCTTTGTATCTTTGTAGTACTTTTTGCACTGCACGAGCTGTTTCATAATGCTCTTGACCAACAACTAATGGATCTAGCTGTCTAGATGTGGAATCTAGAGGGTCAACTGCAGGATAGATACCTAGTTCAGCGATTTGACGCGATAATACAATTGTCGCATCTAAGTGAGAGAATGTTGTCGCAGGAGATGGATCTGTTAAGTCATCCGCTGGAACATATACTGCCTGAACCGAAGTAATTGAACCAGTCTTAGTAGACGTAATTCTCTCCTGTAACGCGCCCATTTCAGCTGCTAGAGTTGGTTGATAACCTACTGCAGAAGGCATACGACCTAAAAGAGCTGAAACCTCTGTACCTGCTAAAGTATAACGATAAATGTTATCAATAAACATTAATACATCACGTTTCTCATCACGGAAACCTTCAGCGATCGTCAGACCACTTAGAGCTACTCTTAATCTATTTCCAGGTGGCTCATTCATCTGGCCATACACTAGAGATACTTTATCTAATACATTAGAATCTTTCATCTCATAATAAAAGTCATTACCTTCACGTGTTCTTTCACCAACACCTGCAAATACTGAATAACCACTATGTTCTTTAGCAATGTTATTGATAAGCTCCATCATTGTTACAGTCTTACCAACACCTGCACCTCCGAACAAACCTACTTTACCACCCTTAGCGAATGGACAAATAAGGTCAACTACTTTGATACCTGTTTCTAAGATTTCTGTGCTCAGTGCTAGCTCATCATATGCTGGAGGGGCTTGATGTATAGATCTTGTCTCAGTATATTCAATAGGCCCTGCCTCATCTATAGGCTCACCTAAAACATTCATAATACGTCCTAAAGTACCTTGTCCAACTGGAACAGAAATAGGAGCATTAGTATTTTTAACTTCCATACCACGTCTAAGACCATCACTTGATCCCATAGCAATAGTACGAACTACACCATCACCAATCTGTTGTTGTACTTCTAGTACTAGACCAGTCTCTTCTACATTTAAAGCATCATATACTTTTGGAGTGTTATCTCGAGAAAATTCCACATCGATAACAGCACCAATTACCTGAATAATTTTACCTGTACTCATTTACCTCTCCTAAACTGCTGCCGCACCTGAACAAATTTCTGCAAGCTCTTGTGTAATCATAGCTTGTCTTACTTTATTATAATCTAGTTTCAACTGATCAATAATATCACTAGCATTGTCAGTTGCATTTTTCATTGCCATCATACGAGCAGCTTGCTCACATGCCGCATTCTCTAATATAGCTCCTCGAACCTGAGCTTCAATATACCTAATACAAAGAGCATTTAGAACTTCTTCTATATCTCTTTCATAGATATAATCCCAGTGGCCTTTAGATGCTTGTTCTTTGTTAGCTTTCATCTCTTCTTCTGAGAAGATATCTTGAATTGGTAGCAATGTCTGTAATCTTGGCTTCTGCTTAATAGTACTTACAAACTCGTTACTACTCATATAAAGTCTATCAATCTCACCATTTGTAAACTTATCTAGCATTACCTTAACAGCGCCACCTATAGCTCTTACACTACCATCAAGATCTTTATCATTATAATGTGCTGTTGCTACAATATTTACATCTTTTAATTTTGTAAAGAAAGTCTCAGCTTTTGAGCCAACAACACAAACATCAACTTCTACTCTATTATCAAGATGTTTTTTAATATCTTTTAAAACATGTTTGAAAAGATTAATATTTAAGCCGCCACATAGACCTCTATCTGTTGATGCAATGATATAACCTACTCTTTTTGCTTCTCTATCAAATAGATAAGGGTTAGGATAATCAATACTAGCAGCAGTGACATTTTTTATAATCGTATTTGCACTTTCAACATAAGGGCGCACGTTATTCATCTTAACAATAGCACCTCTCATCTTACTTGCAGCTACTAGTTCCATAGCACCTGTGATTTTTTGGGTATTTTTAACACTGGCTACTTTGGATTTTATTTCTCTAGCATTAGACATAGTCTATACCCCTACCAAGCTTGATTTGCTTTGCAATCTTCTACAATAGTTTTTAATTTATCTGCAGTTTCTGCATCATATTTACCAGTTTGGTTAATATCTGCGATTACATCTGCATACTTATCTTCAGCTAAAGCATGTAAAGCTGCTTCAAAAGGTATAACCTCTGAAACTTCTAAACTATCTAAATAACCATTATCAACAGCATATAATGATAATGCCATTAAAGCGATAGATAGTGTTGAAAACTGCTTCTGTTTTAGAAGTTCAGTTACTCTTTGACCTCTGCTTAACTGAGCTCTTGTAGCTTCATCCAAATCAGAAGCAAACTGTGAAAATGCTTCTAACTCTCTAAACTGAGCTAGAGCCAAACGTATACCACCACCTAGTTTCTTGATGATTTTAGTCTGTGCTGCACCACCTACACGAGATACAGAGTTACCTGGGTTTATCGCCGGTCTTAAACCAGAGTTAAATAGGTCTGTTTCTAAGAATATCTGGCCATCTGTAATAGAAATTACGTTTGTAGGTACAAACGCTGATATATCACCAGCTTGAGTCTCAATAATTGGTAATGCAGTTAAAGAACCAGTTTTTCCTTTAACTTTACCTTCAGTAAACTTTTCAACATATTCTTCATTTACTCTAGCAGCTCTTTCTAAAAGTCTTGAGTGAAGATAGAAAACATCACCAGGATATGCTTCACGTCCTGGCGGTCTTCTTAATAGTAATGAAATCTGTCTATATGCCCAAGCTTGCTTAGTTAAGTCATCATAGATAATAAGAGCATCTTCACCACGATCTCTAAAATACTCACCCATAGAACAACCAGCATATGGCGCAATATATTGTAATGCAGCAGAATCTGAAGCAGTCGCAGCAACGATGATAGTATGCTCCATAGCTCCATGCTCTTCTAACTGTCTAACTATGTTAGCAATTGATGAAGCTTTCTGACCAATAGCAACATAAATACACTTAACACCACTTCCTTTCTGGTTAATAATAGTATCTATTGCAATTGCAGTTTTACCAATCTGTCTATCACCAATGATAAGCTCTCTTTGACCTCTTCCAATTGGAACCATTGAGTCGATTGATTTAATACCAGTTTGTAAAGCCTGATCTACTGATTTTCTCCAAATTACACCTGGTGCAATTTTCTCAATTGGAGATGAGTGATCAGTATCTATTTCACCTTTACCATCAATAGGATTACCTAAAGCATCTACAACTCTTCCAAGTAAAGCTTCTCCAACAGGAACTTCTAGAATTCTACCTGTACAGTATGCTTTATCACCTTCTTTAATATGATCATACTCACCCAATACAACTGCTCCAACAGAGTCAGTATTTAAGTTAAGAGCAAGACCGTAAACATCTCCTGGTAATTTAATCATCTCACCAGCAGTTACATCATTCAAACCATATATAGTAACAATACCATCAGCCACACTGACGATTGTTCCTTCTGACTTAAGTTCGATAGCATTATCAAACTTTTCAATTCTTTGTTTTATTAAACCACTTATTTCTGATGGACTTAATTGCATAAGCTCACTTCCTATAATTTATGACAACAAAATACTTTTTAAACTTTCTAAACGACCAGATACAGAACTATCAATAACTGTATCGCCAACCTTAACTATCGCTCCACCAACTATTGCAGGATCAACATCCACTTTAACATCTATAGTACAGCCAAATCTTTTTTCTAGACTTTCTTTTAAGCTAGCCAACAAATCCTCATCAGCAGCATATGCTAAAGTAACATTTGCTGTTTTAGTATTGCTTTGGATATTTTTAATAGCTTCAAACTGCTCTGCTACTTCTGGCAAAACTAATAATTTTTTATTCTCAGCGATTAAATTAAGAAAATTAAAAAAGCCTTCATCTAGTTGATTTTTTAACTCATTTATAATTTCTATTTGCGAAAAAACAGGACTGGATATAATCTCTTTGACAGAACTATCCTTAACTAACTCAGCAAATAATTTGAGCGACTTAGACCATTCTTGTAGTAGATTATTTTCATCTGCAAACTCAAATGCAGCTTTTGCATATGGTTTAGCAATCACACTTAGATTTACCATGTGTCTACCTTATTAAAATTATACCTTCTCTACAAAGTCTTTTAAAATTTTATGACTAGCCTTCTGATCAACTTCTGCTGATATGATTTTACTAGCTCCAGCCATAGCTAGACTAACAAGTTCTTGTTTAAGCTCTTCTCTAGCTTTAATTTTTTCTTGTTCAATCTCAGCCATAGCCATACTTTTAATTTTATCAGCAGCTGCAATAGCTTCTTCTTTTGCTTGCTCATCAACCTTATGAGCTCTAACGTAAGCATTTTCCACTATTTCAGTAGCTTTTGCTTTAGCTTCACGTAGAACTTCAGCTGATTTTCTCTTAGCAACTTCTAATTCTCTAGATGCCCTATCAGCAGAAGCTAATCCTTCAGCTATCTTCTCTCTACGCTCGTCTAAAGCTTTACGTAGTGGGGGCCATACAAACTTCATTGTAAAACCAACAAAGATTGCAAATGTTATCATTTGGCCTATTAGGGTTATGTTAATATCCATCTACTTATCCTTTAGATAATGAAATTTATGATTTTATATTTTACTTATGCACCAACTACTTTTTGAGCTGCCTCTGCTAAACCAGGGATTGCTAGAGGGTTTGCATAAAGAACTAAGAAGCCAATAGCTATTGAAATTGCAGCAAACGCATCCACGAAAGCAGCAACAATAAACATACGACCAAGTAACATCCCACCAAGCTCAGGCTGACGCGCAACACCTTCAAGATACTTACCACCAAGAACACCAAAACCAATAGCTGTTCCTAATGCTGGTAAAGAAATCAATAGAGCTACTGCGATTGCCGTCAAACCGTTTAAATTTCCTAATACTTGTAAAGACATATCCATTTTTTATTTCTCCTGTTTTTTTTAAAGATTTATTTTTTAAGTTAATTAAAAATTAATGAGCTTCCTGAGCCATATTTAAATACACCACAGTTAGCATCATAAATACAAAAGCTTGTATTAAAACTATCAATATATGGAATATAGCCCATATTCCACCTAGTGTCCATTGGAACCACCACGGTAACAATGCTATCAAAATAAAGATTAGTTCGCCAGCAAAGATATTACCAAACAAACGTAGTGATAAAGAAACTGGCTTAACAACCTCATCCACTAATCTAAAGAATATATTTAAAGGAAATAACCAAATACCAAAAGGAGCACTTAAAATCTCTTTCGCTAACCCAAAGCCTTTAGCTTTAAGGTTATAGAAAATAACTAAGAAAAATACAGCTATAGACATAGCAAATGTCACATTTGGATCTGCCGTAGGAACAACTCTAAAGTAAGGTTCATGACCACCAGCGAAAAAGCTTAGAATCCAGCCAAAAAGATCAACAGGTAAAAGATCCATAAGATTCATCAAAACCACCCAAACAAAGATTGTAAGAGCTAATGGGGTTACAAAGTCTCGCTTGTGATGGTAGTTTTCAGCCACTAGACCATCCATCCACTCCCATATAGCTTCAACCATATTTTGGAACTTACCTGGAACACCTGAATGAACTCTTCTTGCTACCAAAAACATTGCAAGAATAAAAACAACTCCCAAGATTGCGCTGACTAAAAGCGAATCAACATTAAGCTGCCAAAATGCACCTTTTCCTAAGCTTATTTGCCAATGATGCAAATGATGCTGAACATATTCAGTAGCTACTTGAGAGCCCGTCTCTGTATTTGCCATTAAACTTTCCACCAATATAAAATTTAATATTACTTTATTTTAAACCACAAAAATAAACCTATCTAGTCTTTTTGAACAAGATAGGCACAAAACATACTACTAATTGTAACAAAACTAATCCAGAAATGTAAGAAAATAATTTCGGTTTCACATAAATTGCTAACATGATAGTTATCACAGCAACAATACTTAATTTAAGCAATTCACTTAAGTAAAATATAACAATCTCAACACCTGGAGAAAACTGTTTATTGATAAAAAGCCTACCAAAAAATACAAAATTAGCTATGAACATAGTCACAGCCCCCATAAGAAAAGATTTCGCATATATATAATTAAAAAATGAAAGTGTGACAATATAGCCAATTAACAGCAATACCATTTGGATTAATACAAATTTTTTAGCATCAATTTTTATGTTTGATAACATAATATACACATCAATTAATAAAATATGTTTTATCATAACAAAAATCATTATATTAGAAAAGAAAAAGCTTTATCTTGAATTAGTATGCTTTCAAGCTTAAAATTAAAGTTTATATTTATATCTTGATAATACATTAATAGATTTATGGAGCAAAAAATACACAACATACGCGGGTATGCTTGGATAATAATTGTGCTAAGTTCTTTCTTATTGTTTGATAAATATGTCATGCAAGTTTTTCCTAGCCTTATTACAGATGATATGATGTCAAGCTTTGGCACAAACGCTACAGAGACAGGTGCTTTAGGGTCCGCTTTTTTCTGGTCAATTATTATTTGTCAACTTTTTCTAGCTGGGCCAATTATTGACAAATTTGGCTTTAGGCTTATTAGCCCCATCTCAATAACTATTTCGGCAATAGGGGTTATTTTGTTTGTTGTAGCAGCTAATTTAGGTAGCCTTAGCATGGCTTATATTGCTAGAATAATAACAGGCCTAGGAGTTTCTTTTGCAACAATCTCCTATTTAAAAGCGGTTTCAGTCTGGTTTGAACCACGTAAATTTGCTTTTGCTGCGAGCTTTTTAGCTACTGCGGCGATGATTGGCGCACTCTGTGCTCAAGCTCCTCTAGCATACTTAATTAGCCTCTGTGGCGACTGGAAAATGGCGATGTTGTTATTTTCTGTAGCTAGCTTACTAATGGGTGTTGTATATTATATTGTTGTTCGCGATTTCAACCCCAAACAACCTGAAGCCAGTTCACCTAGCAATCAACTAAGAACTATAGATGCCCTAAAAGAAGTGGTTAAAAATAAAAATAATTGGCTTTTAACATTTTATGTTGGATTAAGCTTTACAGCTGTTGATGCTTTTGCAGGCTTTTGGGGTAATGCTTACTTTCGTGAAGCTTATCATGTTTCTAGAGAAGAAGCCGCTAGTATAATCTCAATGATCTTTATTGGTATGGCCATAGGGTCTCCAATCATTGGTAAATTATCAGAACTTTTTAATACTAGAAAAGGTGTGATGATATTTTTCCATATAATAGGAACAATTGCTCTTAGCTTTGTATTACTAGCAAAGACTAGTGCCACAATATCAGCAATATTATTATTTATTTTTGGTTTATGCCTGGGGATCTACATGCTTTCATTTGCCATAGGTAATCGTATTAATCCAGTTGTAATCACTGCCACTGTTGCTGCTTTTATTAATACTGGAGAACCCATTTTAGGAGCAGTATTTGATCCATTAATAGGGTATTTCTTAGACTGGTCTTGGACTGGAAAATATATCAACAAGGCTGGCGAAATAGTATCTCAACATACAAGCTCAGCTGACATTAAATATTTTGACCTAAGCTCTTACCACTTTGCTTTCACAACACTTGTTGTTAGTATGATTGCATCACTGATAATACTACTTATGATTAAAGACACTAAAGACTAAAATACTATAGAAACTTGTTAAATCTATCATCTAACTTAGCTTCTACCGATATTTTCTGCTGTTGCTTTTCATCAAAAAACTCTAACTTGCCAGCATGAAGTAACAATTTATCAATGCCTTTTGTAGCTAGTTTTTGATCTTTATCTGCGTTGCCATATTTCTTATCTGCTACAATAGGGTTACCCATTGTTTTTGTATGTACTCTAATCTGGTGAGTTCTACCCGTTTCTAACTTAATCTCAAGCAAACTATAATCACCTAAATCTTTGACAGATATAATTCTAGTAAGAGCTCTTTTACCCTCTTTCTTATCAACTTTAACTAGCCTTTGACCATCCTTAGTTTCAGTTCTTTTTAAGGGTAAATCTATATCTTTAATATTTTTATCCCATTTTCCATGAACTACAGCATAGTAAATCTTATTAACTTTTCGCTGTTTGAATAAGTCAAAAAAATATACCAATGAGCTATGTTTTTTGGCCAAGACAACACAGCCAGAAGTTTCCTTATCTAATCTATGTACCAGATCTAAACGCCTAGTTTTCGGGCGTAACTGTCTTAATCGCTCTACTAGTCCTGAGTTGACTCCAGAACCTCCATGCACAGCCATTCCCGATGGTTTATCTATAATGATATAATCATCATTTTCATACAGTATTCTCTGCTCAAGAAAATCAAGATGTGATTGTGAGACTTTTATTTGCTTTTGATCATCTTCAAGGCTAAATGGAGGCACACGCACAATATCACCAGCAGTGACTCGATAAGTTTGCTTTACTCTCTTTTTATTTACTCTCAATTCACCCTTGCGAATCCAGCGATATATTAAAGACCTAGGCAGTTTTGAAAACTGTCCAATTAAGAAATTATCTATGCGCTGACTATCAACATCTTCAGAAACCTCAAGAAATTGAACCTTACTCATCTGAGGCTCCAAATTTTGAATTTTGCATATCATTAAGTCGACTTATCGTTCGCTGAAATTCAAATTTTAATCTCTCGCCTTTATACATATCTTTAAAGTCATAGTTAGCCAAAATCACAACTTTTTTATTTTGATCATAAAGCTCATCTATAATGGCAATAAAGCGTCTTGCCATATCCTCATTATATTCATCAAACCCAACTAAGTTATATATAAATACTTGCTCAAACCTCTCACAAATATCTATATAGTCTTGTGAACTTCTACCATTACCACAAATAACCTTAAAATCAAAGCAAACATCACTATGACTTAAAAGTAACACTGGGATAGTTCTGCCTAAGACTTCTATCTTAGAATCTTTATCAAAATGTTTGTTTCTTATAAAAAACCTGTCAAAAAAATTCTTCCTATTTTGCTCATTATATGGGTATAAATAGTTCATATAATCTGTTGGAAGTCGAAATCGATAGTCTATACCAGAATCTAAATTTAGAACATTAACATGCTCAAGCAAAATATCAATAGCAGGTAAGAATAACTCTCGCTGTAAGCCATTACGGTATAAATTTTCAGGTTCTATATTAGAGGTTGCAACCAAAACCACCCCTAATTTAAATAATTCTGTGAAAACACTACCTAATATCATCGCATCAGCAATATCTTCAACAAAAAACTCATCAAAGCATATTATTTGCATTTCTTTAGCCATATCATAAGCTACTTTTGATATTGGATTTTTCTTGCCTTGATATTTTCTTAATTGAGCATGAATATTTTTCATAAAATGTGAAAAATGTTGGCGCCTTTTCTTCTCTATAGGTAAGTTATTATAGAAAATGTCCATAATAAATGTTTTACCTCTACCAACACCTCCCCACATGTATAGACCATTAATAGGTGGGTAAATAGCTTTAGTAAAGAGTCTAATTTTTGGGGCTTTTTTTGAAAGAAGTTGGTCAACTATATTCTGTAAATTATCTACAGCCTCAATTTGCAAAGAATCTGCTTTTAAATTAAGCTTTTTAACTTTTTCAAAATATATTTCTTTAAGATTCATCATTTACTTAACTTCCCTATCTTTAACCAGGATCAATAAGAAAAATGACACAATCATACTTAAAACCAATATCAAAAAGGCATTATGATAAGCTTGAACCCCAAAGTATCTATGAGCTCCCTCTGATACTACGTTAGTAATATTATTATGTATGTCAATATATTGACCTGTCCATGTCATATCTAACATATGCCCAATAAGAGGATCAAATAAGGCTCCTAGCAATGGCTCCCCTGTATTTATTAAAGCAGCTACTGTTGCTGCGACAACTATTGGATTAATTCTATTTCCTATAGCAAATGCAAGCATATAAACACCCAAACAGAAGCCAAATATAAACAGCAAAGCTCCAGAAAAAGCCGGAGTAAGCTTAAACTGCAAAACAGTTGCTAATGAAATAGTCGCAATAATATGAAATACAACCATTATCCCAATTCTATTATCAAATTTTTCGGAAAGCTTTCCTATAACTGGAGAACCTATTGCAAGACCTAAAAACATCATAGATACAATAAAAGATGCATCTTTTGAAGTTATTCCATACAACTCTCTAAAATAATTGTTACCCCATATCCCGCCAAAAACATCTATCGTTGTAAATGTCAGACCAGTATATAGAGTAAGGTACCAGTTATTTTTATTTAAGAGAACTTTCTTTATTCCTGCAAGAGTCCCTGTATCAGAAGTTTTCTCATTAACATGTGATGCATGAGGGTTATAGTCTCTAACTAAAGCCAAATAAAGCAGTGCCATAACAACACTAAAACAAGCGTAACTTACTAACGCTGTATGCCATGACCCAGTCAACTCTATAAGATATGCCAAGGGTACTTGACCCAATAGTGCCCCAGTCATTGCAGCAGTCATAAGAAAACTACACACAAATGCAAATTTACGCGGACTAAACCACACAGCTGCGGCCTTTATATACCCTACTGTCGCAAAAGATGCACCAATACCTATCATTAATCTTGAAGCACATCCTAAAACAAAACTATGAATATCTGCTGATAAAACAAATAGCAACAAACCAACAGCAGACAAAATTAAAGAAAAGAAACTGACCTTCCTAAAGCCCAATCTATCAACAATTGGTCCAGCTATAAAAAACTGACAAAATACTACAGACCATAAGAATAAAGAGACCATCGCACTCATTTCAGTAGCATTTATTGAAAAGCTACTCATTAAATCATTTGCGATCAAACTAGGAGAAACATTCATTATATATTTGTCTATCAACAAAAATGAACTTAGAATGACGACAATCCAAGCATAACCTTTTATATTATGTAATTTCATATGCCTATCTTTCTAAAAAGTTTACCAATCCACTCAATGAAACTTGTTCTTGAGGATGATCTTGTTGAAGATATTTAATACTAGCAACTCCATTTTGTAGCTCATCATGGCCAATTATTACAGCAATTTTTGCTCCTGACTTATCAGCCTTTTTAAACTGTGATTTAAAGCCACCACTCTTAAGATCCATACCAACTCTTAAATTTGGAAGAGCTGCTCTAACACCTTCAACTATTGCAAAAGATTTGTATAACTGTTCTTTATCTAACACAAAGAAAACATCACAAGTATCTTTTGGGGTTGGTAACTTACCAAGTTCTTCTAAAAGCAACAATAGACGTTCCATCCCAATAGCAAAACCTATAGAGCCTGCTTTTTGCCCACCAAGATTTTCTATTAAGCTATCATATCTTCCGCCAGCACAAATAGCACTTTGAGTACCTAGTTTATCAGTAGTCCATTCAAAAACTAGTCCACTATAATAATCTAATCCTCTTACTAGATTATAGTTAACTATATATCTAACACCTATGGCATCAAGGTATTCACAAGTTTGCTGAAACCTCTGCTTTAAGTCATCGTCGATAAAATCGACCAACTTTGGAGCATTTTTAAGAATCTCTTGGGTCCGTGGTATTTTCGAATCTAATATTCTTAAAGGATTTTTATCTAATCTTTTAATAGAATCTTCATCTAGCTCATTATGGTGAGGTTCTAAATACTTTAAAAGTGCTTCAACATATTCTTGTCTATTCGCATTAGATCCTAAGCTATTTATTTCTAATGTAACATATTCTGAAATATCTAACTTCCTAAACAAATTCCACGCCACAGAAAGAATCTCTAAATCAATCGCAATAGACTCAAAACCGTAAGCCTCTACGCCAAGCTGATAAAACTGACGATAACGCCCTTTTTGTGGACGCTCATAGCGAAACATAGGACCACAATACCAAAGTTTTTGTGTTTGTCCTCTATTAGCCAAACTATTTTCTATGACCATTCTTACGCACCCAGCTGTTCCTTCTGGACGCAAAGTCAGACTATCTTTATTTCTATCAAGGAAATCATACGTCTCTTTTGAAACTATATCAGATGTCTCTCCAACACTTCTATGAAAAAGTTCACTCTTTTCTAATATTGGCAGTCTAACTTCATCATAATTATAACTATTAAGAATGGATTTTATTTTAGATTCTAAAAATTGCCATTTATGGCTTTGCTCAGGCAATATATCATTAAACCCTCTAATGGCAGTAAGCTTGCTCATAGAAAATCTACCTCAATTTTTCAGCTTTATCTTCTTTGTTGCTGTCTTTATAATTTTCCTCAAGAGACTCATCATCTTGCTTGATTATCTTAGAATCTGCATCTAAGGCTTTTTGTATCTTATCTTCCATTTCCATACCGTAATCTAATGAACTATCATAGATAAACTTAAGATTTGGAACTATTCTTAGATTTAAAGATTTGGCGATTGATGATCTGAAGAAACCTTTCGATTTTTCAAAGGCTTTTGCGATATACTCTCCATCTTCTGCTACAAGACATGTATAGTAAACTTTTGCATAAGATAAATCTCTAGATAGATCTATTTCTGTAATAGTTGCCATAGCAAGTTTAGGGTCTTTTATTTTAGTTCGTAACAATAAAGATATTACTTTCTGTAATTCACTTGCTACTCTTTGCACTCTACCTTCTGCAGCCATAATACTATAACTCCTTAGCTACTTCGATAACCTCAAATACTTCTATCTGATCACCTGCGCGAACATCATTATAATTTTTCACACCGATACCACATTCCATACCTTTTTTGACTTCTGTAGCATCATCTTTGAATCTTTTCAGTGACTCAAGGCTTCCTTCATAAATAACAACATTATCTCTTAGTACACGTATAGGATTAGTTCTCTTAACTGTTCCTTCAGTAACCATACATCCAGCAATTGAGCCAAACTTAGATGATCTATAAACCTCTCTAACCTCAGCAATACCAATAATTTGCTCTTTCATCTCTGGAGATAATAAGCCTGTCATCGCTTTTTTAACATCATCTATTAAATCATAGATAATATTATAGTAACGAAGCTCAACACCATCACTCTCAGCTAGCTTCTTAGCAGCGCCATCAGCACGAACATTAAAACCAACGATCACAGCAGTTGATGCAACTGCTAAAGTAACATCTGACGATGTAATTGCACCGATACCACTAGCGATAATATCAACTTTAACTTCTTCAGTTGAAAGTTTATTTAATGACTCTCTAATAGCTTCTACAGAACCCTGAACGTCACCCTTAAGAATAATCTTAAGAATTTGTTGCTCACCTTCTTTACCCATGTTATTGAACATGTTAGATAGTTTAAGAGCTTGCTCTTGAGCAATTTTAGCTTCTTTTTGCTTTTGAGCTCTTTGAGTTGCAACTTCTTTTGCTTTCTTATCACTTTCAACAACAATCATCTCATCACCAGCTGCTGGAACACCTGAAAGACCAAGTATCTCAACTGGCGTAGAGGGGCCAGCTACATTGATTTGACCACCAAGATCATTATACATAGCTCTTACACGACCATACTCTTTACCACAAAGAATAATGTCGCCTTGATTAAGTCTACCATTTTGGATAAGCACTGTTGCAACTGGGCCACGGCCTTTTTCTAAACGAGACTCAACTATAACACCCTCTGCATTACCATCAGCGAAAGCTTCTAATTCAAGAACCTCAGACTGTAACAATACAGCATCTAGAAGATCAGGTACACCTTCGCCTGTTTTTGCAGAAACATTAGCAAACATTACATCACCACCCCAAGATTCTGGAATAACGTTTCTCTGTGCTAACTCTCCAATTACTTTGTCTGGATCAGCCTCAGGCTTATCTATCTTATTTACAGCTACTACTATCGGCACTCCCGCAGCTTTAGCATGCTGAATAGCTTCTTCAGTTTGTGGCATTACACCATCATCTGCAGCTACTACTAGAATTACGATATCTGTACTTTTAGCACCTCTAGCACGCATAGACGTAAATGCTTCATGCCCTGGAGTATCTAAGAATGTCAAAGATCCTTTCTTAGTTTTTACAGAATATGCACCAATATGCTGTGTTATACCACCTGCTTCACCATCAACTACTCTAGCATTACGAATATAATCAAGTAAAGATGTCTTACCATGGTCAACATGACCCATAATAGTAACTACTGGTGCCCTTGAAATTTGCTCATGACCACTTCTATCAACTGTTGTAACAGCTTCTTCTAAAGCGTTTTCATTATGTAGAGTATATTTATTACCCATTTCTTCAACTATTAAGATCGCTGTATCTTGATCTAATGACTGGTTAATAGTCGCCATCACACCCATATTAAACAGAATTTTAACAACTTCAGCACCTTTAACAGCCATTTTCTGTGCCAAATCACTAACAGTGATTCCTTCATATATTTCGACAGTTTTCACTGTATTTTCAACAGGCTTTGTAAATTCTTGTCTCTTAACCTTTGAAGATTTAAGCTTACCTTTTCTAGAGCCAAACTCATCAAATGAATCTAAATCACCAGTAAGTTGAGATAGCTGTCTAGGATTAGCCTTTTTAAAGCCTTTGCCACTAGCTTTCTTAGCTTTTGAGCGCTTTTCTTCTTCTTCTCTCTTGTACTTAGTGTTACTAGTATTTGAGTCAGAAAAAGCTTTCTTTGCAGGCTTTTTCTTTGGTTGTTTACTAGCAGTCTCTGTTTTAGAAGCATCTTCATCTTGATTACTTGGTTTTGGAGCGACTTCAGGCATTGAAGTTATCTTAAAACCACTGCTTTTTACAGCTGCCTTTTTAGTCTCTTGTGCAACAGCTTCAATTTCTTTTTCAACTTTCTCCTCTACAGGAACTGATGCCTGTTCTTTTTTGACCTCACTCACAACTGACTGAGTATCTTTAACAGGCTGCTCTGAAACTTGTACGTTATTATCTGAAACAACTGGCTTAACATCTTCGACCTTTTTAGCAACACGTCTCTTACGTTTAACCGAAACATTTATTTTATGCTTACCATCAAGCTTCATAGTTGTTACTTTTTTTCTAGCTGATGAGCTTTTTACACTGTTAATTTTTGCTAAAAGTGTTTTCATCTCATCAGATGTAAGTGTATCTTTTTCATTAGATTTAGATATACCAAAAGAATTAAGTTGTTTTAGTAATGTATCTACATCTTTGTTAGTTTGTTGTGCTAACTGCCCAACTGTAATATCTGCCATTTCCCTCTCCCTTGTACTCTATATTATACGCGTACTTTCTTACTCAAACCAAGGAGCTCTTGCTTGCATAATTAAATCTGTTGCTTGTTTCTCATCCATAGCTACAATATCAAGCAACTCATCAACTGATAATTCTGCTAAATTTTCCATAGTAACTATATTGTTCTGAGCTAATTGATTTGCTAATTCTTGACTCATACCCTGCATATTAAGCAGGTCTTCTGCAGGCTCTCCATCTCCTAAAGCTTTTGATAAAACAGCAGCCTTAGCTCTTTCTTGAAGTTCATCAACAACATCTTCATCAAAGCCTTCGATTTCTAGAAGCTCATCTCTATCTAAATAAGCTAAATCTTCTAGAGTTTCAATACCTTCTTCTATCAACACTAAAGCAAAATCATGATCTATATCTAAAACTTCAACAAATTTTTCTACTATAGACATTTGTTTTTCTTCTTGCTCAGTATCTGATAAGACATTTATTCTCCAACCAATAAGAGCACTAGCTAACCTTACATTAACACCATTTTTACCAATAGCTTTAGATAGGCTTTCTTGTTTAACAACGATATCCATAGCGCTTGACTCTTCATCAACATTAACTTCCAAGATATCCTCAGAATCTACCGGAGATAAAGAATTAATTGCATATTGCACAGTATCTTCATCCCAAAGTATAACATCAACTTTTTCACCATTTAGTTCACTCATGATTGAATGAATCCTTGAACCTCTCACTCCCACACACGCACCACAAGGATCAATTCTTTGATCATTACTTTTAACTGTAACTTTAGATCTAAATCCTGGCTCACGAACAACATTTACTACATTTATAAGCTCCTCTTCAACTTCAGGAACTTCTAACTTAAATAATGCTTTTAACATTGTATCGCTTGCTCTGCTTAGCATCACAGTATTAGGCTTACCAAATTCATCCTGCTCAACAGTTTCTACACACGCCCTAATCTTGTCGCCCACACGGAATCTTTCTCTAGCTATAAGATCTTTCTTAGGTAAGATACCTTCAGCATTGTTACCAAGATCAATAATCAATATTTCATATGTAGCTCTTTTAACTTCACCATAAACAATATCGCCAATCTTCTCTTGATAAATTTTTGCTGTCTTTTCTTTCTCGAAGTTTTTGATTTTTTTCATTAAGATCTGCTTAGCCATAGTTGCAGCTATACGACCATATCCATCGACTTCTACAGGCTCACGAATTACATCGCCAGCTTTAACATCATAGCCTTTTTCTTGAGCAACATCTTCATATAACTCTTTTGAGTAGTCTATTAAGTCTTCATTTTCAGAAACAATATGCCAAACTCTATCAGCTGTAAAATCACCTGTCACTCTATCAATAGTAACTTCGATATTCATTTGCTCATCAAGCTCTTTTTTAGTTACAATAGCCAAAGCCTCTTCCATAGCCTCAAACAAAAGATCTTTTGAAATATCTTTTTCATTAGCTACAGTTTCTAATACTAACAATAATTCTTTGCTCATATCTAATTCCTTCTATCTAACTAAAATCCGGTGATACTCTTAGTCTTTTAAGCTCATCAAAATCAAAGCTCACCTCTTTGTTATTCTCTAGCTCTAGAATAACATTATTACCATTAACTTCTTTTAGCAAACCCTTGAACTTTGTTTGTGACTCAACAGGTGCTAAAGTAACAGCTTTTACATTGAAACCTATCAATGCTTGTGCTTGAGTTATATTAAAAATTTGGCGATTCATCCCTGGAGAAGATACCTCTAAGACATATTTCCCAGACACAGGATCTTCAACATCAAAGATTGCACTAACTTCTCTACTGACAGTTTGACAATCATCAACAGAAACACCATCCTCATGATCAATAAAGATACGTATAGTAACCTTACCACTTCCTACAACTTCAATTCCCCACAAAATATAGCCTAAGTCAGCTGTGATGGGTTCTACTATATCATATAAATCATCTAGTAACATTTTCACCCCTTAGATTTTGCATATCCTCAGATAGCAAAAAGGCCCTTGAAGGGCCTTTATAAAAAAATTCCTGATTGGTAGCGGGGGCTGGATTTGAACCAACGACCTTCGGGTTATGAGCCCGACGAGCTACCAAGCTGCTCCACCCCGCGTCTATAACCTTATATAATAACAGTGTTTTTCACTATGTCAAGACTTTTAATAGATCTTATTACAAATAGTTCTCTTCTAAATACTAAACTCTCTAATAGCATCTATCATTACTTTGACATTATCAGGATCTATATCCGGATAAATTCCGTGACCTAGATTCACAATATAATTATTTAGCTTATCTGATTGAATAAACTCCATATGTTTTTTTACCGTTTGTCTAATACTATCTGAAGTCCCATAAAGGAAAGCCGGATCAAAATTGCCTTGAAGAACTTTGCCAACACCAATTCTGTGGCGAGCCTGTTTTATAGTAACACTCCAATCGACTCCGACACCATCACAAGATTTACCTTTTAGCTCGTCATAAAAGTTTGCTCCACCTTTTGTAAAAAATACTATAGGGACATCTACTTTTTTCTTAACATTACTAGCAATATATTCCATATACTTTAAAGAAAATTCTTTATACTGCTCTAAAGGTAAGATACCTCCCCATGTATCGAAAATCATTAAAGAACTAGCTCCAGATTTAAGCTGCTCGAGTAAGTATATAACTGTGATATCTGCCAACCTCTGCAATAAAGCATGCATTAACTGAGGATTTGCGTACATCATTTTTCGCAACTTATTAAATTGTTTTGATCCTGAACCTTCAATCATATATGCAGCTAAAGTCCACGGACTACCTGTAAAACCTATTAAAGGCACGTTTATTGCTGATTTTGTTGTTTTAACAGCATTATAAACATATTCTAGATCTGCAGCGCTATCTTCTACAGACCTTAACTTTTCTAAATCTTTCTCTGACTCTATAGGATCTGAAAATACAGGCCCCACACCTTTAATAAATTTAAGATCCATTCCCATTGCTTCTGGAATTGTCAGAATATCTGAAAAAACAATAGCTGCATCAAGATCATAGCGATCCAACGGGTGCAGAGCTACCTCACAGCAAGCCTCTGCGTTACGGCACATATCCATAAAGTTCTCAAATTTTGACCTAACAGCTCTGTATTCTGGTAAATATCTACCTGCTTGACGCATAATCCATACTGGAGGCTTCTCTAATTTCTCTTGATTAAATGCATCCAAAAAAAGTTTTCTCATAAAATAATACCTCTTAGTCTCAAAGACGCTAACTAACTCTTAATTATATTTCTGATGATTATTATAGAAAATAAAGCAGCCTAAACATAGGGTGATTTTGCTTTAGAGTACTTTAATTACTTTATAATTAAAGCTATTTAATAAACTTATCCATTTTCCTATAGCTTATCGCCTCTTGTATAGCTGCTTTATCAACATCTTTACTGCCATTAATATCAGCTATGGTTCTAGCTACTTTTAATATTTTATAATATCCTCTTGCTGATAAACCGAGCTTTTCTATTGCTTGCGATAACATCTCTTTATTTTCCTTACTTAAACTACAAACTTGATCTAGCTCTTTACTACTTAACATCGCATTGATTTTATCTTGCCTTGCAATTTGGATCTGCCGAGCCTTTTCAACTCTCTGCCTTACATCATAACTCTTTTCACCGCGTAAGTCTTGGTTTGTCAAATCACCTTTAGAAAGCTCTAGAACCTCAACATGCAAATCAATCCTATCTAAAAGAGGCCCAGAAAGCTTACTCTGATAACGACGAATCGCCTGCATAGAATCTGTACACTCTTTAAACTGTGATCCTAGATAACCACAAGGACATGGATTCATTGCTGCGATTAACTGGAAGTTTGCAGGATATTCAACCTGACATCTTGCTCGAGAGATATTTACTATACCTGTTTCTAATGGCTCACGTAAAACCTCTAAAACTTTACGATCAAATTCTGGTAGTTCATCTAGAAACAAAACACCATTGTGCGCCAAAGAAATTTCACCTGGCATTGGATTACTTCCACCACCTACTAGAGATACTCCTGATGAAGTGTGATGAGGATGTCTAAACGGTCTTTTATAAAAGCTCTCTGCGATACCAGACTCTCCTTTAATTGATGCGATCATCGCAGATGAAAGAGCTTCTTTTTTATCTAGTGGTGGCAAAATAGAATTTAGCCTACTTGCCAACATTGTTTTACCGGTACCTGGAGGACCCACCAAAAGAATATTATGGCCACCTGCAGCAGCTATCTCTAAAGCTCGCTTAGCTTGATACTGCCCTTTAACATCCTCCAGATCTTCGTATAACTCATCAAAATTGATATCTGTCTCAAACTCGATTTTTTGTTTATCCATATCCCCAGACAAGAAATCAACGACCTGCTTAAGATCATCTAAAGCATAAGCTTTTACATCTTCAACAAGTGCAATTTCTTTTTCATTGTGAGCTGGGATAATTAGTTTCTTTTCATCATGTACACATTTTATTGCCATTGAAATAGCGCTAGATATTTTTCTAAGCTCACCACTTAGAGATAGCTCTCCTGCAAATTCGTATTCTTCAATATTCTTTGATGGATTAATTTGTCCAGAAGCATATAAAATCCCTAAAGCTATTGGCAAATCAAAACGCCCACTACTTTTAGGTAAATCAGCCGGAGCTAAATTTATAGTTATTCTTTTATTTGGAAAATTAAATCCTGAATTTATAATTGCACTACGGACACGATCTTTACTTTCTTTAACAGCTGCCTCAGGCAAGCCAACAATTAATAACCCAGGCAATCCATTCGATAAATGAACTTCTATAGAAACAGACAGAGCTTCAATCCCAAGCTGAGCTCTACTCTTTAAAATTGCTAATGACATATTAGCCTTTCTCATCAAGAAGCTTATCTAACTTTGCTTCTATCTGCTCAAGTTTTTGTCTTGTTTTTAACAATATCTTTTTTTGTGTCTCAAATTCTTCTCTACTAACAACATCAAGTCTTTTAAGACTTTTATTAACTATGTTCTCTTTAGAGTTTTTGATAACATCATTAATTGGACCTAAAATTTCCTTCATAATAACAAAAATTAATTATTTATAATTAGAAGTATAAGAGCTATGAAATAAATAGGCAATAATGATTAGATTTTATATGACGTTTGTGACTTGAGAAAGGACACCTAAAAGAAGCATAGGCATAATACCTAAGAATAATAAAACTAAACCATTTACACTTAATGCAACAAGTGTTGATAGAGAAGCCTCAACTTTACGATCATCTTCAGGCTCATCAAAATACATAGTTCTAATAACTCTGACATAATAGAATGATGCTATTACCGCCATCATTAACACAAAACATGCTAAGACATAATTACCATCATTTATTAAACCCATTACAACAAATAGCTTAGCTATAAATCCACCAAATGGAGGAATACCTGCCATTGAGAATAGAACTATAAGTAAAATAAATGACAACCAAGAGTTCTTCGTATTAAACCCTTTTAAATCTCTTAATGTTTGGACTTCATAACCACCAACACTAATAGTTGTAAGAACACCGAAAGCTGCTAATGCGGTAAATACATAAACCACCACATAGAAGCTTGCTGCTGTTAAAGCATATCCTTGAGGATTTAACGTTGTAGCTAAAAGTACAAAACCTATTTGTGAGACTGTAGAATATCCTAGTAGTCTTTTTATATTAGTTTGAGATAATGCAACTAAGCTACCAAAGAATATTGATAAGATACCAATCACCTTAAACAGGTACACCCAAGAGTCTTTTAATGAAGGGAAACCTACGAAAAGAATATTTACAAGCATTGCAAAAGCAGCCACTTTAGGAATAGTTGCAACAATATTAGCTACTGCATTTGGCGCACCTTGATAAACATCTGGTAACCACATATGAAATGGAAATGCTCCAAGCTTGAATAAGAATGTTGCAATCATCATTACCAAACATACAAGCAAGAACTTCTGCTCTAAGCCTGTAAAGTTATTATGTTCTAAAGCATGAGCTATTCCTGAGATATCTAGCTGGCCAGTCATTCCATAAACAAATGACATACCGAATAATAAAAGAGCTGAAGCAATCGCACCTAGCACAAAATACTTAATAGCAGCTTCTAGACCTTCACCTGAGTTTCTATAAATTGCTATCAAGGCATATAAAGGTAATGATAAAAGTTCTAAACCAACATATATAGTTATTAAACTATGTGCTGCTGTTAAAACCATAGCTCCTAATATACACAACATCAAGAGAGTATAAAAATCACCATCAGATATCTTTCTATCTCTGACATAGTCTCTTGAGTACAATGCTACAAAAAGAGATAGAACTAGTATCGTAATTTGTAAAGTATAGGCAAAACCACTAAATACAACCTGTCCTTCAAACACAGATCCACTTGACTGAAGCAAGTAGCTTTTAGCAAATGTTGCTATAAGAGCTAACACTGCAAATACTTGGAAAAATATATAATTTATATTTCTTATTTTTCCATGCAGGAATAATCCTGAAAACATTATAGCAATAATACCAACAGCTAATAATATTTCCGGTAATATGTAAAGTATTGATAAACTCATAATCAAAACACCACCTTATAGAGATAAACCAACAATATTTGCCGATGCAGCAGCTGAAAGATGCAATATCGGCTCTGGATAGAAACCAAACAATAAAGTCGGCACCGCTAACAATATAAATACAAACAACTCCATCTTATTCAAATCTGTAAGATTAGCCACCTGCGTAGATACAACCTCTCCAAAGAAAACTCTCTTATACATCCATAATGTATATATAGGAGCTATTATTAGAGTTAAACCTGCAATTAAGGCTATTAAAGGAGAATATTGGAATACTGCTAGTAAAATCATAAACTCGCCAACAAAGCCACTTGTACCAGGTAGACCAACATTAGCCATACAGAAGAGTAAGAAAAACGTTGCAAATATTGGCATAGTTTTAGCTACACCAGAAAAGTCAGAGATTTGTCTTGTATGCATTCTCAAATATAAGTAACCAATACCTATAAACATACCTCCTGATGAAAATGCATGAGCTATCATCTGAAACACTGCACCTTGAATAGCAAGCTGTGCATGAGTTGTTCCTAGAGCCGTATCTGCATCTTTTAGAATAAAGATCGAAAACAGACCAAGAGTAACAAGACCCATATGTGAGATTGATGAGTATGCGATTAGTCTTTTTACATCAGTTTGTGCTACAGCTACTATACCAACATAAACTATCGCAATCAGCGATAATATAATTAGAGCATATTCTAGAGATGCTGTAACTTCTGGCAACATTGGTATAGCAAATCTTAAGAAACCATAAGCACCTAGCTTAAGCATCAATGCTGCAAGTATAACAGAACCACCAGCTGGGGCTTCTGAGTGAGCATCTGGTAACCAAGAATGGAATGGCCACATTGGGATCTTAACTGCAAATGCTAAGAAAAATGCTCCAAAAACAAGCCACTGTGCAGTAAGAGTAAAGTTAACCCCACTTGCTAACGCCTGAGAATGTGTCGCCCAAGCAATAAAGTTTTGAATAGAGTAAGTATCTGCACTTACTAATATATCAGAAGGTGATGCCGCTACTTTTGTCTGTATATATAGTATTGCAGCTAATAAAAACACCGAACCGAAGAATGTATACATAAAGTATTTAACTGCAGCATATGCTTTGTTCTTACCACCCCAAATACCTATACCTAGACACGTTGGAATAAGCAACGCCTCCCAGAAAATATAGAATAGTATAGAATCTGTAGCACAGAAAACACCATTTGTTAGACCACATGTGATCAAAAATATCGCCATGTATTGTCTTACTTTAGTAGTGATTGATGTCCATGCAGCTAATACAATTACTAGTGTTGCAAAACATGTCAACACTATAAACAATACTGAAAAACCATCAACACCAAGACTATAATAAACATCATGCATACCAAAAACTTTGAACCATGTAACAGACTCTTGGAACTGCATAGCAGAGCTACCATAGTCAAATGATGTTACTAATGGCACACATAACACTAAAGTTAAACAGCTAAATACTAACGCAACCCAACGAGCAGCATCACCATTTAACTCTTTAGTTTTTGTTGCTAAGACAACAAAGCCACCAACAATTGGTAGCCAAATTATCAAACTTAATAAATAATTTCCTAAATTCATAATACAAATTTACCCCTAACCTGCCTAAACCAAAATCAGCAAAATCATAAACAACAGTACACCTATCATCAATACAAATGCATAGTCAAATAAATATCCACGTTGAATTTTTCTAAAACTATCACCTGTATGATAAATTAAGCTAGATGTGCCTTGCACAATTGCTTTATCTATGATGAATATATCTATAACTTTCCACAAGAAGTTACTAATAGCTAAGAAAATAGCTACAAAAACAACATCATATAGTGCATCGATGAAGTATTTTTTTACTAAAATATGATAAACAATTCCGATACCAGATTTTGTACTAGCTAAGGCTCTTGGAATGCTCGGAATCCATATATATAGCACATACGATAATACTAAAGCACTGATAGCCAACCAGAAAGGTACAGTTGAAACTGAATGCTTGATAAAAGTAAATGCATTTAAAGTATCTGGTTCATTTGCTAAGTCAGCTGTAACAGACATACCATGTAACCCTGCTTGAGCATATGAGCTTATTGTGTCACCAAATAACCCATGACTTTGCGATAGTATACTAGTAAAGAAGTACTCACCAATAAAAGCAGAAGGTATTGCCAATAAGATTAAAGGTATCAATATGCTTAAAGAAGACTCTTTAAGGTGTGATTTCTCTTCATCAGACATTCTCTCTTTACCATGAAATACCAAGAAGAACATTCTGAATATATAAAAAGATGTTACAAAGGCACACGCTAATACCATATAATATGCAAACTGATGACCAAACACTGTTGTTGTGTGGGCTGCCTCAATGATCAAGTCTTTAGAGAAGAAACCAGAAAATGGTGGTAATGCTGCAAGCGCCCATGCACCAATAAACATACATAAGTAAGTTACTGGCATATATTTTCTTAAACCACCCATTCTACGAATATCTTGCTCATGATGCATTGCAATAATTACAGAACCTGCTGCTAAGAACAATAATGCTTTAAACATTGCGTGAGTCATAAGGTGGAACATACCAATTGAGAACGCTCCAGCACCTTGTGCAACCATCATATAACCAAGTTGAGATAACGTACAATAAGCAATAACTCTTTTAATATCTGTTTGTACAATAGCGATTAAGCCCATAAATAAACAAGTAATCGCACCTATAATAAGTACAAAACTTAAAGCAGCTTCAGACAGGACAAACATTGGAGAAAGCCTAGCGACCATAAACACACCTGCTGTAACCATTGTTGCAGCGTGTATTAATGCTGAAATTGGTGTAGGACCTTCCATCGATCCTTCTAACCAAGAGTGTAATGGAAACTGTGCTGATTTACCCATAGCGCCTATAAATAGAAGCACACACATTAAAGTAACAGGACTAAAACTCATTCCTAAAAAGTGTACAACTTGAGTATTATCAATATTTGGTAAAGCCGCAAAAACAGTTGTATAGTCTACAGATCCTGTATATAAAATTACTGCTCCAATACCCAATAAGAAACCTAGATCCCCTATTCTGTTTACAATAAAAGCTCTTAAGCTTGCCACATTAGCGTTATCTCTATTAAAATAAAAACCAATTAGTAAATATGAGAATAAACCAACGCCTTCCCAACCAAAGAATAAAAGTAGGAAGTTGTTACCCATAACTAGACATAGCATTGCAAAAGTAAAGCCAGAGATATATGAGAAGAATCTCGCATACCCTTCTTCGCCTTTCATATAGCCGATAGAATAGATATGTACTAATGTTGATACAAATGTCACTATTAACATCATATATACTGTAATTCTATTTACAGTAAAACCAACATCAAAAGAAAACATATTTGAAACTGGAGCCCACTGATAATAGCTAACACTATAGACTTCAGAACCACCAAATACACCGCAAGCTAAAATCACACTAAGGACAAAAGAAAGTCCACATAGTAAAATTGTGAAAAAATTAACACCTGCATTTTTAACAGATTTACCACCAAAACCAGCAATTATTGCTCCTAGTAAAGGTGCTAAAACTATAACTGCGATTAATACAGCTGCTAGTTGATTACTTATTATCATAGCTTGATTAACCTCTCAGTGTATTAAGTTTACTTAAATCAATAGTTTTGCGTTTTCTCGATATTGCAACAACAATAGCTAAACCTATTGCCGTTTCAGCAGCTGCTACTGCCATTATAAAGAACACAAAAACTCCACCCATCGCTTGATGATGCATATTAGCAAATATCAAAAAGTTTGTATTAACTGCTAAAAGCATTAGCTCTATAGACATTAATAGTATAAGAATACTTCTTCTATTTATAATAATGCCTGCAACACTTATAACGAATAAAATTGTACTAAAAACTAATCCATCTGTAACTGAAACTGAGATACTACTGCCCATCTTTCGCACCCTCTTTATTACTTGGCATTTTCACCATAGTTAGACGATCTTTTGCTCTAACCTTAACCTGCTTAGCTGGGTTAACCGCTTTATTATCTTTACGTTTTGGTCGCAACGTTAGAGTTATCGCTGCAGTCATAGCCGCTAACAATATAAAGTCTATAAGCTCAAATACATATAGGTTATTGTTATTAAACATAGTTGAACCTATCACTTTCAATCCACCAACACCACCTTGCATAGTAGCATCTGCAAAAACATGTGTTACAGCATAGCTAATAATTGTCGCAAATATAGCGCAAACGATCACAGCAGCTAAAGCATAGAAAAATCTACCGACTCTCCCTTCTTTCTCAACATGTAGATCCAACATAAACACTACGAATAAGAACATTACCAGCACAGCGCCAACATAAACAACTATAAGCAATAATGCTAAGTATACTTGTTGTAAAATAATCCAAACTGCTGCTGTAAATATAAATGTAAATATCATCGCAATTACAGAGTTAACTGGGTTATTCCCCAACACTAATACTAATGCAGAAATAATAGCTAACGATGCAAAAATATAAAATAAAATATCTGTCACAATCATTTTCTTACCTAAAATCCTTATCTTGCAGTCTATCAGCAGCTATTTGCGACTCATATTTATCTCCTACAGCAAGAAGTTTAGCTTTTGTCATAATATTCTCACCACGCTCTTCAAAATGGTATTCCAAAATGTTTGTCTCAACAATTGAATCAACAGGACAAGACTCTTCACAATAGCCACAGAAAATACACTTAAACAGGTCTATCTCATAGCTAGAAGTTCTACGCGAGCCATCTTCTCTTTCTGTTGAATTAATTGTAATAGCTAAAGCAGGACAAACAACTTCACATAATTTACATGCAATACATCTTTCTTCACCATTTTCATAGCGTCTAAGGGCATGCAAGCCTCTAAATCTATTAGATATTGGAGTCTTCTCATCGGGATACTGTACCGTAACCTTACGCGTAAAAAAGTGCTTACCTGTTACTTTAAGACCTTTTAGAAGTTCCCACAGTAAAAAGGTTTTAAAAAAATTTGTTACATTTCTCATATCACTATCCTTTTACCACCAAGGCCCTAAGCCAAATCTAACCATACAAGCAACAACTACTACCCAAACAAATGTTAAAGGTATGAATATCTTCCAACCTAAACGCATGATTTGGTCATATCTATACCTAGGATATGTAGCTCTTACCCATAAAAACATAAACATAAAGATACCTGTTTTGCCAAACAACCAAATAACACCAGGTACAAAGCTAAATAGATGCTCTAAAGGAGTCGCTTGGAATGGAGAATTCCAACCACCTAAAAACAAGATAGCTGTCAAAATACTAATTAAGATCATATTTGCATATTCCGCTAAGAAGAATAAAGCAAATCTAGCTCCTGTATATTCTATATGATGTCCAGCAACAATCTCCGATTCACCTTCAACAACGTCAAAAGGAGCTCTATTTGTCTCAGCTATACCAGCAATAAAATATACAATAAATAGCGGAAACAATGGAATAAAGTACCAGTGCCATATCCCACCAGCTTGAGCCTCTATAATGCCTGTAATTCCCATTGAACCTGCTGCAATCACAACACCCACAATAGAAAAACTCATAGCTAGCTCATATGATATAACTTGAGCGCCTGCTCTTAAAGCTCCAAATAAAGAGTATTTATTATTTGACGCCCAGCCTGCTATTACAATTCCATAAATTGAAAATGAGGTCATTGCTAATATATACAACAACCCTAAGTTCATATTTGATAGCACAACGCCTTTTGAAAAAGGAATAACAGCCCATGCTGCATACGCTGGCGCAAAAGCCAAAATAGGTGCAATAAAAAATAAATATCTATTTGACTTATTTGGAATAATTATTTCTTTTAAGAAAAGTTTTAAAGCATCAAATATTGGCTGTAATAAACCAAATGAACCAACCCTATTTGGACCTAATCTATCTTGCATATAGCCTATAACTTTTCTTTCAGCATAAGTATAATACGCAACAACTAATATTAGAGGAATTATTATTAACAATGTATACAGTACAGTCCATAAAATATACGTTATCATATTACTTCTCCTCTTCTACTAGTTTGATATTTACACTATCTCCTAGCATAAAATCTTTAAACAGACTTCTTGGAATCATAATATTTTTAGCCTGCAAACTTGCATCAACAACAACTTCCGGGTTTATCTCATTATCTATATCATAAATCCTAACAGTCCCTGACTCAGTTTTTAAACCTATATCATCAGCTAGTTCTTGAGATATTCTTACTCCAACAAATCTTTTAGCATCTTTTGTTTGCTGTAGTGGCTCAGCTCTTCTAAGCAAACTACTAGAACCATAAGTCGGATTAGATGCTAAAAATGCTATATTTTTTTGATAGTCAAGATTGGCATTTAATATTTGAGTAACATGATTTATAGACACTCTAGCTCGATTAGCATAAGCATCTTGAGAAACCTCATCTATAGAGTTATACTCAAAACCTTCTAGATCAAGAAGATTACCAATCACTCTTAGCACTCTCCACAACTCTTTATTTTCAGCATAAGGCTTAACAACCTGCTTAAAGTCCTTCTTAGTACCAAACATATCAACAAAACTACCACTAGTTTCGTAATGAGTTGCTATTGGAATAATTATATCTGAGGTATCTTTAGTAAATTTATCTGCAAATGGAGTAAAACTTACAACTATATCTATATCATCTAAAGCTTTTCTAAGCTTCTGTTCACCATACAGGCTATCCTTAGCTAACTCAGTATGAGCTGTTAAAAGAAGTTTTGTATTAGTTTGACCATTTAGACATTTATAAGTGCTAAACTTCGATTTAGAAGAACTTAATATTCTATCTGCAGCCACTGAGTTAACACTACTCGCTAAAACACCGCCTTTAATATTTGTAACTTTCTCTAAAACATCTAAGACACAAAAAACAGTTTCAAAGCCATCAGAGTTAACGATATCTTGACCAATAATTATCTTTGGATTTTCCGCAGCTATTATTCTATCCGCAGCTTCTCTTATTTCTGCAGCAGGATCAACCTTCCTTAATATCTCATCTAAATCACCATAAGGTAGATTTGCTCTGACAAAAATTGCTTTAAGCAATGATAAAGCTATGTATTGAATATTATCTGCAGCTAATCTGACCTGCTTAACGTCATAGTTAAAACTATAATCACAAACATTCCAAGCAACAGCTTTAGCACCGTTTTTATCTACCGCATCTTTAACAGCTAAGTTAACCAATGGATATTCTTTTCTAATATTAGAGCCAAAGACTAATATAAAGTCACTTTCTCTGATATCATCCAAAGAACAACTAAGGCCTTTACCAGAGCTAATTCCTGAGATATCAGCATACTGTCTCACACGAGCATCTATATTTTTTGATCCTACAGAGGCTAATAGCTTTTTCATCAAAAACATTTCTTCTGATGTTGAAGCTTCAGACATAATAGCCGAAATAGCATCAACTCCATCTTTTTCTTTAGTTTTTTCAATAGCCACTTTAACAAAGTCAAGAGCCTCTTCCCAAGAAACATTAGACCAACCACCTGATTTTTTAATCATTGGTTGCTGAATTCTTTCTTGACTATATAGGCCAGCATACTCAAACCTATCTCTATCAGCTATCCATGTTCCTGTCGTCTCGCTTTCTCGAGGTACAACCCTAACTAGCTTGTTTTGATAAACATGGGCATTTATCTCAGTAGCTAAAGCATCACCTGCTGAAATTGCTGGATATTGCTTAAGTTCCCATGATCTTGCTTTAAATCTAAACGGTTTTGATGTAAGAGCTCCAACAGGACATAAATCAATGACATTACCAGATACTTCTGAATCAACCATGTCTCCTGAAATATAAGTACTGATAGAAGAATGGTCTCCCCTACCCATAACACCAAGCTCCTTAACCCCAGCAACCTCTTCGCCAAAGCGAACACAACGCGTACACAAAATACATCTCGTCATATCAGTTGCCACTAATGAACCTAAATCAGGATCTTCCACAGCTCTTTTTGTTTCAACATATTCAGAAGCTGTTTTACCATATCCCATAGCGATATCTTGAAGTTCACATTCGCCACCTTGATCACATATAGGACAGTCTAAAGGATGGTTTATTAACAAAAACTCCATCATATCTTTTTGCATTTTTAATGCAGCTTCTGAACGAGTTTTAATCTTCATACCATCCATAATAGGTGTCGCACAAGCTGGAGATGCTCTTCTAGCACCCTCAACATCGACCAAACACATTCTACAATTGGCAGCTACCGATAATTTTTTATGATAGCAGAATCTTGGAATGTAAATACCATTCTCATCTGCAACCTCTATAATTGATTGATTAGGCAAGGCTTCATAATTCTTACCATCAATCTCTATATTTATTCTTTTGGATTCTTTATTGTCTGACACAGAACTACCTCAATCAACTATTGATCCACTATACTTTTACCATTATTCTCAATCATATATACAAACTCATCTCTAAATTTGTTTATATAACTTTGCACTGGCCATGCTGCTGCATCACCTAAACCACAAATACTATTTCCTTCGATATTTGTCGCAACTCTTACAAGACTATCTATATCTTCAGGCCTACCGTCACCGGCAACAATCCTATGTAATGTACGAGCTAACCAACCAGTACCTTCTCTACATGGAGTACACTGACCACAAGACTCTTCATGATAAAAATCAGCCAACCTAGCTAAAGTTCTTACCATACAAGTAGTTTCATCTAGAACTACAACAGCTCCAGAACCAAGCATTGAACCAGCTTCAGCTATAGATTCATAATCCATGTTAGCATTCATCATTTCTTCGCCTGTTAAAATCTTTGAAGAGCTTCCTCCAGGAATCACAGCTTTTAACTTATTGCCATTACGCATGCCACCGCACATCTCTAATAGCTCTTTAAAAGGCATCCCTAAACCAATCTCAACCACTCTTTGCTTTTTAACATGTCCAGAAACACAAAACATTTTTGTACCGCCACTTTTTTCAGTACCTAACTTCTTAAACCACTCTCCACCATGCTGCAATATTGCAGGGACTGAGGCGTAAGTTTCTGTATTGTTTATATTTGTTGGCTTGCCATACAAACCTACAAACGCCGGAAACGGTGGCTTAAATCTTGGACGTCCCTTTTTACCCTCTAAAGAATTTAAAAGAGCAGTCTCTTCACCACATATATATGCGCCAGCACCAACAGCAGAATACAAATCAAATGAAATTCCTGATGATTTTATGTTAGAGCCTAAAATACCTGCTTGATATGCTTCTATAAGAGCATCTTCAAACCTTCTTATCGGCTCATAAAACTCGCCTCTAGTATAATTATAACCAGCTGTAGCGCCAACCACATAACCAGCGATAGCCATACCTTCAATAAGTTGATGTGGATTTCTTCTTAAGATCTCCCTATCTTTACAAGTCCCAGGCTCACCTTCATCTGAATTACAAACTACATATTTTTGCCCAGGTGTATTACGTGGCATGAAACTCCACTTTAACCCTGTAGGAAAACCTGCTCCGCCTCTACCTCTAAGACCAGATATTTTTAACTCTTCTATTATCTGTTCAGGAGGGATTTTTTCAGTTAATATCCTATTCCAATAAGAATACCCCCCTACAGATAAGTAAGACTCTAAACTGTGTGACTCATCCAAATGCAGGGTTCGAAAACAAACTTCATTAGCCATTTACAACTACTCCAAAGAATCAATAAGTTGATTCACTTTTTCTATAGTCAAATTTTCATAAAAAACTTTATCCACCTCTAACATTGGTGAACCACAACACGCACCTTGACACTCTACTTCTTTCAGAGTTATACGACCATCTTTTGTCGTTTGGCCAGGTTTAATGCCAAGTTTTTCCTCAATATGCTTTAAGATATCATACGCTCCGTTTAACATACACGAAACATTAGTACAAAGGTTTAACTTATGCCTACCAACTGGTTTAAGATCATACATACAGTAAAATGTAGCAACCTCATAAACGTCAACTTTGCTAACTTGCAGATACTCTGCTAAAGCTGTTTGTAAATCATCAGTTAAAAAACCACCGTTTTGGTCTTGTAAAATATGTAAACCTTCTAAAATAGCAGATCTTCTTTGATCTGCTGGAAATTTACTTAAAACCCTATCAATATCTTCTCTCGCTTGCGGCGATATTAAATCTACTAAAGACATCTTTCCTCTACCTATCCACATCACCAAACACAACATCAATTGTTGAGATAATTGCTGGAGCATCTGCCAACATATGTCCCGCCAACAACTCATCCGTTGCACTAATATTTGCAAAACCTGGAGCTCTCATTTTCAACCTATACGGTTTATTCGCACCATCTGATCTTATATACACCCCAAACTCACCCTTAGGATGTTCAGTACCAACATAAACCTCGCCTTCTGGAGTACAATACCCTTCTGAAAAAAGCTTAAAGTGATGAATCAACTCTTCCATATTATTTTTCATCGCATTTCTTTTTGGAGGAGCAACTTTAAAATCTTCAGAAATTACAGGACCAGGATTAGCTCTTAGCCAATCAACACACTGCTTCATAATCTTATTTGACTCACGCATCTCTGCCATTCTAACAAGATACCTATCATAACAGTCGCCATTAGCTCCCACAGGAATATCAAAGTCTAACTTATCATAGACCTCATATGGCTGAGCTTTTCTGATATCCCAAGCAACACCACTACCTCTAAGCATAGGACCTGTAAAACCAAGTTCTTTAGCTCTCTCAGCAGTAACAACACCGATATCAACAGTTCTTTGTTTCCAAAGCCTGTTATCTGTTAAAAGAGTATCAATCTCATCAAGTGACTTTTCAAAATCAACAACAAAAGAGTCTAAAAAGTCTAACATGCTACCTTGTCTATTAGCATTTATCTTTTTATTTTTTCTTTTACTAGTAAACCTAGTTTGCTGATATTGAGGCATTTGTGTCGGCAAATCTCTTGCCACTCCGCCTGGTCTAAAGTATGCTGCATGCATACGCGCGCCAGATACCGCCTCATAACAATCAAAAAGATCTTCTCTAACTCTAAAAGCATACAAGAAAACAGTCATTGCACCCAAGTCAATACCACAGGCAGCAACCCATAAAAGATGGTTAAGAATCCTTGTCATTTCAGCAAATAGCACTCGAATATATTGACCTCTTTCTGGCACTTCCAACTCAAGTAATTTCTCTATTGCCATGACATAAGCATGCTCATTACACATCATTGATACATAATCCAGCCTATCCATATAGCCAATACTTTGATTATACGGCTTAAACTCAGCAAGTTTTTCCGTACCTCTATGTAGCAACCCTACATGAGGATCTGCTCGAACAACATTTTCACCATCAAGTTCTAAAATAAGCCTAAGAACACCATGTGCCGCCGGGTGAACTGGACCAAAATTCAATGTATAGTTTTTATACTCTGCCATTTCATAAATCCACAGTTTTATTTAATTACGAATAACTCTTGGCGCATTTACTCTGTCATCAATCTCTACAGGCTCATACACAACTTTACCAAGATTCTCATCGTAGCGCATTTCAACATAACCAGTCTGAGGGAAATCTTTTCTTAAAGGATGCCCCACAAAACCATAATCTGTTAGAACTCTTCTTAAGTCAGGATGATTGTTAAAATAAATTCCAAACATATCATAAACTTCTCTTTCAGCCCAATTAGCTGAAGGCCAAAGATCACTAACAGAGTCTATCAAGATAATTTGCGAGTCTTTTAGCTTACATTTAACTCTAACACGAGCATTATTTGCCATACTTAATAGCTGATAAACAATCTCAAATCTATTCGTAACATCTGCAGTTTTAAAGTCTTGCTGACGCGCTCTTGAAAAGCCCTGCTGTGACACGACTTTACCAACCTGCCAGTCAGACTGACCATAAGTCAAATAGTCAACAGCTGTCACATCAGTTAATTGCTCAAAAGAATATCCTTTTTTAAGCTTTTTAAGAACAAGATGAATATCTCTTTGATCTTTCACCTCAATCGTAATTTCATTATAAGCAATATAGCTTTTAACACCTAAACCATCTAAAACCTTATTTAGATTATTAAAATGGTCCTGTAAAGAAACGCCCACTACTACTTCCTCGCTATAGTATTTGTTCTAACAATCTTGTTTTGCAGCTGTATGATTCCATAGACTAAAGCCTCAGCGGTTGGAGGACATCCTGGAACATATATATCGACAGGAACGATCCTGTCACAACCTCTAACAACAGAATAAGAGTAATGGTAATAACCACCCCCATTTGCACAAGAACCCATAGAGATTACCCACTTAGGATCTGGCATCTGATCATAAACTTGTCTTAAAGCTGGCGCCATCTTATTACATAAAGTTCCAGCCACGATAAGAACATCTGATTGTCTTGGAGAAGGTCTAAAAACAACTCCAAACCTATCTAAATCATATCTTGCAGCACCTGCGTGCATCATCTCAACAGCACAACATGCTAGACCTGTTGTAACAGGCCATAAAGATCCAGTTCGTACCCAGTTTATAAGCGCATCTGCACTTGCTGTTATGAACCCTTTATTTTCGTTACCTATTCCCATTCTAAAGCTCCTTTCTTCCAGGCATATATCAAACCTAGAAACAGCACAACTAAAAATATAATCATCGCCACAAATGCGTGCCCTGAAATAGCTGGAAAGCCAGCACTAGCTCTCAAATTTATCCCCCAAGGAATAATAAACGCTAGCTCTAAATCAAAAACTAAGAAAAGCACCGCAATCAAATAAAATCGTACATCTAGCTTTTCTCTAGCATCACCAAAAGTTGGGAAGCCACACTCAAATGTTTCACCCTTTGTTTCTCCTGGATTATTCGCACCAACAATAGTAGATAATACCTTACCAACTATTGCAAAAGTAGCACCCAACCCAAAAGCAATAATAAGAAATATCAAAATCGGAGCAAATTGCTCATAAACACTAGTAACCATAGAAGGATTTTATAAATATAATTAGTAAGCCAATGATAGCATAATTAACCCCTAAGTACAAAATTAGAAGCGCATTAACACTAGATGTATAACCAAAAAATTCATACAACACATTGAATTAACATATAATTCACAAAATACTAACTTATAACTAAAACAAAGCATATCGATGACGTTTTAAGCAAATCTATCATCTAAAATACTTTTAATATTTGCATTAAAGGTAAGAACTATGTCAAAATTCATTCTAGAAATAGTCATAAAATATAAAAAATGAGTCCTAAAAATTTTGATCTAAAAAAGTTTGGCTTTAAGGTCACCCAACCCCGCTTAGAAATATTAAAACTATTTGAAGAAAATCTTGAAAAACATTTTAGTGCTGATGATGTATTTTCTGAACTTAAATCTCAAGGAAGTAGTACTGGTATAGCTACTGTATACAGAGTTCTAGGACAGTTTGAATCAGCTGGAATAGTAAGTCGGCTTAAGTTAGATAACGACCAGGTTATGTATGAATTAAATCAAGGGAGCCATCATGACCACATCATATGTATCGAATGCAATGAAATTCAAGAGTTCTACAATGAAGAAATAGAAAAACTTCAAAAACAAATTGCTGAATCATTTGGCGCAGAGTTAATAGATCACAGCTTAAACCTTTATGTCAAATGTAAGTCTTGCCGAGAAAAATAGTTTTAGTTTATAGTCTGCCTAAAATAACTCTTTATATACCATCTCTAGGCAATTGTGGTTATCACTTAATAAATATAGACTCTTTCCAGTAGCTCCATAGCCGGATAATTTTATATTCAAAGGATTTAGACGCTCTGAAATATTATTTAGTAAACTTGGTATTTTATCTAAATTATTTCCAATAATAGCTGTTAAAAGTAGATTATGCTCTAAACTTATCTCTACTTCTCTCAACTGTGCTAAATCTTTAAGTATCAACTGCTCTATAACATAGTCAATCTGAGTAATAACAAAAGAAAAATTCGTCGCTGTTAACTTAAATATCTCAGCATTTAAATCATACTTTTTTAAAACTAAAAACACCTGATTCGCTATACTCGATATATCTTGATTTAAAGATTTTATATTAATTAAAGTTTGCTTTCTCCTCTCGGTAACAGCCTTAATCATACTATTCTTATTTACTTTATCATTATCTATATAAGTACCACCTTTATCCGGCCAAAAAGTAGAACCTACAAAAACCTTAGTATTGCTTCTTAACACTGGTTGTAAGGTATCTGGATGCAGAACTTTTGCTCCAAAATTTGCCAGTTCAATAGCTTCCTCAAAACTTATTTTTTCTATTACCTGTGATTTAGGTATAAGCTTTGGATCTGCTTGGTAAATTCCTGTAACATCTGTCCAAATATATAACATATTTGCCTTAATAGCCTCAGCTACAAGAGCCGCTGAATAATCACTCCCTCCTCTGCCTAAAACTGTTGTCTCACCCTGTCTATTTGAGCCAATAAAACCTTCTAATACAAATATCTTAATAGTGTCATTTAGATATTTCTTTGCCTGCCTAGCAATATTCTCAAGAATAGGTTTTGCTTTAATATAACAGCCTTGAGTTTTTATAATTTTTTTTGCATCGATATATTCTGAGTTTATATTATTATTCTTCAATGCCTGATTAAAGATGCATGCCGAAACTCTCTCTCCAAAAGATAATATTTGCGCATGTAATTTTAGGTTTTGTGATTTAGCTTGATATAGTGTCAGACATAAAACATCTAATTCACTAAATAGAACTTCTATATGGCGCTTTATAATACTTCCAACATCATTAACAATAGGATCTATAATGCCATGCAGTTTGACTATAATTTCTTTATAATCAGTAATATTGCTAGCTAAAAGTTTATCGAGCAAATTAGTAACTCCTGCTTGAGCACTTACTACAACAATTGCTATATCATTATTCTTTTTTACTATATTAATACATTTTTGTATTGCAAAAATATCCCCTACACTAGTTCCCCCAAACTTGGCAACACTAATATTTTTTTTCATAAAATTATTTTTTTGTAATTAATGGTTGCATTTAAATATATTCTAAATGATAATGATTATCAATATTAATTAACAGGATATTTTAATGAATCATTTTCTTCAACAATCAATGCTAGAAAATCAGTCTAACTGGGAATCGAATGCTAGAAGCTATCCACGAAAAAACCCACTCGTTATAAAAAAGGCTCATGGAGTCTACCTAACTGATATACAAGGAAAACAATATATAGATTGTCTAGCAGGTGCAGGAAGTATTGCTCTTGGACACAATCATCCAGAGATCAAAGAAGCTATTCTTTCAACACTAGATAAGGAAACTCCAATACATACATTAGACTTACTTACTGAAGAAAAACATAGCTTTATGGATCAACTATTAAATAGCCTACCTTCCTCTTACTATGGCAAAACAAAAATTCAGTTCTGTAGCCCTAGTGGATCTGATGCAGTAGAGGCAGCTATAAAATTATGTAAAACTGCAACTGGTAGAGAAAACATCATAGCCTTTCATGGTGCTTACCATGGTATGACTCAAGGGACGCTATCTCTAATGGGTAATTTAGAGCCGAAAGAGAATATCTATGGACTTACTCCTTATACCCATTTTCTTCCTTATCCATATTCATACCGCTGCCCTTTTGGCTTAAAAGACGAGCAAAGCATTGATGTAAATATACAAATGATTTCTCGCCTATTAAAAGATCCAGAGAGTGGTATAAAAAAGCCAGCTGCAATTATATTAGAGCCAGTTCAAGGTGAAGGAGGTGTAATTCCAGCTCCAGTAAAATGGCTAAAAGCGATAAGAGAGCTTACTAAAGAGCTAGATATTCCTCTAATTGTTGATGAAGTCCAATGTGGTATAGGAAGAACTGGATACTTATATGCTTTTGAAAAAGCGGGGATTGATCCTGATGTGATAGTTCTATCAAAAGCACTTGGAGGAGGCCTTCCTATATCTGTAATACTCTACAAAAGTCATCTAGATACTTGGAAGCCTGGAGCTCACACTGGAACATTTCGTGGCAATGTTTTAGCAATGGCTGCCGGTAGCGTCATTTTAAATAAAGTAAACAACCCAGAGTTTTTAGAACAGGTAACTAAAACAGGCAAATATCTTTTTAATAAGCTAAATGACCTAAAAACTAAATATAGTATTATTGGCGATGTTCGTGGTGAAGGACTAATGATTGGTATGGAGATTGTTGATACTTCACTTGTTCCTGATGTAATTGGAAGTCTACCAGCAGATGGAGAGAAGGCACTAAGTATTAAAAAAACTTGTTTTGAAAAAGGTTTAATTGTTGAGCTTGGAGGACGTTTTGGCGGAACAATTAGATTTCTGCCTCCTCTAACTATAACTATAGAGCAAATTGATCAAGTAGTAGAAATATTAGAAAGCTCTATTAAGGAGAATCTATGAGCTTAGATCTTAATAAGTATTTCTTAAACAACTCTAATGAAAGTATTAACTCGTATAAGCACAATATTCAAAATGCTCTAGAGATAATCACAAACAACCTAAACAACAATACTATCTTTAGTGGTAAAAATGCTAAACAATTTGAAAATATGGTCAGTGATTTCAAAATAGGTGAACGACCTAAAAATCTAGAAAATATTATAGAGAATCAATTAAATGATATTTTTAGAAACTCTCTAAATATAAACTCCCCAACATCAATGGCTCATTTACATTGCCCTGTAATGATACCATCATTAGTTGCTGAAATGTTTATCTCAGCATTAAATCAGTCTATGGACTCTTGGGATCAAAGCCCTATTGCCACATATATTGAACAAAACATTACCAATTGGCTAAGCTCACTAATTTATACAAATAACAAAAAATCAGATGGTATATTTACAAGTGGCGGTACTCAATCAAATCTAATGGGGCTACTTCTAGCTAGAGATTATTATTGTGAGAGCATTCTAAATCATAAAATAGCAGATATTGGATTACCAAATATTGCTAACAGGTTTCGGATATTATGTACAGAAAAAACGCACTTCTCTGTGCATAAGTCTTTATCTATATTAGGATTAGGCAAAAACTCCATTGAGCCAATAAAAACAGATCACAATCTTCAGCTAGATACACAAGATTTAACATCCAAAATAGCTAACCTTAGAGCACAGAATTTAATCCCTATATGCATAGTTACGACAGTTGGCGACACTGATTTTGGCTGTATTGATAATATTAAAGAAATAGCAGAAATCGCCAATAAAAATAATATTTGGTTACATGCAGATGCTGCTGTTGGTGGTGCTCTAATACTATCTGATAACTATAAACATAGACTTACTGGTTTAGAACTAGCTGATTCGGTGACAATAGACTTTCATAAGCTTTTTTTCCAACCAATTAGCTGTGGTGCTTTTTTCTGCAGAGATAAATCAAACTTTGAGCTTCTTAACTACCACGCAGATTATCTTAATCCAGATAATGATGGTTTTGATTGCTTAAATTTAGTAGATAAATCAATCCAAACAACACGTCGATTTGATGCTCTTAAGATTTTTATATCATTACAGTGTAGTGGTACAGATCTATTTTCAAAATGGATAAACCATATTATTGAAACGACTACAGAAACTATTGAAATAGTAAGCAACGATAAAAGCTTAAAACTGGCATATGAAAAAAATCAACATCTTAATAATAGCCTTAATACCATTGTCTTTAGGTATTTTGATAAAAAAATAAGCTTATCTAACCTAAACTCTATTAATAGTAAGATTCATAAGTTTATATTTCATAGTGGCAGTTTTGCTATTGCACAAACAAAAGTTAATAAAAACATCTATTTAAAAATCACCCTGGTTAATCCAATGATCACGCAAGAGTTAATCAATGATTGCCTTAGCCAAATAAAAATACATGGTGATTTACTCAAAAATCAAATAGAGGTAAGTAAAAATGATTAAATACGCTAATGAGATCACTCTAAAAAATTTTCTTAACTGCTATTATCGTGAGTTTGATAATTATAATTTAGATAAAAACTTAGATGACGGATATCAGTTTAGTATAAATTTAGACTCTATAGAATCAAGATTTGAAATCTCAGTAAAAATTTCTCCAATATTAAAATCACCAATATGGCAGCTTCCTTGCTATCTAATTAAGCAACAAGAAAGGTTAAAATTAGATCCTCTTGAAGCAGTACTCTTAATCACTAAAGAACTAAATGCTCCTAAAGATTTTATAGCTAGAATATCAGACTCTACAATGAATATTACAGCTATATTACAAAACAGAAAGCATAAGCTGGATGAGTTCTTTGGCTGCCAAAGCTCTTTTCTCGCAAATGAACAGAATCTTATAAGAGGACACAGACTACAACCTGATCCAAAAAGTCGAAAAGGTTTTTCAGCAGACGAATTTATCAAATATTCCCCTGAAACAAATGGTAAGCTACAACTTCATTATATGTATGTTGATAAGAATATATTAGAAACACATTCCCTACTTGATAAAAGTGTTAACGATATTTTTCTAAGCTTCTTAGAAAAGGAAAACATTCTAATAAAACAAGATAAAAACTACGAGGTTTTTGTACTACATCCTTGGCAAGCAAAATATTTAGCAAAACAAGATGAAATAAAAAAATATAAAGCTGAAAGTAAAATAATTGATATTGGAGTCATGGGACCATGGTTTTATCCAACTACATCAATTAGGACTCTATATTCACCAGAACTTAATATCATGTTAAAGTTTTCATTAAGTATTGCTATTACAAATTCAGTCAGAATAAATTTAGCCAAAGAATGTAGTCGAAGCTTAGCTGTTCACAGATTATATAAAGATCACCTAAAACCTATATTAGATAAAGAGTTCCCATATTTTAATTTAATTACAGATCCTGCTTACTCAGCAATTAAAATCAATAATGAAATTTTTGATCCAAGCATATGTATCATTCGTAATGCAGATTTTAATCCTCAAGATGATATTGCATGTATTGCTAGCTTAACTGAACCTAACCCATTTAATGAAAGAACACGTATAAGCTCACTAATTCAATATTTTAGTGTACATAATAATGCCCCTACTTATGATGCTGCTATTTACTGGTTTGAAACATATCTATCAGTTGCTATTGCTCCTATACTTTGGCTATATTCAAAATATGGTATTGCTCTAGAGGCGCATCAGCAAAACTTACTCGTTAAATTAGAACATGGTTTACCTGTTGAAAGCTACTATCGTGATAGCCAAGGATATTACTATATAAAAGATCACCCCGAACTTAATAAAGCTAACTTTGGCAATATTAGTGATTTGTGTGAAGAATCTCAGGAATTTATAGACCATCATTTCTGCTATTACTTTATAGTTAACCAGCTTATCTCTGTTATTGAGGCTATAGCTAACACTGGATATATTAGTGAGAGAGACCTAATAAAAATAACTATCTCTTTTTTAAACGGTTTTTTAGATAAATACCAAACTTGTAATAGATTCGTAAAAAAAATTCTAAACCTAGATCAATTACCACTAAAAGCTAACCTACGTACAAGGCTTAATGGTCTTGATGAATTACAAGCGCCTTTAACAAGCCAATCAATTTACGTTAATACTAATAATAATCCCTTTAAGGAGGTTATATGAAGATTTATGATGTTATTGGAATAGGAATTGGGCCATTTAACCTAGGATTGGCCGCTCTTTTAAATGATAAACCTATAAAAAGTATTTTCTTTGATAAAAAAGAAAACTTTTGCTGGCACCCAGGACTAATGATGAACTGGACAACGCTACAAGTACCATTTTTAGCAGACTTAGTAACTATGGCTGACCCAACGAATAAGTTCACTTTTCTAAACTATTTAAGTGAAAAAAACCGACTTTATAAGTTCTATTTCAAAGAGAACTTTTTTATTCCTAGGCAAGAATATAATGATTACTGCTCATGGGTTGCTAAAAGCTGTGATTCTTGTAAGTTTGGCTACGAAGTCACAAATATAGATTATCTAAAAGAATCCAATAATGAATTTTGGAATGTAACAGTTAAGGATAAATATGATAATGAAAGCTCATATCTAACAAGAAGCATTGTACTTGGTCTAGGGACATCACCTCAACTTCCTTGCCATATTGCTAATACAAAAAATGTCCACCATAGTAGTGAGTATCTCAATATAAAAAATGAAACTCTAAAAGATCAACATGTAACTCTTATAGGCTCTGGTCAAAGTGCTGGTGAGATATTTTTAGATTTAATGAAATCGAAAAATGATTCAACAAAGATTACCTGGCTAACTAGAAGTAAAGGTTTCTTCCCTATGGAATACTCTAAACTTGGATTAGAGCACTTCTCACCAGATTATATTGATTACTTTTATAACCTTCGTGATACAAAAAAACCAGAACTTCTAAAAGAGCAAGATTTATTGTATAAGGGTATAAGTGCTGAGACTATTTCAGATATTTACGATGTTCTCTATGAAGAAACAATTCAAAACAAAAATAGTGCTGAACTTATTGCAAATAGTGAATTAATAACAGTAAATAATAGTAGCAAACTTTATTGTTCTTTTTATCACAATCAACAAGGCAAAGATTTTTCAATCAAAACAGACAGAGTTATTGCAGCAACCGGATATAAAACAGATATAAATAATGCTCTTAAAAATATAAATAAATTTATTAAGCGTGATGAAAATAATCAACTTAATATAACTAGAGATTACAAACTGATAACTCAAGAAATAAATCTAAATATCTTTGTCCAAAACGCTGAAATGCATACCCATGGTGTTGGTACACCTGACTTAGGGTTAGGTGCATACAGAAACACCATAATTGCCAATAGACTTCTTAATGAAGAAGCTTATAAAATTCCATTAAACAACGCTTTTTCAAGCTTTGGAATACCAAAAAAATATTTAATTCAAAAAACAAATATTAAAGTCGCATAAAAATACTAGGAGATTATCTCTATGAATAAAAAAATAAATCATTACAAAGTAGCTAGTACACGCTTATTAGAAAAAATAATTTCTGAATTTAGTTATGAAGGAATCTTTAACCCAGTACTAAAAGATATAGATCAAGAACTTTATACTCTAGAAATCAGTTCTTCTTTATATTACAAGTTTAAAGCATCTAAAAGAATTTATGGAAACATCATTGTCCATAAAAACTCTGTTACAAGATATCAAAATAATAGCTCTGAAATTGCTAATGATGCAATAAAACTTATTATAGATACATTACCTATAACAAAAATTAATCCCACAACAACTGCTCATTTTATAAAAGAGCTTAATAATACCATATATGCTGACATTGCTATCCTAGACAAAGATAAACCTTCTGCTAAAGATATTTATAAACTTCCTTATGCATATATAGAAGGAAATATGACAGGTCACCCATGGTTTGTCATAAATAAAGGACGTGTTGGTTTTAATGCCTCTGACTATGCCAACTATACCCCTGAAATGCAAAAAATCATAAATCTCTCCTGGATAGCTATAAATAAAGATTTAGTGACCTTCTCATGCGTATCAAATCTAAACTACTCACAGATAACAAATAAAGAGATTAACTCAGAAACTTTAGAAAGTTTTAATAAAAAGATCAAAATGAATGATAAAGATCCTAATGATTTTTATATTTTACCTGTTCATCCATGGCAATGGAAAAATGCTCTAATGCAACAATTTGCTAAATATATCGCTGATAAAGATATTATATTTCTTGGCAAATCAACAGATCAACATTTGGCAATGCAATCCATAAGAACTATGTCAAATATATCTCACCCAGAAAAGCACAGTATAAAGCTTCCTTTAAATATATTAAATACTGCAATTTATAGAGGGCTTCCAAAAGATCAAACAGTTAATGCTCCTATACTTACAGAATGGGTTAAAAATATAGCAAAACAAGACCAATTCTTAGCTAATCAAAATTTTATCTTACTCGGAGAATTAGCCAGTGCTTACTGTAAACATCCTTACTACTCAGAGATATCAGAAACTCCATACTACTTTACAGAACAGTTAGGAGCAATCTGGAGAGAAAGCATCCATACTCGATTAAGAGAGAATGAAAATGCTATAACTATGGCTGCTTTAACTCATATAGATCATAATGATAAAAGCATTATTTGTGAAATGATAAATGAATCTTGTTTAAGTATAGATCAGTGGTTAGAAATGTTCTTTGAAAATACAGTTCCGGCACTACTACATTTCTTATATAAATACGGTATGGTTTTTTCACCACATGGCGAAAATAGTATATTAATTACTAAAAATAATCTTCCTGTCGGTTTAGCCATGAAGGATTTTGTTGATGATATAAATATTTGTCAAAATCCTGTAGATGAATTAGCATCATTACCACAGCAAGTAAAAGACGCAATCCCTCAAGTTGAAGATGATTATTTATTGCAATTTATCCACACAGGATTATTTGTCGTTCATTATAGGTATATATCATCGATACTTGCTGACAAAGTAAACTATCCAGAGCTATCTTTTTATCAAAAATTACATGAATGCATACAGCGTTATCAATTTAGCCAACCAGAACTACACTCTCGCTTTAAACGTTTTGATCTATACAAGCCAAAATTTGAGAAACTTTGCTTAAATAGATTAAGAATCTTTGAGGTAGGATATAGTGATTATTCAGAAAGACCAAAAGTTATATCGACAGGTCAACTTGATAATCCACTTTTTCTTACTAAGAACTTTGAAAATATAAATAACGATATATTTAGATATGACAGAGTTTCATTAAGAGCTTTTCATCTAGAAAAAGATCTAGATACTATTCATTCATGGATGAATAAACCCCATGTTGCAAAGTTTTGGAGTCTAGATAAATCAAAGTCACAGCTTAAAAAACACTTCTGCAATATGCTATCAAAGCCAAACCAGAACTTATTTATACTATCAGTAGATGGCGAGGAAATAGCTTATGCTGAAGTTTATAAGGTTAAAGACGATCGTATCGCTAACTACTTTTCTTCTAAAGAAGGTGACTATGGTTGGCACCTTTTAATAGGCCCTGAAAATGCTGTAGGTAAAGGATATTCTAAGCTTCTTGTTAAAGCTCTTAGTAAATATTGTTTTTCTAACCTCAATGCCTCTAAGGTTATCTTTGAACCAGATATTAGAGTTACTCCTTTTCAAAAAATAGCTCCAAAAATAGGATATAGTAATCAAGGAGAAATAACATTACCAGAAAAACAAGCTTATCTATTTAGTTGTTCTAAAGATACTTTTATTGAAGGTAACCTATCATGATTAAATGTGATATCTCAAAATGGCCGATAGTTAAAATGCACTTTGGTAGCTCGCCAACCTATAAAGATGCTATTAACTGGCTTAAAACTTGTAATGAAATACTTAGAAAAAAACAAAAATTCTTAGTAATTAGTTCCTTCTCAGAAAACTATCAATTTGAGCATAAAGCTAGAATAAAGCAAGCTAAATGGTTTAAAGAATCAAAACCTGAATTAGCCAAGTGGTGTCTAGGTATGATTCGGATCACACAAGATCCTATAATGATCAAAAAAATCAACGCTCCAGCTATGACCAAAGGAATGCCCTTTCGTTGTATAGTAACTAACAACTCTAGTGCCGCCTGGGAAAAAGCTCGACAAATATTAATGCAAGATAATCTAATATGAAAAAAAGAAGTTTTGATATCACAACACTATATCTAGCCCAAGCTATTTCATTATATTTCTGTACTTTTGGATTACCTACAATCCTAAGATCAGAAGGTGTTTCTTTAGAAAAAATTGGACTTTTTAGTATTCTGCTACTGCCATGGGTTGTGAAATTCTTATGGGCTCCACTAGTTGATAAGAGATGCGTAAATAGAATAGGTAGAAGAAAAAGTTGGTTTTTAATGATGCAATTTTTTACTATATTACTATTTTTGATATTCTCTGCTTATAATCCTAAAGATTATACTAGTTATATTTTTGTCTTTGCTTTTTTACTATCTTCTATTGCAGCAACTCAAGATATTGCTGTAGATGGGTTTTCAATTGAGCAAACTGATACTAGAAGTTTGCAATGGAGTAATTTTTATAGAGTAATTGGTACTACTTTAGGTAGTATGATAGGTGGAGCATCATTAATTGCTTTATATAAAGTACTTGGTTGGCAAAATATAACATTATATATGGCTCTAATAAGTGTTTGTATATGCTTATATATGTTATCTATAAAAGAAAATAAAAATAGTAACTATCAACATAGCATTCCTTCTATAAAGTCTTTCTTCAAAAGAAAAGAAACAAGAATACTTTTAATTATCTGCCTGAGCTATCGAGCTTGTGAGGGGCTAGTAATGGGTATGCAATCATCATTTTTAGTAGACTCGAATATCCCTCTAAGTACAATAGGCATAATAATGGGAACTGGTAGTGCTATTATTGGAATTTTTGGAGCTGCTTTGATAAGTTATTTATTTAATTTCTATAGAGAAACTACTCTTTTAACTTTATTAGCCATAATAAGAGGATTTTGTTACTTCTCTTTAGGATTTATTAGTTTATATAATCTTGATAATCAAATAATCATATTTGGTGTTATTTTATTAAACATGGCTTCTCGGCTTATGGAGATGGTTGTTTTATATACTATATTTATGAAATTTAGCTCAAAAGATCAAGCTGGTACAGATTTTACAATATTAGTATGTGTCGAGCTTCTTATATACATTCTAGGTATGTCTATTAGTGGCTTCTTAGCTGCTAATATTGGTTATTCAATGCTCTTTATACTAGGAGGAGCTATATCAGTACCTAGTTTTTTAGTTGCTTTTTATCTGCTAAAAAGACTAACATACAACTCTTATTCATAAAGTATTCAACAAAAAATCTCCATCTAGCCATAATAGATATATCCATATATAAAATAGGCTTTTGTGTATATAAACTTTTAGAAAATATTTAGATTTTAAATCCAGTAACCGTGTGCTTCAAAACGATCAATGAAATGCTGACTAAAATGCATCTTATTTAACTGGATATTTGCTAGAAGCTTCTTATATTGTCCTGCTTTAAAAATATAATTTAGGACATAAAACACATTTCCTTTACCTACTATTTTTTCTACTTTTTTCTCAAAGTCAGTAAAATCTGCTTTCTCATCAATATAATCATCAAGTAATGAACAAAGCTTATCTATGGTTTTTTCATCCGCCCTATCAAAATACTTTGCAGTTTCATAGTGAAACTCATATTTGCTATCATGAAAGAATGGATAAACATTACCTTCCCAAGCAGCTTTATAAGCATCATCAACATAACTACTACTTAAAACATTTAACTTCATAAGATCATAGTAAAATTTATTTGTATTTCTCATAATACATTCTTCCTATTTATTAAGCTCTTCTTGAACTATTTGGTTGACCTGTTTAGGGTTTGCTTTGCCTTTACTCGCTTTCATAGCTTGACCAACAAAGAAGCCCATTAGCTTAGTTTTACCTGCTTTAAAATCTGCTGCCTGCTGTGGATTAGCTACTATTATATTTTGAACTAACTCACGTATAGCTGACTCATCAGAAACCTGCTTTAAGCCTAGCCTCTCAATAATAGCCTCTACCGAATCAGCTGATTCAATATAATCAGCTATAACTTTTTTACCATTAGCCTGTGAAATAACATCTTTTTGCACATTACTAATAATATCTAATAAAACTTCAGCTGGAACAATATCAGCAGTGAACTCTTTTTCAGCTCTATTTAATGTTGATATTAAATCAACTGTTACCCAATTATACGCTGGTTTATGTCCTATTACCAATGCAACCCTATCATAGTAGTCCGCTATTTCAAGATTTGACAATAAAAATTCTACTTCTTGATCTGCTAGCTGCTCGCGATACACTGCCTCTCGCTCTTCTGGTTTAAGAGGCATCTGCTTTCTTATATTCTCAATATACTCATCAGTAATTATTAAAGGTAGAAGATCAGGATCAGGAAAATAACGATAATCAAAAGCATCTTCTTTTGCACGCATTGAACGAGTCTCATTAGCATCAGCATCATAAAGTCGTGTCTCTTGAATAACTTCACCACCAGATTCTAGCACAGCAACTTGACGCTCAAACTCATACTCAATAGCTTTATCGATAAATCTAAATGAGTTAATATTTTTTAACTCAGCACGTGTACCAAATTCTGCTTGACCTTCTGGTCTGATAGATAGGTTCACATCACATCTAAAAGATCCTTCTTGCATATTACCATCACAAATTCCTAGGTGCTTAACTAGTTGGTGTAATTTTTTCAGATACACAACAACTTCTTCAGCTGATCTAAAATCTGGATGTGTCACAATCTCTAAAAGAGGGGTACCAGCGCGATTATAGTCTAAGCCAGTCTCTCCAGCTATATAACCATGAACAGATTTACCAGCATCTTCTTCTAGGTGAGCCCTCTCTATACGGATTGTTTTTTGTCCTTTTGAAGTCTCAATATCTAGAGTACCCTCTTGAACTATAGGGTTTGTTGACTGACTTATCTGATAACCTTTCGGCAAATCTGGATAAAAATAATTCTTACGCGCAAAGAAGCTGTTTTTTGATATTTTTGCATCAATAGCTAAACCAAACATTGTTGCTTTACGAATAACTTCTTTATTTACTACAGGCAATGTTCCTGGTAGACCTAAGTCTAGAAATGCTGCTTGTGTATTCTGATGCTGTCCATATTTTGTTGCAGAAGTTGAAAACAGCTTAGATTTAGTACTTAACTGAATATGAACTTCTAGTCCTATTACCATTTCCCAATTCACTATTAAATCCTCGCTTGTTCTAAAATAAATTCTTCAACACTATAATGCTTTTGATACTGTGTTACTATTTGTGTTAAAACATTATCATTAAATGCTTTTGCCATAAGTTGACCACCTACAGGTAAACCATTTGCAAAGCCAATTGGGAATGATATAGCAGGTAAACCAGAAATATTTGCAGTAATTGTGTAAATATCAGATAAGTAAGCTGAAACAGGATCTAATTTATCACCTTTTTTGAAGGCTTCACTTGGTGATGCTGGCATAAATATAGCATCCACTTCAGTGAATATTTTATTAATCTGATCTGTCATCATTCTACGTAATTGCTGAGCTTTGTTATAGTATGAATCATACTGACTAGATGCTAATACATAGTTACCAATCATAATTCTACGCTTAACCTCTTCACCAAAACCATCAGTGCGTGATTTTATATATAGCTCTTCTAGATCTTTAGCTTCAGGATTACGATAGCCATATCTAACACCGTCATATCTAGCCAAATTAGCTGCCGCTTCAGCTGGAGTAATAATATAATAAGTTGATAAAGCCTCCTTTAAGTCTGGTACTTTTACAGGTTTAATCTCAGCTCCCAACTCTTTTAACCTTTCTAGAGTTTTTTGTACTGCATCTTGAACTTGTACAGGTAAATCTTTAATCAAGCTTTCATCTATACCTATTACCTTCCCAGCAATATCTTTTTCTAAATCTTTAGTAAATAGACTCTCCTCTGCACCAACACAGGTAGAATCAAACTCACACTCACCAGCAATAGTATCTAACATAATAGCAACATCTTCTGCGTAGTGCCCAAAGATCCCAGCCTGGTCAAAAGACGATGAGAAAGCAACCATGCCAAACCTAGATGTACTACCATATGTTGGCTTCATAGCTGTCAAACCACAAAAACTAGCAGGTTGTCTAACAGATCCACCTGTATCAGAACCTGTACTAACCGGTGCAAATCCAGCAGCCACCGCAGCAGCAGAACCTCCTGAAGAACCTCCTGGCACTCTTTCTAAGTCCCAAGGATTACTTACAGCACCATAATAGCTATGCTCATTAGTAGAGCCCATAGCAAACTCATCCATGTTAAGCTTACCTAGCGTTACCATGCTTTGATCTTTACAGTTTTTTGTTACTGTAGAATCATAAGGAGCGATAAAGTTATCTAGCATTTTTGATGCTGCTGTAGTTTTTATACCTTTTGTACAAAAAAGATCTTTATGTAAAATAGGAATACCTGTTAATAGCCCTTGTTTACCCTCAGATATGATACTATCGGCCTCTTGTGCTTCCTTTATAGCTTGCTCTTCACACAAAGTGATCACAGAGTTTATTTGTTTATCTTGATCTTTTATCTTAGCTATATACTGCTTAGTCAACTCAACCGAAGTTACCTCGCCATTATCTAGGCGTGTTCTTAATTTTTTAATATATGACATTGTTCACCCTATTTAACAACCTGTGGCACCATGAAATAATCATCAACAACTTCACAAGCAAATTTATCAAAACTTGCTCTATTATCTTGATCTTGAGGAATATCTTCACGAAATTTAAAATCCATACTAATAGGTGAAACCATAGGTTGTACACCTTGTGCATCAAAATCTTTGACTGTATCTAAAATCTCACAAATATTTGTAAGATCTTGTGTATATTGCTCAAGCTGAGTATCAGTTAAATCAAAACTAGATAACTTAGCAATATGTTTTACTAATTTTTTGTCCATTTAAACACCTAAATAAATTTTTAGAAATAAATACCTTTAAAATTATAAAATACTCATAAAAATAAAGAAAGATATACTAAAGTTATTTTATATTTGATGGCTGACTATTAATTTGCTCTTTGAGAGTGGTCGGCTTCTTTACTACTTTACTCTTGTCAACACCAATATGAAGCTCACTACTATTTAAGTTTATTGGAAAACCATTATACCTGCGCCATAACTCATATCCTAAGCTAACATTATTTAGCAATACCCAGCCATGAACTTTTGTACCTAGTCTAAGTACTTCTGGAGATGGCCAATCACGGCTGCCACTTTGTTTTACAAAAATTTTGAACTGCCCTTGAGCATTATTCTGTGGTGAAATAAATATTATTTCCCCCTCAAAAGTACCGATAGCAACTTGAGGCCATCCACTAAACTGTATTGCTGGCCAGCCCTCAAACTGTAGCATCACCTTATCACCAATATTAACAAGAGGAATATCCATACTATTTAGCCATAATTCAGTTATTCGAGACTTACTATCTGGCACGATCGTTGCTAAAACATCTGTGGCTTTAACTATCACTCCTCCAATTCCATGGATACGATCAACAATAACCCCATCTGCTGGAGCTCTAACTAAACGGCTCTGTTGACGTGCGATCTGAACTTTAACTTTTGCTAAATCAACATTTGCCTTGGCAAGATCTTTGGTATAGTTAACCATCTCCATCTGAGCTTGCTCATAAATTCTTTGAGTACTTGCACCTTTTGTTACAAGATATTTATGTCTTTCAATATTTTTTTTAGTATTTTTAATAGCTAGCTTTACAGATTTTATGCCTAGTTCTATAGCAGCTTTTTCATCTTCAAGTCTAGATACAACCTCAGGATCTAGATCCAAAACTTCAACTATAGGATCACCTTTTTTAACTCTATCACCTTCAAAAACATACCATTTACCTAATCTTCCACCAATAGGAGCAGAAATGTTTTGTTGTCTTTCTGATGGCGATAAAGTAGTAACATCTCCATAGCCATCAACTGTTTGCTGCCAAGGGATCATCGCTAAAATAACTCCAACAGCAAAAATACTTAATAACACTAAAAAAATTATTTTTTTAAAACTAGGGTCTTTTTTTAGCATTGAATATGATTTTAATTGCATCTAAGTAACCGCCCCTTTAGTCGATAGATATTATTAATGTTGGTGTTTTTAATTTTGCCAAAATTTGTGTGATTGTAAGATCACTATCTTTACTAGCCAAACCATACGTATCAATTAACACTAAAAGTTTAGGATCTTTCAAAATTGCTCTTACAATATTCATTTTAAGCACAACTTCACTATCAAAAACGATATTATATTTGATTGTCTGAGAGTCAATACGCTTCTCAAATTCTTTCTCTAAAAAGCTAATCTCAAACACATCCAACAATTCACTTAAGTACTTTAACTTTTCTTGAGAAAGATCATCACATAAATTATCTAATACAGTACCTGCAACGACTTCTATACCACTAGCAATATGGATATTATCACTGACCTGATCTTTTCTATAGTTTCTAATACAAACACCATTAACCTTAACTGTATTATCTGAAGTATCATCAAAGAAAGCGTTTAATAAAGCTTGAGCTGCTTGAGTTGATAAAGAAAGTTTATTGAAATGATTTTGATTAAAGTCAAAAGAGTATTCCTTTCCATCCCCTAAGTTAACCTCTAATAATCTCACATCTACCGTAAGTTCAGCATTCTTATGCTCAGATGAAATTTCTTGCTGATCTGATACTTCTAAAAGATCTAAAACTTTTCGAGTTGCTACTAAAAAGCCATAGCAATCATATAAATATTGACTAAACTTTAATAATCCTAATAAAACTATATTTACCAGAAGCTCTGCAGCAATCAACTGGCCTATTGAAAGCTGACCATTTATTATCAAATAGCTCCCAATACCTAGAAGTAAAATATTGATAAAAATATAAGTTAGTCCAATATAAACGTGCTGCCTAAAAAGAACACTAAAGAAATCTTTCCTACTTTCTAGATAATCACATAATTTCGTATCAACTTTATTTACAGAACTTTCTTCAGGAAGCTGGCGAAACGATAGAAATTCTGCTGTTTTTTCTTCAAACCAGTAAACAACATCATATACTGCATTAGACTCTTTAAGGCCCGCCTCATAACCTGCTCTTAATGGAATAAATATCGTAAGCAAGATACATGTAACAAGCAAAATATCAAATAATAAAAATAAAGGATGATAAAATGCCAAAATAATCACACAAAATAAAGTTTGTAGAAAAATATCAAGTAGGATAATAAAAATTACAGCAACTGACTTTTGCAGAAACTTTAGCTCAAAAGTTCTATTAATCTTTTCTCTAATATTTATCTTTTTTAACTTCTCAAAGTCAACTCTATGAATAGCAGAAACAATTCTTAAAACAGTTTCTACAAAAACTTTTCGCTGTATATCTTCAACTAATTTTAACTGAAATATTCTTACAAAAAAAGCTGCCGTTAAAAGTATAAAAAGTATAGTAATAAGCGATATGACAGGTCGAATAGATAAACTAACTCCAACCAAGTTAACCAAGGTTTGTACAGATACTGGAATAGTAAGAGATAAAAAGCCTAGTAATATACTATATATTATGAGAGTATACACAGTATGTCTCGGTATTTTTAATACAGTTTTTATTTGCTTATATAACATAGTAAATACTAGTCATGAATTATACTTCTTTAGTATAGTCTAGATTTTTTAAAAGTCTACTTCAGAGAATTAATTTTTGTTAAGAATGATTCCCAAACATACTCTAGATTCTTCCATATAATATGACTATTTGCTACCATTAATTTGACACTAATCAAACTTGAGGTTGAATATTATGTCAGAAAAAATGCAAAAAACTAAAGTATCCACATCAAATACAATGGATAATAAATACGATAATAAGGATCACAAACACAACAAAGATCATTTAGATCATCAAAAATCACACCCACATACGCAACATGGTGGAGATCCTAGCCATAATAAACATTCAGTACAAACTCATTCTGATCCATCAAGTCATAAGCATCATAAAACAAAGCAACATGATCATAAAGAACATACCAGGGAACATCATAAAAAGCATAAGTAACTAATATCTTTACTAAGGAGAACGGCTATATCTCTGAAGAGATTTTAATTTTTATAACTTACTAGTAAATTATTATAGAATTTAAATTTATAAGATTAACAATATTAAAGAACTATTATTTATTTTGATTAACAAACTTACTTTATACTTCTTTCAAAAACATTATCAATTTCTTTTAGATAAGTATTTTTGATACCTTCAAAATCCATCTCAGGAATATCAAGGATAATATTATGCTCATCTTGCATAACTTTTTGTAATTTTTTAGAGAAAGACTCTCCTGACTTAAGATCAAAAGCTACCTGTTGAACAATCTTATAACAATCTTCACGCATAAACGGCGTATTTGCTACTAGGAAATGTAGATAGAAGCTTGATAAATATGCACTAGTACTTCTAACTCTATCTTCAATGATATCTTTCTGAACTACTAAGTTATCAATTGTATTTTTCATTCTACGTAATGTATAAACCATAATGCCAAAGTTATCTGGAAGATAGAAACGCTCAGCCGATGAATGTGAAATATCTCTTTCATGCCATAATACACAATTCTCTAAAGCTACTGACACATGCGATCTAAGCATTCTAGCCATACCTGTTAAGTTTTCAGTAGAGATTGGATTTTTCTTATGCGGCATAGTTGATGAGCCTTTTTGCCCTTTAGAGAAACCTTCATAAACCTCAAAAACATCACTTCTATGTAAATGTCTAATCTCAACTGCCAATCTCTCGATAGCTGAAGCAATAAGTCCGTGGATAGAGATAAGTTTAGCTATTCTATCTCTAGGAATAACTTGAGTAGAAACCTCTTCAACTGGTAGGCCTAAGATATCTGCTGCTTTTTTCTCATCTTCTGTCGTTAAGATACAGTAGTTACCAACTGCTCCTGAGAACTGTATAGTCAACCCATCTTTTTGGAACTCTTTAAGATCTTTTAACCTACGCTTAAACTCAACATATGCACCTAAGAACTTCTGACCAAAACTCATCGGCTCGGCAAACATGCCATGGCTTCTTCCCATAGTAATGATTTCTTTTGTTTCTTGTGCTTTTGCTAATAGTGAATCACATAGAGCTTCTAGATCTTTAACAACAAACTCTAAAGACTCACGAACTTGTAGGCTTAAAGCTGAATCAATAATATCTGATGATGTCACACCAAAATGGAAAAATTTACCAGTCTCAGCTGTAAATTGTTCTGCAATTGAAGTACAAAACGCAATAATGTCATGTTTTGTAACCTTTTCTATCTCATCTACTCTATCTGGCTTGATCTCTGCCTTAGAGCGAATCTCTGTAGCAGTACCTTTAGGAACCATTTTATCTTCTAAAGCTTCTAAAATAGCTAGCTCAACCTCAAGCATCTTACGATATTTATTTTCATCTGCCCATATTTTTGAAATTTCTGCCACATCATATCTTTTTATCATTTCACTATCCCTATTTGATAAATTATAAGCAAGCACATACCTAAAATACTTTAGTCATCAAAAAACCTAAAGCACCAGCATACAACTAAAACCTAATTGAACTATCTAAACCAACGTTAAATATGCTTTAATTTTCTCAAATAGAGTAATATTGTCAACCTATTTATCATATCGACAACAGCTAGCTTGAGTATGATTTATAACCAAAAATTCCTTATAAGAAAAACTTATTAAGCAAATATTACTGACCAATTTATGTAGTTATAAATACAGATTTTATCTCAAATGTGATAAAGTCAAACTTAGATAAATTATGGAAGAAATTAGTATGAAAAAACAAATATTTATATATACTGCGATCGTTGCATCTATATCTCTTGGCTATAGTTCAGATTTAAAAGGCAGCGACTATATTTCAACTAAGACAGGAACAACTTATACTTACCAAAGAGTTGAGGCAAATGATAATGACAACTTCTTAATCGAAACTAAGATAAAAGACTGTAATAGCGATAAAACCTTATGTAAATACGTCAGTAAAATAAAGCACCCTACTAAAAAGAGTTTTGATGAATCAGAGTCTGACTACTCATATGATATAAAAAAAGACGGTGCTGTTTATATTAAATACCCAAACTCAGAAAAAGAAACTTTATTGCTCCCTGCAAATATTGTGTTCAATAAGGTAAGAAACGATAATGGTACAAATGCAACTGGCAAATTTAAAAACTCTTATGAATTTACGAAACAAATCCCTGAAATAAATGTAAATGGCACAAGTTATAAAAACTGTATTGAACTTGAAACTAAAACAAGTATTAAAATAGATAATAAGCCAATTGACACAATAAGCCATGAGATCTACTGTAAAGGTATTGGATTAGTAAAAGAGAACTTTAAAGAAACTCATGGTTATAACTCACCTATAGTTTATAAGAGTATCCTATCATCAATAAAAAAATCATAAGCTAATGAAAAACTTGTTATCCTTACTAGTATTAGCTAGCCTCATAACAAGTTGCTCTACATATAATGGCCCTATTTTCAAAGCTAGTAACTATGTTTCTACTAATGTTGGCTCAACATATCATTACAAGAGAGTTGATCTAAAAACAAAGAAAAAAATCTTCTTAGATATTACAATAGAAAGCTGTAATTCAGACAAAACAAAATGCCTATATACAACCAAAATTTTTAACTCACAAGATAAGATGATTGGTAAATATAATATGTACTATACAATCAACGATGATTCATTTTTTACCAAAGGATCCATTCGAGTTACTGATAATTTCTATAAAGACAGTAGCATCCTACTTCCTGAGAAATTACGCTTGAATCGTGAAGTAGACATGCAACATCCAGAACGATACGGCGATGTTAGAGAAAAATTAATTGTCCACAAGGAAATTCCTAGCTTCGAAATCAATAATCATAAATATGAAAACTGTTTAAACATCATATTTGAAACGATCACCCCTCTTGGAGAGAGAAAACTAAAAATAGTCACTGATGAAACAGACTGTAAGAATATTGGTACTGTAAAAAAAGAGATGGCTATCTACTCACTTATCCCTGTTAGTAACCCCAATTATGATAATTATGTATTAAAAGCAACTTATATTGATACTCTTCAAAACATTTCCCATAAAAATAATTAATTTTGTGCTGAAGATTTAATATTCTTATTTTTAAAATAGTTATATATACCGTAAGCACTAATTATCACCCAAGCGCCTTCTATGATAAAAGCTGGTAAATTCCAATGATAAATTAATGAAAACAAAACCCCAAAAGACCCTAGTATATTTAGTACTAAGTAACTTAAATCATTAGATTTAACTTTATTTATTTGTAATAAGAAGAAGGCAATAATCACAAGGACATCTCCACCAACTCCTATAGTATTAGCTAACACACCATCTCCTTTTTAGATTTTGTTTCGCTTTTCATAAAGGTTAATATCCAAACTCTATTGTATATGAACGAGAAAAATTTTGCTGAGGTTCAATATCAACATTACCTATACGATACTCTATATCAAGATCCATACCTAATGTATCACTTCTACCACACCATGGCTCGATACATACATATGGCGCATTAGCTTTTGGTTTTGACCATAAGCCAAGATATTCAAAACCGTCAAAAGTCACCTCGATATAACGATTAGAATCTTTCTCAGCAAGTCTAACTCTTTTATCTGTGAAGCCACTATACACAAGAGCATCATTGTCGAAAGTATGATTATCTAAATCAACTCTTGATAGTTTGAAATGCTTAATATCTCCAGTATAAAAGGCCTCTGATGTAATAGTATGGAAATCTAATTTCTGCTCTGAAAATGTAATCTCATAATCACTAAATTTATGTTTATCATCAAAAGGACAAGCAAACGCTGGGTGGGCTCCAAACCCACATGATGCAACACCATCATCTAGATTTATGATATTATACTCAGTGATAAGTTTATTAGCTTCAAGAGTATATGTAACCTCAAACCTTAATCTAAAAGGGTAATTATCTTTGCTAGTTTCCATAGCTAAGATAACACTATTTTCACTATGTAAAACAATGTTAAATACAGTATGGCGAGCAAGACCGTGATTACCCATAGGATATTCTCTACCTTGGTATTTGATTTCATTATCATGAGATTTACCAACTACTGGAAATAATACTGGTGATACTCCAGCCCAAACTCGTCCATCTCCAGACCACATATATTGATGATCTGTCTCGATATTTACGACAGCTCTGACTTCTGCTCCTAGTTCACTAATCTCTGCTAATAACTTATCATTTTTGATTCTAATCATAAGAACTCCCCTTCGCTGTTGGTGAAGAGGTGTAACTGTATTAAAAGTGGTATGTCATTCCGTCAGGCTTGACCGCGGAATCTAAGAAATAAGTTTTTAGAATCTATTTCTGCAAATACCACTTACCAAACTCTACCCTCTTCAGGGTTAACTTTAATATCTCTACTAATAAGATAAGCATTTTAAACGTTTAAAATAATTATAAATATTCTAGCATATCCCATAAGCCAGTGTTACGAGTTTGTCTCAAAAGTATGTTTAAATCCTATCTAATACCTTAAGCAAATGACTTTTAACAAAAACTCATGACTTATAAAATTCTAGCTACAAAAAACTATAAATCACCTTTATGCTTACTAAGCTTTTGCTTATATTCTCTTTTCCTATATGATTGTGCTATATAAGTCCTAACTCCTGATAAAGCTCTTAGTGGAAATGGTGAAAATGGATATGATCTTGCTTGAAACCATAGACTTGACCTAGAAACTTCACTCCCCCTTAAAGAAACATCTCCTCTTCTATGAAAACCAAATACATTTGCTACAACTAATGTTCCTTCAGGAACTTTACAAGTTACACTTTTATTTAATTTAAAACTCCTTTTGATATCATTTTCACTTATTCTAAAAGCTCCATCATATCCCCTACTATGATTCTTACATGCCAAAAGACTCTCTTTATATTCCCATATAATTCTTTTTAATGTTAACTTATGCGAACCTTCTAAATATTCAAAGCTCCCATTATTAGAATCCACATCATTGAAATATAACCAACCTTTTACACAAGGATGAAAAGTATCTCTATGCCAATTAGATTGAGTATCTTTAACCTTAGTACTTTGTTTTGACTGACATACACTCTCAAAACCCATTAGAGGATATGACCCTACAGAAGAAATATACTTCAGTAACTTTTTTAACTTTTTATTCTCAATTTTTTTAAGTATTTCTGATGAAACATAATGCCTCTTAACAAGAGTTGAACCTTCCTTAATAAAATGTTCACCGAATTTATCTGAGTAAACCATTTTCTTTATTATTTCATAGTCTTTTTGATTTAATATATTTTCAAAAAACAAATATCCTTTCTGCCTAAACTCTTTTCTATTATCTTTATCTAAAAGCCAAAATAATTGTAACAACCTTAATCGAAAAAATATGTAAGAAACCCATACTCGAAAAATATGCAAACCAAAAAAATTTAACAAATAACTTCCTATAATAGGATTTCTCTTAAAGCTTTTGCTCCAAGTAAAAATTTCTACAATATAAAAAGGTGTTAGCAATACTTTTTTAAAATTCATTAAATTATCGAACCCACTTCCTAGCATTTCTAAACATTCTCATCCATACAGAATACTCATCATACTCTGCTGGGATATGCGAGTTTGTAATTGCTCTATAGACACGCTCTGGATGCGGCATCATTGCAAGTACACGACCATTTAGAGCTGTGACAGCTGTTAGACCATTTACTGCACCATTTGGATTATATGGATAGACTTCTGTTGCTTGACCTTGTCCATCGATATATTTAAGAGCTACTTGCGAACTTGCTAACATAGCTTGTTGCTGACTGTCATTTTCAAATAATGGTCGACCTTCACCATGAGCTACCGCAATTGGTGCTTTTGTGCCTGCCATATCAGCGAACCAAATAGAATCAGATTCTTGAATCTCAATCATAGAAGCTCTAGCCTCAAACTGCTCTGATTTATTCTTGATAAATATTGGCCAGTTTTCAGCACCTTTGATTAGTGATTTAAGCTGTGCAAGCATTTGACAACCATTACACACACCTAATGCTAAAGTATCATCACGTCCAAAGAATTTACTAAACTCATCTCTTAGCTTCTCGGTAAATAGGATATTCTTTGCCCAGCCGCCGCCAGCACCTAAAACATCTCCATACGAGAAACCACCACAAGCTACTAATACTTTGAAATCTGCCAAAGTTACACGCCCAGCATGTAAATCTGACATATGCACATCATGAGCCTCAAAACCGGCTGTAGTAAATGCTGCTGCCATCTCAACTTGACCGTTGACACCTTGCTCTCTTAGAATTGCAACTTTTGGCTTCTCAATGTTGACAAACCTAGCTGTAATATCTTCTTCAAGATCAAAGCTCGCATCAACATGGATACCTTTATCATCAGTATTTAAAATACTATCAAACTCTTGCTTCGCACACTCGCTATTATCACGGATTGATTGGATTTGATAAGAAGTCTCAGTCCACCATCTTTGTAAATTCACACGTGTGTTTGAGTATACTTTCTCACCATTTGCAAATATATTTAACTCGTCGCTAGAGTTTAGCTTAGCTATTGCACACAGGTGAATTTGAGTGTCTTTAAACATCTCTTCAACTAGTGCCATATCACTATTTTTAACTTGGATAACAGCTCCAACTTCTTCAGCGAAGAGTTTTGCTAATATATCTTGAGTTTGTAATTTAATATCTAAACCTTTACGCCCTGCAAATGACATCTCTGCTAAAGTTGCAAATACACCGCCATCAGATACATCATGATATGCTAGGATTTTATTTTCAGCTTTTAGCTTTGTGATATTTTCAAATAGCACTTTTACTTTACTAGCTTCAACATCAGGAGCAACATTACCAACTTGATTATAAGCTTGGGCTAAACATGAAGCTCCAAGTCTACCTGCACCATTTGATAGATCAATATGTAAAACAGTTGTATCATTATCATCAACTAAGACTGGTGTAAGAGTCTTACGTGCATTCGTCACAGGTGAGAAACCTGAAATCACTAGCGATAATGGCGATGTTACCGATTTAGCTTGACCGTTATCTGACCACTTTGTTTTCATAGACATTGAGTCTTTACCAACTGGTATTGCAATACCCAACTCTGGTGCAAACTCCATACCGACAGCTTTTACAGTCTCATATAATTTTTGGTTTTCATCGCCCTGATTTGCAGCAACCATCCAGTTTGCAGAGAGGCGAATATCACTTAGCTTTTCAATATCAGAAGCTAGTAGATTTGTTACAGTCTCAGCAATTGCTAATCTACCAGAGGCAGCTGCATTAATAGACGCAACAGGAGTTCTCTCCCCCATTGCCATAGCCTCACCTGCTTGACTATCTACTGTAGCAGTTGTTACAGCACAATCAGCCACAGGTACTTGCCATGGTCCAACCATTTGATCACGAGCAACCATACCTGTAATACTTCTATCGCCAATTGTGATTAGAAAAGATTTAGAAGCTACAGCTGGTACTTTTAGCACTCTTTCAATCGCATCATCAAGCTTAATAGCGCTCGTATCAAAAGCATCTTGCTCTACTTTGACAGTTTTTACATCGATATGCATTTGTGGTGTATTACCAAATAATAGTCCCATTGGTAAATCAACTGGCTTATTATCGAAATATTCATCATTTAGCGTAATATGCTTCTCAGAGATTGCCTCACCAACAACTGCAAACGGACATCTTTCTCTGTTACAAAGTTGTTCAAAAAGCTCTAATGATTCAGGGTCAACTGATAATACATATCTTTCTTGTGACTCATTTGACCATATCTCTAACGGAGAAAGTCCCTCTTCGCCAACATTTACTTTTCTAAGCTCAAAGTGACCACCAACATTACCATCTTTCACAAGCTCAGGAAACGCATTTGAGATACCACCTGCACCAACATCATGGATAAATGTGATTGGGTTATGCTCACCCATTTGCCAACATCTATCGATAACCTCTTGGCAACGACGCTCCATCTCAGCATTATCACGCTGAACAGATGCAAAATCCAGCTCTGAATTAGCATCAGAAGATACAACAGATGATGCAGCACCTCCTCCAAGACCAATACGCATTGCAGGACCACCAAGACAGATTAGCTTAGCACCAACATTGATATCGCCCTTCTCAACATGCATCCTCTTGATATTACCCATACCACCAGCAATCATAATCGGCTTATGATAACCAAACATCTCTTTACCAGCAGAAGTATTCACCTCTTGCTCAAAAGTACGAAAATAACCATTTATATTAGGTCTACCAAACTCATTGGAGTAGTGAGCACCTCCTATCGGAGCCTCTAACATAATTTGTAGCGGTGTTACAATATGATAAGGTTTGCCGTATTTATTACACTCCCAAGCCTGTTCAAAACCTGGAATATTTAGGTTTGAAACTGTAAAACCAGTTAAACCAGCTTTTGGTTTAGCTCCAAGACCTGTTGCACCTTCATCACGAATCTCGCCACCTATGCCAGTCGCAGAACCACTAAATGGTGCAATAGCTGTAGGATGGTTATGTGTCTCAACTTTCATCAGGATATCAACTTCTTCTTGATTGAAGTTATAAACTCCTGTTTGTGTATTTGAATAGAATCTCTGAGCCGTTGCACCCTCTATCACAGCAGCATTATCTTTATAAGCTGAAAGTACGCCTTTGGGGGATTTCTCAGTAGTGTTGCGGATCATCTTAAATAGCGATTTATCTTGCTCTTGATTATCGATAGTCCACTTTGCATTAAAGATCTTATGTCTACAATGCTCAGAGTTCGCTTGGGCAAACATATACAGTTCTGTATCTGTAGGATTTCTACCAAGCTTTGTATATTCATCAGCTAAATAGTCAATTTCTTGCTCACTTAGAGCTAAACCAAGCTTTTTATCAGCATCTTTGATAGCTTCGGCACCATTTTCTAAAACATTGACAAACTCCAACTCTTTAGGAGCTGTAACATCAAATAAACGCTGAAGATCTTTTTCACAAACAAAAACCTCTTCAACCATACGATCATGGACAAGATCCTCAATTTGCTTTAGTTCATTTTCAGAGACCTTACCTTCGACACCAAAAAGAACTGCTCTTTCAACTCTTTTAACAACATCAATACCAGTATTTTTGATAATATCTGTAGCCTTTGATGACCATGGTGAAATTGTGCCAACTCTAGGAGCTGTAATAAAAGTATGTCCCTTTGGCTCTGCTGAACCATACTCTTTGTTGTAGTTAAGCAATGAGCTTATAATCTCTATCTGCTTATCACTAAGATTTTGAGAACTTTCAACTACATGAATATATTCAGCAGAAATAGACTCAACTTTATTAGATATTCTTTTAGCATCTGCTAAAACCTTTTCTCTTCTAAATGGAGATAATGCACTTAAACCCTTAAAAATCTTAATCATTAGCTATCAAACCCTTTATATTTCTTTTCTAACTCTTTTAATTCATTTCTATGTCTTTCAAGCTCATCTAAGTATGCTTCATCGACATCACCTGTAATATAGTTACCAGAGAAAACACTATCTTCAAATTCAGTAATATCAGGGTTTTGCTTTTGAACAATCTCTTTTAAATCTGATAGTGGCAAATATATAAGCCCATCCACACCAATCCACTGGCGAATTTCTTCTAATGATTTACCATGAGCGATAAGATCAGACTTAACTGGCATATCTATACCATAAACATTTGGATAACACACAGCTGGCGATACTGATGCTAAATATACTGATTTTGCGCCTAAATCCCTAATCATCTCGATAATACGCTTAGATGTTGTACCACGTACAATAGAGTCATCTACAAGTAAAACATTCTTATCTTTAAACTCTGCTGGAATTGGATTTAGTTTTCTTCTAACAAAATTCTTTCTATCAACATTTTCAGGCATTATAAATGTTCTGCCGATATATCTATTTTTTACAAATCCTTCTCTATACTCAACTTTTAACGCTGTTGCAATCTCTTGAGCTGATGCCCTACCAGTCTCAGGAACTGGAATTACAATATCTATATCCTTATCTTTCCAAGCATCTATTATTCTTTTACTTAAAGCTTTACCAGCATCTACTCTTGCTTGATAAACACTAACCCCGTTCATAATACTATCTGGACGAGCAAAATATACATACTCGAATAAGCAAGGTGCTAAAATAGGTTTCTTAGCACATATTTTTGAATGGACCTTCATATCTTCAGTAATAATAATAACTTCTCCGGGCTCTACATCTCGTAGCACTCTAAATCCTGAAATATCAAGTGAAACACTTTCACTAGCTACCATATAGGCTTTTTCACCATTATCATATTCTTTAACACCAAGAACTAATGGTCGAATTCCATACGGGTCTCTAAATGCTACCAGACCAAAGTTAGCAATCATTGCTGTACAAGCATAGCCACCTTTAGCGTGTTTAAAAACAAACTCACATGCCTTATATACAGCATGTGTAGTAGGACAACCTTTAGATTTATTCATACCACAAGCAAAGAAATTTAGCAGAAGTTCTGAATCAGAAGTTGTATTTAGATGACGTCTTTCAATATCATGTAACATCTTTGCTAACTCAGGTACATTAGTTAAATTGCCATTATGTGCAAAAACAATACCATGAGGGTTATTTACATAGAAAGGTTGGCTATCTGCAGCTCCGAGACTTCCCGCAGTCGGATACCTAACATGACCAATCCCCATGTTACCTTTTGATTTCTCAAGCTTCTCATCTGTAAAAACATCACTAACTAAGCCAGTATTTTTTCGCATAAAGAAATGGCCTTGATCCATAGTCGCGATACCTGCAGCATCTTGACCTCTATGTTGTAAAAGACTTAAACCATAAAACAGCGCATAACTGACCTGATTAGGTCCTGCAACCCCAATTACTCCACACATAATTCACCAAATAATTTTAACCTATTATTAAACACAAATATTATAACAATATTTAACCAACTCTGTTGCAACTAATTTAATTTTAATTAGCCTCTCTATGCTTTTTGGCATGAACTATGCCAAAATAAATCTTATCGAAGAGATAGTTATAGACAAAAGCATATATCAAATAAAAAACTACAAAACTAAGATCTGTAAGCAAAGCTTTCCATAAGCTCATACTTAGCCAGTACGCTACTATTGGTAAAGTTACTACCAGTAAGCCAAGCTCAAATGAAACAGCATGCATGATACGCATAAATAATTTTCTTTTTGATCTATGACCACCAAAGAATCCTTCTATAAAATCAAAGATATAGTTATAAATAAGGTTCCATACCATCGCTATCAAAGATATAACTATAGCTAAAAAGCCAATATCAAAAACACTTTCATTTAAAACATAAACCGCAACTGGAGTAAAAATCACAACTCCAAAAACCTCAAAGCCAACAGTGTGGACTACTCGAGCAAAAAAGCTCATATTCATAGTATTCAATTGTAAACCCCTACAATATCCAATTTCTTATTTATAAATTTAGTGTGAAAAACTAGACCTATTATTAGATTCTTTGTTTTCAAGTGATTGAATCGCTTTTTTTAAATCTCTAATCATTAGCTGAGCTAAATCAAAAGTAAATCCTCTTCTGACTAAAACTCTCATCACAACTAGGTCTTGCCTGTCTTTAGGCATTGAGTACGCTGCTATTTGCCAGCCTTTTGAACGAATCTTTTCAGACAAATCAAACAAACTATACTCTTTATCAGACTTAAGAGACCAACTCACTGCAGGAATACCTCCTTGACCACTATGAATAATCTCAAAAATACCCATATCATCAAGCTGTCCAGCAATATATTTTGTAACATCATAGCTAACTTGATGCACTTTTCTGTACCCTTCAAAACCCAACCTAACAAAATTATAGTATTGAGCAACTATTTGCCCTCCAGGTCGAGAAAAATTCAGTGCAAAAGTAGGCATATCACCACCTAAGTAATTCACATTGAAAACTAAATCATCCGGTAAGTACTTTTTATCCGACCAAATAACCCAACCAACACCTAATGGCGATAAACCAAATTTATGTCCAGACGCATTAATTGACTTAACTCGAGGTAGCCTAAAATCCCATTTAAGCTCAGGATCTATAAATGGGGCAAGAAAGCCTCCAGAAGCGCCATCTACATGTACGGGAATATCAATGCCAGTTTCCTGCTCAAACTTATCTAAAGCTTTACAAACCTCTTCAACAGGCTCATATTGCCCTGTAAATGTAACTCCTAATGTCGGAACTACACCTATTGTATTTTCATCACATCTTTCTATAACTGCTTCTGGAGTCATTATTAGACTTTCTTTAGACATAGGTATTTCTCTAAGCTCGATATCCCAATATTTTGCAAATTTATGCCAACAAACTTGAACAGGACCTGTAACTAAATTTGGCTTTGAACAGTCTTTACCTTGGGCTTTCATTTTATCACGCCAACGCCATTTCATTGCCATACCACCAAGCATCGCAGCTTCAGATGAACCAGTAGTTGAGCAACCAATAGCACTCTCTGCTGAAGAGTTCCATAAATTTGCCAAAATATTAACACATCTTGATTCTATCTCTGCAGTTTGTGAATATTCATCTTTATCAATCATATTCTTATCAAGACAATCATCCATAAGCTTATGTGAAAAATCATCAACTTGAGTTTGGCAAAAAGTAGCTAGATTCTGCTTTGAGTTACCATCTAACATTAACTCATCTTTTATCTCTTGATATGTTTGAAGTGGATCCTGTGACCCTACTGGGATTCTAACTTTTGGTAAAGACTCTTCAAAAAAGTCAAAGTCATCCATTATATTTTTTTTACCATGTAAAGCCATAGTTCCTCCCTTTATTTTTTTATTTCTTTAAACTCAAAATCTACTATCTCAAACAAGCTATAATCCTCGTTCTTAATATTGTTAGAACATACTGATATTACTAATTCATCATAGTAGAAAGTTATAAAATCATTAGGATAGTTTTCACTAACCCAATCATTATCGTTGATTAATTTAAAGGTTGCTGTACCTAAACCTTTTGCAATCCCAAGAGAACTTCTCTTAACTTGGGATTCTTTTAATGTCCACAATGTATAAAAGTCCCTATATAAATCATCACTTTTTTGTAAAGAAAGGTACTCATCAGGTTTAAAATATCTTTTCGCTATTCTTAAAACCTTTCGCTTTTGCGCTATCTCTTCAGTATCAATACCTATCTGTTGATTTGCTAGGGCTATTACTACTTTATTACCCGTATGACTAATATTAAAATGAATATTACTATTACACAAATAAGGTTTGCCATCGTTTGTCGCAAATAAAGGATTTTCTATAGAGAATTTTTTTGATAAAACAAAATATCTGATAAATTGTGAAAATATTTTTTGCTTGTTTGTAAGCTTTGATTGATCAACTTTTTTTTCTAACCATGATACAACTTGTTCTATACGATGTTTTTCAAAGTCTAAAATAAAAACTGAGACTTTGGACATAATAATAAACCTATTCCGTTGCTATTTCAGATATTATATCTGTCTTACCTAATATATTGTTAATATAGGCAATATCCTTGTATGTTAGGCCACCTTGATATTGTTTAAGGGCAACATAATCTTCAACATAGTTAAATATTGAGTCCGCAAACGAAAGTTGTGCCTGGACAAGAATTGCTTGACGGTTAAGTAAGTCAACAATCGTCTGAGTTCCTGCCTCAAAGCCTTCTAAAATAGCTTTTACTGATGCAATACCTGAGTATACTGACTCTCTATATGCTTTTATCCTCACAGCATCTAGCACGACCGTTTGATATGCCTCAACAGTTCCAGCATAAACTTCCCTTTTTGTTTGTAGCAAAGCATAATCTGCCGCTTGATTATCATAACTTGCTTTTTTAAGCTTAGCATAATCAGATCCACCGCGTAGTAGATTCCAATTAACACTTCCACCAATACTAGCAACATCAAACTTTTTAGGAATTCTATTAACTTGTGCAGGATCTCCAGAAAGATTATTCCTTTGCATCTGTATACCACCAGTCAAGTTAACTTGAGGGAAAAAGTTACCCCATTCAATACCGACACCTTCACTTGCTGCTTTGTACTGAAACTTTTTCTGAGCAATATCAAGATTATATTTTTGTGAAGTATTTAGCCAATAATCAATATCATCAGGAACAGGATTACCAAATTCAGTATCTTTTGAGATATACAAAATAGAACTTATACGTTTACCTATGAGTTTTGCCATCACAGCTTTCGCATTAACTAAATTTCTTTGGGCATTGACTCTATCAGCTATTGCCTGACGGTATTGAGCATCTGTAGTTTTAAAATCAGCATAAGAAACCATTCCTGATTCGTACTGATATTTTTGCGTTAAATATAACTTTTTATTCCAGGCTTCGTTTGCAAACTGAAACTGTAATGCCTGCTCTGCTCTTAAAAGCTCAAAATATGCTGTCACAGTATCCACAATCAAGGTTTGCTCGGCTTTTGCATAAATCATTGCATAAGATTTTTGCAAATATGTTGCTTGTGTATAGGTCTTCCATTTACTCCAATCAAAAAGTACCTGCGATCCCTGAAAATTTAAAAGATTTGAGGTATCGTCAACCTGGCCACCAAACTGATTATATAAATCTCTTCTTAGATTATATTGAAAATCAACTTGTGGTAATAATGCACCTAAAGCTGTAGGTACAGTCTCAACGTTCGCAGCAAATGTTGATCTTGCTGCTTGATACTCAGCATTATGCTTAGCTGCTAGTTCATATATATCAATCAAACTATAAAACTTATCTTTAGTTTGACCAACCATGGCAACTTTTGTAGCTTTTTTAAGGTTATAAAATTGATTATCCTTCTTTATTTCATCAGCTTTTGCATACTGCTTTTCAACACTATATGGATCTGAAGCTACATCAGTACCTATAGGCCTACCCGCACCATTATATTTAGGCACAGGAGTATCTTCACTGGCTAAGGCAAAACAAAAGCTAAAAAAAGTTGCAAGATATATACCAAGCTTTTTCATAATATTTCTTTACTTATTGTAAGTATCAAAAAGAAAGCTCTTTTGATACTTCTCATTAGCTGTTTTCTTTATAATATAAGCTTTATCACACACATCATTACGAACGACAAAAACAACCCTACCACCAACTTCTAAAAGCTCAAGTAAAGAATCATCGATCTCACTTTCTTCGACAATGCCTGATATGTATATACAGTTATATTTCTTTTCATTCTTTTTAATATTTGTAAGATACTCAGCACTATTAAACTCAACGTTATAAATACCAATATTTGCAAGCTGACGTCTGACTTGACTAAGTCTTTGCTCATCATAATCTATTAGCTCAACATTTTTAGCTAGCTTAGCTAAAAGTGCTGCTGGATAACCACATTCCAAACCAAGCTTTAAAACATTATCACTAGACTTTATATCCAAAGCCTCTATAAGCCTTGCAGTAAGCATTGGGCTTCTTAGTTGCTTATCTTCAATCATTAATGCTGTATCACAATATGCTAAACATTTTAAATGTCTTGGTAAAAAGATTTCCCTAGGAATATCTGCCATAACGTTAGCAACACCATCTAAAGAAAGCCCTTCTGTAAGGACTTGCTGCTTAATCATATTTTCTCTAGCAAGCTCGAAATTCATATTTGACCCTATAAATTTAAGAAGTAGGTTTCGTCTACTATTTTCAGACAAAAGATAATATCATGATACCATAGCAAAAGAAATCTTGCTACTTTTTTGCTATCGTATATCATCAAGAATCCTGAAAAAGTTGATTAATAATATTAAGTTTATCATGCTCTTTCGTTCGATAAACATAATAACTATAAATACTATTCAATGACACCCCGTTATCTACCCTAATCAAGTTTTCTCTGTCATATGGCTTAAGAGGAAATGTTGGCAAGAGTGAATATCTAAATTATCATAACGCTTTAGTAACCTCTTTGAAATATGAATGTCAAAACCAAAGTAACTTTTATCTTTACAAGCGTAAGTGGCTATTTAGCTTACCTATATTATACTTGTATTACTATCTATTAACTGCTTTTCATTTACTCTATTATCAAAAAATAAAACTTTATAGATAAACAATAAAAAGTTAAAATCCTTAATGTAAATTATTCACAGTCTAAGAATTAAATTGATAAATACTAAATCAAAGGATATAAACAGATGAAAAGACCTGAACTATTATCTCCAGCAGGAACATTGAAGGCTATGCGTTACGCTTTTGCATATGGAGCTGATGCTGTATATATTGGTCAGCCAAGGTATAGCTTAAGAGCGAGAAATAATGAGTTCTCAAAATTAGAAGTTCTTGAAACTGCTATAAATGAAGCTCATGCTCAAGGCAAAAAAATAATGCTCGCAAATAATATCGCTCCACATAATGCAAAAATTAAAACATATATAAGAGATATAGCTCCTGTTATGGCATTAAAACCAGATGCTATGATTATGTCAGATCCTGGTATGATAATGCTTATCCGCGAGCATTTTCCAGATCAAGAAATACACCTATCAGTTCAGGCAAATGCTGTAAACTATGAAACTGTAAGATTTTGGCAGAAGTTTGGCATCACAAGAGTAGTTTTATCTAGAGAGTTATCACTACGCGAAGTAGCAGAGATAAAAGAAAATGTCCCAGATATGGAGATTGAGACTTTTGTTCATGGCTCACTTTGTATGGCTTATTCTGGTAGATGCCTACTCTCTGGATACTATAGCCATAGAGACCCTAACCAAGGCGTATGCAACAACGCATGTAGAAACAACTATAAAGTTGCAGAAGCAAAACAAAATGATTGGGGTGATTTTGAACCTACACAAGTACAATCAACTCTTGGTATAGGTCAACCATCTGACAAAGTTGTGCTAATAGAGAATGACAAAGAACCTGGTCAGTATAACCCTATGTTTGAGGATGAACATGGTACTTATATCATGAATTCAAAAGATCTAAGAGCAATCCAGCATGTCGAGGCAATGACAAAAATGGGCGTTGATTGTTTTAAAATTGAGGGGCGTACAAAATCATTCTTCTATGCTGCAAGAACTGCCCAACTTTATGATCAAGCTATCAAAGATACACTAGCAGGTAAACCTTTTGATATGAGCCTTATGGATAAACTTGAGGGGCTTGCTCACCGTGGCTACACCGAAGGCTTCTATCGTCGCCACGTTCATGATGAATATCAAAAGTATGAAAACTCTGACTCTCGTAGTTCAACGCAACAATTCGTTGGTGAAATTACTGACTTTGACGAGCATACTGGTTATGCCAATGTAAATGTACGTAATAAGATGAAAATCGGCGATAGTATAGAGTTAATGCTACCTTCAGGTAGTCGTGAAATCATCCTAGATAATATGCTTGATAAAGATGGCAATCATATGGAAGAAGCCAAAGGAAGTGGTTATCAAGCTAAAGTCAAATTTGATAATGTTTCACCTGAAGATATGAAATTTGCCCTAATGATAAAGAATCTAAAGTAAGATTAAATTCCTGATTTATACTGCGCCTTTAAAGAAAACTTGATAAATTATTATCAGTACCATTATAAAAACACCAAGGTATCTTACCGGAGCTATTCTTCTCCAAGAATCTATATACCAATTCCAGTAATAGTTCCATATAGATTTAACTGTGGTAAGGATAGTTTTCAAAACTTTCAACATAATTAACTTCTAAAATAAAAAATATATCGTCACATTTTATTATTTCACTTTACCTTTTATTAAAAAAAGAAGTATAAAGCATATTATTGACATAATGATCATTGTAACAGCTATAGGTAAAGAGCTTGTAGCTGGGAAAAGCATCGCTATACTTCCTATAACACCACTAATTGCAAACTCCATAGTTCCAAATAGTGCTGCGGCAACACCTGCTATCTCATAAAATGGCTCTAGACTTCCACTAGCTCCTGTACCTGTAGTAAAAGCCGCTCCAAAAGTAGCAAAGAAACAAGGCGCAAAGAACCCCCAAAGTGTCAAACCATAGATCATATATACAACTAAAGATGTTATACCAGCGACAAAAACACAAGCAACTCCAAATATTGCTGTATTATAAACACCAAGCTTATTAACTATTGCCCCAGATAATAACGATCCTACTAAAAATGCTATCCCTGCAGAACCAAAAACAACATATATTTTTGAAATTGGATAACCAAGATAATCTATAATATAAGGGGTCATCGAAAATAATATAAAAAATGATGCCATTCCCGAAACTGCAGTTAAAGAATAAGCCCAAAACTGTAGAGACCTTCCAACATACAAATATCTTGCAAAGACATCCCATGACATTTTTTTACGTCTTTCAATAGGTAAGCTCTCTTTTACAAAGATAACAACGATTAGAAAAGCTATAATCGCCAAACCAGTTAGAAAAATAAATGCAGACTCCCACTGAAAATGTGTAGCTAATTGGACACCAATAAGAGGGCCAATAATTGGTGAGACAGATATTATTGCATTGATAAAACTATATATCATTGAGCTTGTTTTACCTGAGAAACCATCCCTAATAATAGCAAAAGCACACACAGATAGACCACAACAGCCTAACCCCTGGATAACCCTTGAGAATATTAAGAAATCAATAGTAGTTGATACTGCGCATAATACAGATCCAATAACAAATAGTATTGATGATAATAAAATAACTTTAAATCTACCTAGCTGATCAGATAATGGACCTAAGAATAGCTGTCCCACACCTGTAACAACCAAAAACAAAGATAATGTAACTTGTACCATTTGTTGAGTAGTATTCAACGCTTCACGCATCTCTGGTAGAACGGGCATATAAACATCCATAGCTAATGCAAAAGCAAAAACCATAGGCCCTAAAATAAGAATTGTCTTTAATGGAGAATACTTCCACATAAGAACCTCGATATTGATATTTTTATTGAATAACGGAGTATTATAACAGAATATTTAAAATATTTTACTAATTTAGTATACAGCAACTTTTCATGTTTTATACATCATAAAATAAGTAATGATTTATTTTTTATTAACTAAATAGTTCACAATGTTATAATATCCGTCATAAATAATTTCTCTAATTTAAATAATGCTCAAAAAACTTATACTAACCTTACCAATATTAATGCTCCCACTGCTATCTTTTGCAAGTGATAGTGAATCAACACTTAATGCTATTAGTGTTAATGCGACAAGCCACCCTTTAGCAATAGCTGCTATCGTAGTATTTATCTTAGCTTACTTATTAGTAATGACTGAGGATTTTACAAAGCTTAACAAATCAAAACCTGTAATTGTTGCAGCTGGTGTAATTTGGGTTTTAGTTGCAATTGTTGGTGAAACAATTGGTGCTGATAACATTGTTCATAGTAACTTCAATCATATCATGACCGAGTATGGTGAACTATTACTTTTCTTATTAGTAGCTATGGCTTATATAAACCTTATGGAAGATAGAAATGTTTTTGCTAAGCTAAAGAGCTCCCTACTTAGGGCTGGGTTTGGTTTTTTAGGTACTTTTTGGCTAACAGGGATTATCTCATTCTTTTTATCTGCTGTTGCTGATAACTTAACTACAGCTTTAGTTATGAGCACTGTTGTTATCTCTATAGGTAAGGATAATAAAAAATTCGTTACAATGGCCTGTGTGAACGTTGTAGTTGCAGCAAATGCAGGTGGTGCATTCTCACCATTTGGAGATATCACAACATTGATGGTTTGGCAAAAAGGTGTTGTTGGCTTTACTGAGTTCTTTGCTATATTTTTACCATCATTAGTTAACTTCTTAGTCCCTGCAATTATTATGAGCTTCTTTTTACCAAAAATGGAAGCACAATCAATAGTCGAAGACAAAGTTGAACTAAAACGCGGAGCTATACCAGTAATCATCCTATTTATACTTACAATTGCTACAGCGGTTTCATTTGAGCATATTCTTCACTTACCACCATCTTTAGGAATGATGACTGGTTTTGGCTATGTAATGATTTATAACTATTTCTATGGTTTAAAAATAGCTCATGAAAACAGAAATCCTAAAGGTCGTAAAATGCCTCCTCATGCTTTTGATATTTTTGATAAGGTTAAGGAAGCTGAGTGGGATACTTTGCTGTTCTTCTATGGTATTTTAGTTTCTGTACAAGGGCTTGCTGCTCTTGGCTATCTAGGAATAGCTTCGCAATATATCTATACAGATATGCAATCTATAGCTCCAAGTATATTCTCGGCACATACACAAGCTAATACAATAATAGGGATACTTTCAGCAATAGTAGATAATATCCCTGTAATGTTTGCTGTATTAAGCATGAATCCTGTGATGGAACATGCTCAGTGGCTATTAATAACTCTTACAGCTGGTGTAGGAGGAAGTCTTCTAGCTATAGGATCAGCTGCCGGTGTAGCTGTAATGGGCAAATCAAAAGGCAAATATACTTTTATGGGTCACCTAAAATGGACGTGGGTTATTGCTATTGGTTATTTTGCTAGTATTGCTGTTCATTTGCTAATTAATCATTAGTTAGCTCAATAACTTTATTATGATACTCTTTAATCCTACTATTATGGCTAACTGAAATATAAGCTATCTTTTTATCTTTTAATAAATTATATATCCTCTTTTCAGACTCAGAATCTATATTTGATGTAGCTTCATCTATAAGTACTAAATCATAATCTTTAGTAAATATTTTACAGAAACGTAATTTCTGTTGTTCTCCAGAAGATAAAACATTGCGCCAATCATGTATAGTCCCTATAAACTTCTCCAGATACGAAACCCCAAGATAATCTAATATTTGCTTAAACTCACTATCTGATGGAATACTTGAAAAGGAAGGATAAAATATAGACCTCTTAAAATCATCTTCTGGAAAATACGGTTTTTGAGATAAAAAAAGTATTCTAGGTGTTTTATTAAAGATAATTTTTCCTTTAAAATTATCACTATGGCCATTTATAACTCTTAGTAAACTAGTTTTTCCTATACCTGTTTTTCCATGTATAAAGATACTATCTTGCATATCTAAAGAAATACTAATCCCTTTGAGCAGAATTTCATTATCCTTAGTTATTGATAGATTATCTAAAATCAAGAGGCTATGCTGTAAATGATCTATGTGCCTTGAATTACTATCATCTTTAGAGTTATTTATAGTTTTCTTAAGTTCCGCTAACCTTGAAACATTAGTTCTTAATTCTGCTAACTCTTCATACCAAAAAACTAAAAATAACATTGGTGAAATAACATTATAAAATGCTGAGTTAACCTGCATTACCTGTCCAAAACTAATGCTCCTAGCAAAATATCTTGGTAGTGCTAATATAATACCTGCCAAAGAATAAATCTGAATGAAAAAACTTCTCACAATATCTATTTTAGCTTTTCTAAAAGTTACCTGATAAAAGTTTTGGACTATTTTGTTTAAGTTTCTTCTTGATGTAATAAACTCTCTTTTTTCTGACTGATTATCATATATTGCAGTTTTATTGTTTCTAATAACAGAGAGTCCATATCTAAAATCAGCTTCATATTTCTGCTGACTGTATAGTAGTTTTTTTAATGGTCTACCAACTTTGAAAACAAATATAACATTAATTACACCCAATGTAATAGCTACTAAAAATAAATAACCATAGATATGAAACTGATGTCCATATAGCGAAAATGATAAAACTCCTGATAAGCCCCATAAAATAATCGAAAAAGAAATAAGTGTTGAAATACTATGGATACTTTTTAAAAAAAGATCCTTTGACAAAGAGATAAAATGTAAAATATCATAGCTTATACGCTCTTCGGGATTATCATAACTTCGAGAGTAGTTTAGATAAGCCTTTGAGTTTAGCCAATTACTAACGTAGCTTTCTGTTAGTGGCTTACGAATAAATATAATCAAATACTGGCCAAAAAAATAAGACAAAAAGCCATTTATTAGCACTGCTGAGGTAATAAATGAAAAAACTATTAACTCATGAATAAGAGTTGACTTGTCATATTGTTCAATAGCATTATAAAAGGCTACGTACCAATGGTTTAAATATACACTCAAACCAACACTAGCAAACTCAAAAATCACACATATAGTAAGTATGAATAATGCGAAAATACCCGCTTTACTTTTCCAAAACTCTTTAGATATTGCCCAGTAATTTATAAAGAAGGCTTCCATTTATTACTCTGCTTTATACGGTACTGATATTACTACTCTAGTTGCAGTTTTTTTATCTTTTTTATCCATTGCAGCAATCGCTAACTTAACCATACGAGAATTTTGATTATGAAGTAAGAAATGCCACCATTTAGTATTAACAACTTCAGGAATCACAACCACAGAATAACCTCGCTCAGGATTTCTTAAGTCATTCTTATGTAAAATTTGTAATACAGGAGTAATAAAAGAGTTATACACAGGACGCATTATCAAAAGCTTTTCTTTAAATGCTAGATTTTTCCACTGAGCTTTTATCTTAGCTATTTTTTTCTCATTAGCTGAAACAAATACTGGCGTTATATCATCAGATATATTTCTCGCTAATCTTAATGCTTCTATTGTACCTCGGTGGATACGCGAGACTAAAAGTACAATCTTAGGCTCTGCATTTTCATGTACACAAGCATTTACAATAGCTTCATCAACACTCAAGGCTAAGCTATTTTCTCTTTTTATATAATGTTTTTTAATCGAGTATAAACCAAACATAATAATTAAAATTGCAATTATTACTATCCATACCCCTTCAAAAAACTTACTCTCAACAATTGTTATTAATACAACAAATGTTGCTACACAACCAAAAGCATTTATAAAGGCTCTAAAACCCCAACTTTTGTACTGGCGCTTATTTCTATACCAAAATTTAACTAAACCAGCCTGACAAAGAGTAAATGCTATAAATACACCAAATGCATATAAAGGGATCAGCTTACTAACTTGTGCTTCAAAAATAACTACTAAAACTGCTGATAATACTGTCAACATCATAATACCATTTCTAAAAGCGAACCTATCCCCAACACGCTGAAGCTGCTCAGGAAGATATTGGTCTTTACTCATAATTGATGCTAGAGTAGGAAATCCTGTAAAACAAGTATTTGCAGCCATAAGCAAAATCAAACAAGTAGATGCTTGTAGAAAATAATATAAAATACCATTTCCTAAAACTTGATGAGCAACTTGAGATAAGACACTTTCTGAAAAACCAGGATAAATTTTTGTTTTAGTAGCAATAAATGTAACACCCGCAAACATGACTATAGATAGCAATGTCATCAAAATAATACCAAATATAGCTTTTGACATCACAGGTGATTTATATGCTGAAACACCATTAGCATAAGACTCAATACCAGTAAGAGCGGCACTACCAGATGAAAAGGCTCTTAAAACTAGAGTAATTGTTAATACACCTATTGAGGTATGCATTTGATTAAAATAGTTCTGTGTATACTCAAATTTTGCTAAAGAGCCATCACTATACTGATAAACTCCAACGACTATCATTATAAGTATTGAAGCGATAAACATATAGGTTGGCCATGCAAAGATTTTTGCTGTTGATTTCACTCCTCGCAGATTGATAACCATCAAAAGTACAAGTAAGACTAAAGCTAGCTCAACAATATAGTTATTTAATGCAGGAAAGGCCGAACTTATAGCAACAGATGCTGTAGATACAGATACTGCTACAGTAAGTATATAGTCAATTATTAACGATGCAGATGTCAGTAAAAGTAGTTTTTCATTAAAATGAGATTTTACTATCGAGTATGATCCACCACCTTCTGGATGAGCTTTTATTACTTGTGCATAAGAAAATCCCATTAGCAATATTAATAATATTACCATTAACCCAACACCGATAGCATACTTTGAAACCGCAGTTGCTCCAGCCATTGCTAAAACTATAAATACCTCTCCGGTTGCATAAGATACTGATGACAATGCATTTGAGGATAAAATTGCAAAGCCTGAAAGTAGCCCTATTTTCTGCTCATGCTGCTTAGTTGTAGGAATTGGTGAACCAAATATCAGATTTCTTATTTTCATCTATATTTACTCTTGCTTTTGTAAGAATTCATTTAGTTTTTTAGCTAACTCTTGTGTTCCCTTATTCATGGCTGCTGAGATTACATAATACTTATTTTTATAGCCAATACTATTAACAAATTCCTGACACTTTTCATCTACCTGGTCAGCTAGTAGATCTATTTTATTTATAACCAAAAATCTTGGTTTCTCAAAAAGCTCTTGACTATATTTTTCAAGTTCTTTTTCAACCGCAAAATAATTCTCAACAGGATCTGAATCATCAAATGGACAGATATCAACCACATGTAATACACATCTAGCTCGAGTTAAATGCTTCAGAAATCTTAAACCTAAACCTGCTCCTTCAGCAGCTCCCTCAATAACTCCTGGGATATCAGCCATAACAAAACTGTCTACACCAACTTTAACTACACCAAGATGTGGGTACATAGTTGTAAATGGATAATCTGCTACTTTTGGTGTTGCTTGAGATACAGAACGAATCAAGGTTGATTTACCAGCATTTGGTAATCCTAATAAAGCTATATCAGCTAATAAATTTAGCTCTAAGCGAACTTCTCTATACTCACCCTCTTCTCCTAGTGTGAATTTTCTAGGTGCTTGGTTTGTACTACTTTTAAAGTGAGTATTACCTATTCCTCTTTTACCACCTTCGACAATCTTAAGGGTTTGACTATGCTTGAGAACTTCACCTATTTTCTTATTTGTCTCAGCATCAAAAACACTTGTCCCAACAGGTACAGTAAGGTATAAATCCTCACCAGCTTTACCATAGCAGTTACGTCCTTCTCCAGGACGACCATTTTCTGCTTGATAATCTCTCTTGTAGCGATAATCAATTAGCGTATTCACATTTTCATCTGCTTTGAGGTATATGCTACCACCATGGCCACCATCGCCGCCATCTGGACCACCTCTTGGGACATATTTTTCTCTACGGAAGCTAACGCAACCATTACCACCTTTACCTGCTTGAAGCTTAACAACTACTTCATCTACAAATCTCATAACTAGACAAATCTTATATTTATAAAAATCCTAATTGTATATTATATACTTTAGTTATTGATTTATCATTTTTAAACTTAACTTTCTTAAAAACTTACAGCAACTCTCCTGAATTAAAGTCTACAGTATCAAAATTAACATCTAAAAACTGGTTACTTACTGATGCATTTTGAGTAAGTGTAACAATACCAAATATATTTCTTTTTACTGTATAATAAGTCCAATTATCAGGTGTTCTAGTGTTCCTAGTTAGTAAATATTCTTCACTAGTTTCTCTATTAGTTTTCATTATTGCTTCTTGCCTACGTCCATCATATCTATCTACTAAACCATATACTCCATCATCTAGAGAATACCCTGCAACAGGATTTCCAGGATCCAAATCTAGAGCATTAAACGATAGTTCATAACCTAGATTTAAGAAATTAACATCTGGTCCTAAAATAGGAAGTAAAGAATTTGTTTCCTCTGTATATGGTACTACATCATCACAAGCCCCTAAAAAATCTTTAGACTTGCTACCATTAAAGTCTTTACCAATCCTCCTCCAGCGATCGAAAGCAAGAGGATTTCTTTTGGGCTCCTCTCCCATAGTATCTCTTCTAGCTTCATAAAATATACCTTTGTTATGAATGACAATATCTCCTTCCAGATACGAATATACATTTGGATCCCACTCATATATGTCATCCACACGCCAAACAACTCTACCACTAGAAGAAGTAGTTCCTGGATTAGTCCCTGCACCTGTATTAGAAACTAACTCAAAGCGCTTATTACGCCAAATCACCTTATCCCCAATATCATATCTTAAGTCTTGACTATATGGCATAACCCAATTAGAACGAGGATAAACCGTCCTCCACCAATTTACATTAGCTCCAGGCCAAGCACCTAGCCAACTCCACTTTTCCAAAAGCGCTCCTTCGAAAATACATTGATCTCCTTGATTATAATCCGAGCTTGATGAGCATATTTCATTACCATCTACTGCTGGATACACTCCAAAACAATTAATATAATCTTGAGTTGGTGTTACGGTCGTATAGCATGTATTTAAATGATCTAAGGCTGTCTTATTATCATTATGGAAGCCTAAATTAATCCAGTCAAAGAAATTTGGCGGTTGGCTACCTTGACTCCCCCTTCTTGCACGATAAAATTTATAATCAAATATAACAATATCATCAGCTTGATATGTGATTCTATCATTCCATAAATAAATATCATCGACTCTCCAAGCATCTCCATTCTGTCTATGAAAAGGAGATATCCTGTTTTGGCCCGGAGAAGAGATTCGAACAAAGCGCATATCATTAAAGAGAACCTTATCGCCAATTTGATATTCTGCTCTACCATCATATTTCTGAATCCAATCAGAGTTTGCATAATAAATTCGCCATGAAACACTATCTCTTGACGGCGTATCACTAGTATCTGATTGTGCTTGATATATTGTATCATTTTCTCTACATCTATCACCAGCACTATACTGATTACCAGAAGAGCAAACAGAGTATTTATCTAAAATAGGAAATGTGCCAAAACAATCAGTATATGTATAGTCTGGCATAGTTAATGATTCAGCTATTGGAATACAGCTTTGCGCACTAAAATTAGTAGTAAAATCATCCAAGCTAGTCATGATCAGACAACCACTTGCACTATTAGAAGATGTATCATAGACTCCTAGAGAAACCTCCCAATTACCATCATTTAATCGCCAGCCTTGTGATAAAGCATAACTACCACCATCAGTTAGTTCGTTAGATACATCTAATGTAGCATCTGCAAACCCTGGCCTGCTAAGAGTCAGCACCTCAGAGTTACTATCAATTGAAACATCCCCAATATAGCCAATACGATCATCTGTAAGCTCTCCGCTACCTGAGTTGAAGTGTTGAGGCTGAAGATTGTCAAAGTTTATAGCTGGAATATTTAGAGCTAAACTTGTTTTATTTAGACCTCTATCGGCACTGGATTGCCTATTACTAGGTACTTTTATTTGTACTGTTTTTGCAATTTGACCACTAACTACGTTCATATAGTAGTCTATAGTTCTCATAGCAGTTCCAGGCTCTGGAATTATAAATGAGTCAAACCTTGCATTTTCAGCTCCTGTAGTATGATTGTTTGGAATTGCTGTAGATCCAGATGGAGGAATATTACTATTATATGTTAGAGTTGAGCCACTGACTGTGCTTACAAATTGTTGATGAAAGGCAATACGATCTTGCAAACTTTGATTCTCTTGTTGCGCCAATAATAGGTTATAACTGGTCAAAGAATAAACTAAATAACCCATTGATAAAAAAATAATCGCTATAACAATAGCTAAAACAAGTGCTGTGCCATTATCATTATTTCGAATCTTCATAGATCTACAGCTCCTACTGAATTAAAGAGACTATACTAGTAATGAATACTTGAAAATGATTTGACATAACTATGAAGTCCCCTCTTGATTAAATCTAAGTTTGTTTTATATTTATGTTCCCTACAAATTACTACTCTTAGATTAGGTAAATTACCAAATATAACTACCTTACAGATTTATAACTTTTATTTACAAAAGGATAGTTTTTTCAAATAGTAACATTAATTTTTAATTGATAAGAATATCTTTTTTTAACAAGACATATTAATTTTGAACAATCCTCTATGAAGAGAAAAATTTAAATAATGAAATACTTCAAATATAGAAAATACACTGTAATAAATTTTACTAACTATACTTTGAGTTGAGTAGTTAGTTTATCATTTTTTATCTTTGATAATTTTTAAAGAGACTCTACTGTCGTATATTATTCAAAAAACTTATATCAAGTTTCAAAAACCCTATTACGCCGCTGGAATTGTATTATCCCCAATTCCACCAAAGGCAACTATTACCTGATGATTTTGACCATTTAAGTTATAACTAAACTCTAGCCCTCTAATTTGCTTATACCATAGTCTGTCAGGATCATTCGCCGTAACTCTTTGCCATCCTGCACCAATATTATATCTAATCTGTAGATCACTGACTCCTGAAAGTAAAGTAGTTCGGATAGGATTTCCTGTACCATCATAGTTTAACTGAACTAGATCATTTTCGACATTACCTTGATTATCAGTTTCTTCTGCAATATAAATAATTCTAACGATATAATCAGTATATAATGTAGCCCCAGCGGGAAAATTTTGATTAATTGCTGTTGCTAAGTTAATTGTTGTTGTACCACTTGCTACATCACTAGCTGCAGTTATTAAGTTTTGATAACTTTCACTAGATAGTAACATATACTTAGAAGCAGTAATCGCTGGTGCTCCATCTGCTGGGCGTGTAAATGAAGATGCTCCAGATATTATAGCTGTTGTAAGAACTTGCGGATCATCTATAGTTTGTACAACAAGTATATCGGTGCCTGCTTGAGCATCACTAGGAAACCCCGTAGTCAATGGCTCTCTTTGTGCATAGATTATTGGATAATCAAGAGGATTTATTTGTGAGCCACTACTTATTTGAAATGATGATAATTTCCAAAACGAATATGTCGCATTCCCTGATATATAAGCACCATCAATTAAGTTTCTAAAAATATTATCTGCCTCCACAGCTTCTGTATGAGTGTGTAGTGTTTCTACTGATCTTATATTTTGTTCTCGCATCTGATAAAACGACTGCACTATTAGAACCATAACAATCCATGTTACTGTTATAGTAACTAGTAATTCTGTTAATGATACGCCCTGATCCCATCGTTTAACTATCATGATAAATCCATATTCATTCTTAAATCGGTATCATTATCACTTTGGAAAACCCAATTATTATTTCCAGATGAATTGATGCTAACTGATGTCCCACTATTTACAGTAGTATCTAAATTTCCTGTAATTAAATACTCATTAAATTTATTATCCGCAGTTCCAACCAGCTCCGCATCATTTACTAACAAATTTTCGGAGCTTTGAGCCCTATAGAGAATAATTTCATACGATAATACAGCTATAGATATAACCAACATTGCTATTACTAACTCAATCAGTGAAAATCCTCGCTGTCTTGATAAAACCACTCTAAAAAACCTCTTTTCAATCTAAATATAAGTTAATAATAAATAGTTTCAATTATTATTAATCGTTTAAATTATATCAACTATTATAATTAAAATGCTTATTTTTTTATTAAACCTTACCAATTATTAAACTTTAAAGTAACTGAAAACTTAAGATATTTAAAAATATGCTAAAATGATTTTATAAAACTATAATTATAAATGCTTTAGATGAAACATACTTATAAAATTACTAAAAGTATAATATATCTTCTTCTTTGTGTACCGACCACTTTGCTGGCTTTTGTTAATGTAAGTTTTATACCTACATCTGGTAGTACACTGAATCTAGTGACGACACAAAATGCTACAACATCAACCAACTTAGATCTAGAGCTAAAATCTCTTGCCAATGGTCAATTTACATCAGAAGCTGGCCCTGAAGAAATATCAAGCGGATTTAGCATTACTGACCCTGTAATAAATGTTGTTGTGCTACCAGTGTCACTTAGTAATAATCAAATAACTGATAAAATTATCCTAATACCATTAAGCACAGCAAATATTTTTGCAACAATACATGTACTTAATGCCGATCTTACTAATCCGCAAAGTATTAATGTTTCAGGAATAATTGGTACTACACCAACCTTAAGTACAACACCTATACTAATTAGTAATAACTCAGGTGTCTTTATTATTATTGGAACTACCAACCTTATAGATTCAACCTTACGAATATATAGCTTAAATACTACTAATAACACTTTATCAGAAGTTGCAACTCAAACTTATAGCCTTAGTGACATCGAAGATATTATACCTATTGATGAGAACATAATAGCTGTTATCTCTAGAGAAGTTGCTACAGGCAATATTACAGCAGATATCCGTAGTCTCATCACAAATACATCTTTGGGACAATATAACCTAAGCTCTGCAAATGATATAGAAGTCACCTATGATCCTAGCAGATTTAGAACACTAATAAGCTCATCAGGAAGCCAAGTCGATATTAGTGACGCACCTTCACCATATGGAGTAAATAAAGTTTTCAGCCAGAGTTAGGCTAATTGATAAAAGGATTTAGGTTAAAGCATAAATTAAATATCTCAAAAAGAATTACTGCACTTCCCATAGATACAACATATATATGTGAAAAATATACTCTAAGATCTTTCCTTGTACTTAGAAACGCTGGAGTATAAACAAATATTATAACTGCAAATATTGCCGCATACTGTAATGCTAAGATGAATCCCTGAGGATAGAATACTGTAAATACTAACGGAGGGACAAAACATATAAATGCAATAGCAAAATTACCAATCTGCTTATTATATCTAACAAATAAGTCGCGTATATAATGCATCAAAGATATTCCAACACCTATAAAAGATGTTATTATCGCAATGTGTATAAATAGGTTTAAAGCGATCTCTAAAGTATTTGACCCTGATACTCTTTTAATTTCACCAGCTAAGCCCTCGGGAGTATTATTTCCTGATGTAAAAAGTTCATGATAACTATATAAACCATGTTGCGGAATAAGTGCTAAAGATAAACATATCCATACCATATAGATTACCAAAACACTTACGCTACCTATAAATATACTTTTTCTAATACTTTTAACATCTCCTTTTTGATACTCATATATAACTGGAATGATATTGTGAAAACCAAAAGCAGGTAAAAGAGTAGGCCAAGCAAAAATAAAGGCAGATATACTCGCTGGTGCGGCAGCTAGATATTTTACATTTATATAAAATAGCATAATTACCACAGCTATTATAAAAAAGATAAACTTTAGAATAACAAAAACTCTATTTGCATAATCACTAACTTTATAGCTAAACATAAAAGCACCAAAAATTAGTATAAAGATAATCGCTGATACACCAATTTGAGATTTATTTGGATCATTTACATCGCCTATCATCGAGACAAGCGAAGAACCCTGAGTAGTATACGCAGCTAACAAAGAATAAAGTAAAAGTAAGTAAATAATACTAAAAAAGACTAGATATATTTTTGAAGCTTTTTCCTGCATCATAGTTGTAAAATTTACACCCAAAGGATACTCAGCACAAACATTCAAAAGCTTTATAGCCGTAATATACATTACACTCCATGACAAAACTAAGAGTATAATTGCTGTAGTAAAACCACATGATGCGACAATCAAAGGCAGCGATAACATACCGGCACCAATAGTTGTACCGATTATAAGAAAAACTGAGCCAATAAATCTAGAATTCATATATAAATAATTCCTCACTTAGACTATCAATGATATCTTATTTTACTAACTAAAGAAATATCATCTATAATGATAAGCATAAAAGACATAATAACTATTTTAATAGTATGGAATTATTTTCTCGACTAGTAAAAATAAACTATTTTGAGTTTGAATCATCTAGCGGTGAAAAATCTCAAACAGGTTGGAATGGAAGCGCTAAAGGTAGTGTAACGATAAAAATAGAACAAGACTTAATATACTTTAAAGAGCAAGGCCGCTTCAAACTAAACTGTACCAAGCGAGAAACTAAGATCGAAAATGAATACATCTGGCAGAAAATAGACTCTAAGCGCATCAGACTATTTCATGCACGTTTTGGTTATGATAATCTCGTTACACTATTTGATCTAATACCTAAAGATAAAAATTCTTGGTATAGTGAAAAACAACATGTCTGTGTAGATGATTTATATTCTGTAGAATTAAATATTTTAGACAATACTATCGAATTTATATGGAAAATTTCTGGTCCGAAGAAGAATGAGCTAATAAAATACAAGTATTCAAGCTAAAAAATTTAATAATTTTTATTAAAAAAACCAAACTAAACCACCAGAAGCCATACTCATATGAGCCCTTGCATCAGGTTGATTCATCATCATCCCTCCCATTCCTCCTGCAGGAAGCGGAGCTATGGTTTGAATATATCTATAACTGATATTTATATCGACAGATTTAGATAACGGAATCATTATACCACCTCCAACATCCCACGCACCTTGGGTATTTCCTGACATATTAGACCATCCTGCCCCACCAGCAGCATATGGCATAATCATAGTACCAGTAGGAATCATAAGAATTCCTTCTCCTATACCAGTAAAAGTCCCTCCATAACTCATCATCTGGTTATACTGAATTGTAAGATACTTATTAATAGTATAACCTGGCATTATCATTACATTACCAGTAGGGCCACGCATTTTCATATTGGATCCACCAAACATTCCGCCAAACATTACTCCAAGGTGCCACTTACCCGACCTATTATACATCTTACCCCAGGTATCACCTTCATTTGTAAGAGATGACCAAGTATTTGCAAATGGATTTATAACATCTGTTAAAATACTCTTACCTGAAGTATTAGAGCTAGCTGTATTTGTTAAAGAAGTATCGCTACCATCCGTATTAGCAAATGCCATGCTAAGACTAGCAAATACTAGTATCGCTATTATAATTTTTTTCATTTTAATGGAAATTATTTTTAAGAGATATTTAAAATTTTCTACGATAATAAATAAAAGAGTTTTTAACTTTCATTATTTTAATCGAAGATCAAGTTATTTTACAACTTTTGCATGAACGGGTATTCTACAGTTACCTTTTTCAAGTAAAGTTAAGTCTACTGTACTACCAACTTTTAATGGAGCATTCTTCAACCCAATTAACATTACATGAGTTCTATGAAAACCTAGCTTATCTATTTTATGAGAAGGAACATCTATTTCTCCAACTGGTTTCATAACATGTTTACCATCTTGCATTACAAAGTGATGTAATTCAGTTTTAGTATCAACACTTGAAATAGCATTTTGTATAGTTACCATATTGTCAGTATTATTTTTTATATTCATTTTAACTTCAGCTTGGTCTTTACCATAGTTTTCAACTTCTGCATTTGTTACAACTAAGCCACATCCGGAAGTTTTCATATCTACAGAGCTACCACTACTAACAGCTACCGTACTAAAACCACTTGCTGCAGCCATTGCTAAGCCTAATCCTACAACTATTTTTTTCATTTTCTCATCCTTAATTTAAGTTTATTAGCACTATCATAGTATGCAAAAAATAACCATTTACAAGCCTTTTTAACAAAAATAATTTTTATTAAAAACATAAGCAATAAAAGGTTAAACTTATTAAAAAATAACAAAAAGATTTTATTAATATATAATTAATCAGCCTCAATAAAACGATACCCCACAGCATTTTCAGTCGTTATTAATGGTTGCTTTTTACATGCGGATAGTTTCTTTCTTAGTTGTCCAATATAAACCCTAAGATACTGTGCTCCATCTCCATAACAGTTACCCCAAACTTCATTTAAAATTGTATTTTGCATAACAAGCTTGCCTGCATGATTTACTAGATGAGATAAAATCATAAATTCTTTTTTTGATAAGTGAATTTCTTGCTCATCAAGCATAACCTTATGATCTTCAAGATCTACCGTCAGATTGGCAAACTTAAATAAATTAGATTTTTTCTGAGAACTATCTAAACTAATTAATTGCCGCCTAACTCTAGCTATTAGCTCTGGCATATCAAATGGCTTTTTGACATAATCATTGGCTCCACTTTCAAGAGCCTTTACAACTTCTTCTGTATCATTACGTGCAGAGACTACTATTACAGGAGTAGAGTTATGTACTCGCATAGATCTGAGCCACTCTTGGCCATCCTGATCAGGCAAACCTAAATCAAGAATTATAACATTAGGAATATAACTATTTAAAAGTTTACTAGCCTCACCTGCTGTTGTAGCAGACTCGATATCATACCCTAAAACTAAAAAAGTTTTTTCTAATAATTTTCTTATCTGAGGTTCATCTTCAACTAGTAATATTTTTTGTACCATTCTATATATGCCTTATATTTAGATTTAGTATCAATTATCTTTAATATTTGAAACCAAAGAAAGGATTATTTTAAGCACACTTCCTTTACCTTCTCCATCACTATATGCTTGTATTTTGCCATTATGTGCTGAAACTATGCCTTTACATATAGCAAGACCTAAACCATTACCATGAGTATAACTATCTTTTTTCTCTATTCGGTGAAATATTGTAAATATTTTTTCTAAATCAAACTCACTTAATCCCATACCTTGATCAGCAACTTCAAAAAGACAACAATTATCATTTTTTCTTTTTAAACTAATGACTATTTCTTTCTCAAAATCAGCTGTAAATTTTACGGCATTATCAACTAAATTTAAGATAACTTGTTGAAACAATATTGGATCCATCTCTATTTCAAAAGACTCTTTTGGAGCTATAAACTTAAATTTTTGTGCTGCATAAACACGCGAGCAAATACCTTTGATCTCATCAAGGAAAATATTACTATTCACACTCTGGATCTTTAATGAAAGTTTACCTGAATCTACCTTCAACATTTGCACGATATTATCAATATAGTTATCTAACCTTTTAGACTCCGTTAATGCTAGATCTAACATTTCATCTTGTTGCTCTTGGCTAAATGAGTCTCTAAAAGATTTAACACTGCTTAAAGCCCCCATTATTGATGCTAAAGGAGTTTTAAGATCATGTGACACAGATGATAACATTGATTTTTGTAATTTGCGCTGTTCATCTAAGAGTAGTGACCTCTTCTCTTCTTTTTCTAAGCTTCTCTTAAGAAGTAGATGCGAAATATGGGAAAGCATATTACTCAAAAGTACGCTATCAGAAACTATTCTCTCTATAGTCTCCTCAGATTTTAAATATATTGCAATAACTCCTAAAACTCTATTTTCAATCACTAATGGTTCTATAGCCCAATTTAAACCCGCAAAAGTATTTGTCCCTTTTCCACAACTAACTTTATATTTAAAACTCCATTTTGCAGCGGCTAATTCTTTTTGATTAAAGTTTGGGTGTTGAGGAAATGCAGCAGAATCAAGTTCAGAACCTGAAACACTTAAGAAAACAAAGTCGCATTTAAAATACTCTTCTAATGCTTGTAAAAAAATCGAACGTAGATCTTTATCTAAATTCTTTTCGTTAAACATTTTGGTAAAACGATATAATATAGATATATTATTTTCTCTTTCTTTAAGAAGTGTAAATGCTCTTTTTGTCCTTAAAATGACTTGACTCGAAGAAACGACTATCACCATAAATATAGCCAGAGTAATTAACTCCGCTAAACTAGAAATATGTAAAACAAAGTTTGGCTCTAGATATAAATATGTATATAAGAAAAATCCTACTAATGATGTTACTATTGAAGATACTAGACCATATCGATAAGCACATGCAGCTATTACTATTAAAAAGCAAAGTGTTTGAGACACAAGTCCAGCAAAGTCTAAACTAAAGAATATAATAACACCTGCAAAAGCCGTTATAACAGCAGACTTTAATGTATCAACGAATAGATCCTTAAATTTATTCTTTTTAGTTTTTGTTGCTACCTCAAGCTTATGATCCTTTTTATTGATTGAAACGATATGTATCTGCATACCATTATTATTGCGGATGATATCATAAACAACCGAACCAAAAAGCTTATCCTTCCACTTTGGTCGTATAGATTTACCGATAACTAAATCTGTAGCTCCTATTGAGTTTGCATATTCAAGTATCCCGTCAGATACCCTATCTCCTAAAATATGATCTATACTATAACCTAAACTACTTGCTAACATTTTATAGCGCCTGATCACGCCAAAACTAAGCTTAGTAGCTATCTTGTTTGGCTTTTGCACAAAAACTGCCATTAAACGAGCATTTAATGTCGTAGCTAGAAGCTTACCCTTGCGTAATAAGCTTGGAGTAGCCTCATCATAACCACAACAAACTAATACATATGGTGATGTAGCAATAGCACTGCCATTTTGATAGAGTTTACGATATTGCTGAATATCTTGGCCAACATGATTTGCTGCCATTCTAAAGGTATAGTCTCTAAGTATAGTTAGATTTGTATACTGGAAATATCTTTCTAAAGCTCTATCTATAGCATCACTTTTATAAACCTTGCCTTGTTTTAACCTTTTTATAAGCTCCTCAGGACTAATATCTACAACAACTAGCTCATCTGCTGATTGTATAAAGTCATTTGGAACAATCTCATTTACATTAGCCTGGGTTATTTGTGTAACTTCATAAGATAAACTAGCAATATGCTGAATATTAATAGCTGTATAAACAGATATACCTTCATCAAGAAGCTCTTCTATATCAATATAGCGCTTTTTATTTCTTGATGTTGCAAAGTTTGTATGTGGTAGCTCATCAATTATAACCACATCTGGCTTTCTTGCCTTTATCGCATCGAGATCTAACTCTTCAAAAACCTTGCCGCGATAGTTTATTTTTTTAAGAGGCATAACCTCTAAACCATCAAGTAATGCTTGAGTCTCAGCTCTTCCATGAGTTACTAAAAGACCAACTACAACATCCTTATTATCACGCTGTAGAGATTTTGCATTATTTAGCATTGCATAGCTTTTACCAACACCAGGAGCATATCCAAGGAAAATTTTTAACTTGCCTTTTTTTGACTCTTGGCTTTTATTCGCTAAATTTAATAACGCATCTACTTTTTGTTTATTATCCATCTAAGTCTCTATAAGTGAATTTGACAAAGCTTAGAAGCTTCTAAGAAAATTATAGCAGAGAAACTAACTAATGATTTACATCACAATCATTAAAATCTATAACTAAGAAGCTCTTTTATTTAGAATTTTAAGCAGATCAATATTTAAATTAAGAACATTCACTGTATCTATTCCCAATAAATGCTTAGTTGTATTCTTCTCTACTAGCTGCTCTACTTGTTTGATTGATAAGTTATTTTTCTTAGCGACATACTCAGCTTGATAGTTAGCTGCTTGTAAACTTATATCAGGATCAATACCACTAGCTGAAGCAAAGACCATATCTTCAGGAATAGTCTTAGATCCGTATCTAGCTTGTAGCTTGCTAACTCTTTCTTTAACATCTTTTAGCTGAGTTTTATTATTAACAGCATAATTTGTTCCACCAGTTGCTAGCGGGTTATCATTTGATGCTGATGGTCTTGTTTGGAATAAATTTGTCGGCATAACCTGACCTATCAACTTAGATCCAATTAGCTTACCATTATAATATTCTTGAGATCCAGTTGTTGTATCTTTTGATACAGTATATCCAACTGACATTATAAAAAATGGATATACTACTCCTAATACAAGAGTAAATAAAAGCATCGCTTTAAATGATTTAAATAAATTTAACATCTTATAATCTCCTTACTTAAACCAAATGAATAGCTGTAATAAACATATCAATCAACTTGATACATATAAATGGTACTATTACGCCACCTAAACCATAGAATAAAAGATTCTTTCGTAATAAGGTTTGCGATGATGCAACTACATTTTTCACGCCGATCAATGCCATTGGAATCAAAAATATAATGATTAAAGCATTAAATATCACAGCTGATAATATCGCACTTGTAGACGAATGAAGGTTCATTATATTCATAGCTCCCAAACTTGGAAAAGCTGTCACGAATAATGCAGGAATTACCACAAAATATTTTGCAATATCATTAGTCACACTAAATGTTGTTAGAGCTCCTCGAGTAACAAGTATCTGCTTACCAATTTTAACGATTTCTATGATTTTCTTAGGATCTGAATCTAGATCAACCATATTCCCAGCTTCTCTAGCTGCAGAGGTTCCCGTAGCCATAGCAATACCGACATCAGCTTGGGCAAGTGCAGGAGCATCATTTGTTCCATCGCCACACATTGCTACAGTTTTGCCCTCTTCTTGAGCCTTCATAATATAATCTAGCTTATCTTGAGGTGACGCTTGAGCAACAAAATCATCAACACCTGCTTCAGCTGCAATAGCTGCGGCAGTCAAAGGATTATCACCTGTAATCATTACAGTTTGCACACCCATTTTACGTAACTCTTCAAAACGCTGTTTAATTTTTGGTTTAATAATATCTTTAAGATGTACAACTCCTAAAAGTCTATCTTTTTGAGCTACCGCTAGAGGTGTACCACCTTGCTCAGATATTTGTTCTGTAACTTTTTTAAACATCGCAGCTAAACCACTATCAAGTTTACCTTCTAAATAATTCTCCACAGAAGATATAGCTCCTTTTCTTATCTCTAAGTTTTGATAATCTATACCACTCATTCTTGTATATGCTGAGAAAGGTATAATTTCTGCTTCTGATAGGTCTACTTTCTTTTTATCAAAACCAAAGTTCTTTTCTGCTAGCTTAACTATTGATTTACCTTCAGGTGTCTCATCTACTAAAGAGCATAACCATGCAGCATGAGCAAGCTCTTCTGGAGAAGCAGCCCCTAATGGAATAAAATCTGTCGCAAAACGATTCCCTAATGTAATAGTCCCTGTTTTATCTAAAAGCAATAAATCAATATTACCAGAAGATTCTACAGCTCTACCTGACATAGCTACTATATTGAACTTTAATAATCTATCCATACCCGATATCCCAACAGCTGAAAGCAGACCTGCGATCGTTGTCGGTATTAAAGTCACAAATAAAGCTATCAATACTACTGCTGATAACTGAGTCTTGCTATACATTGCCATGCCATATAAAGAACATATTGCAAATATAAAAATCAACGTCAGCCCTGATAACAAAATAGTCAAAGCAATTTCATTTGGTGATTTAAGTCTTTTAGCATTCTCAACAAGATCAATCATCTTATCTAAGAAACTTTCACCAGGATTAGATGTGACTTTAATTTTGACACTATCAGATAAAACTTTTGTTCCAGCTGTTACTGCTGAATTATCTGAACCTGCCTCTTTAACAACTGGTTCTGACTCACCTGTTATTGCTGACTCATCAATTGTTGCCATACCTTCAATAACATCACCATCGCATGGGATAAAATTATTAGTATCGACAAAGACAATATCACCTATTTTAAGGCTCTCCGCATCTACTTTTGTAAGATTTCCTTCACTATCTTCTTTCATAGCAAAGAGCTTTGATTTAGCTGCTTTTAGCGTATCTGCTTGAGCTTTACCTCTACCTTCAGCAATACCTTCAGCAAAATTGGCAAAAAATATTGTAAACCATAGCCAAATAACTACTTGTAATGTAAAGCCAATGCTTTGACCAGAAAAAAGTTCTGTAATTAAATATAATGTACATAATAAAGTAACAACCTCAACACAGAACATAACAGGGTTTTTGATCATCTGGCGAGGATCACACTTTGTAAAAGTTTTTGATAGAGCTGGTACTAATAGCTCTTTTGATAATAGACTCGGAGATTTTTTTGTACTCATAACTTCAACCTATAAATAAGTTAGATTTAATTGATCTAATATTGGACCCAAACCTAATGCTGGGAATATTGTCAAACCACCAATTATTAATATTGTGAAAAACACCAACACTGAAAATATAATACTTGTCGTATCTAATGAACTAATTTCACATATCTGTGAGCTACGCTTTTTCTTAACTAAAGAGCCTGCTAACATTAGCACCGCAAAAATTATGCCAAATCTACCGATAAACATACTCAATGCTATAGTTATATTTAGATAGCTAGTATTTGCTGCTAACCCTGCAAAAGAACTACCGTTATTATTTGCTCCTGAAATATAAGCATATAATATTTCTGAGAAGCCATGAGCACCACTATTTGTTAAAGATGCATACACACTTGGTATAACACTCGCCACACCAGTAAATACCAATACACAACATGGTGAAACTAATAAAGCAAGCATTGTCCATTTCATATCATTGGCTTCTATACGCTTGCCTAAGAAGCTAGGGGCTCTGCCGATCATTAATGAACCAATAAACACAGCTAACATTAAGAACATAAAGAAACCATAAAAACCAGCGCCAATACCCCCAAATATAACTTCACCTATTGCCATATTTAGCATAGCCATCATCCCACCAATAGCAGAATAACTATCCACTACACTATTTACACCGCCATCTGAAGCTGATGTAGATACTGTGTTATACAGAGTTGAATTAAATATACCAAAGCGAGTTTCTTTGCCCTCCATATTAGATAAATGTCCTACTTGACCATATATATCTTGGATATGCTTACTATCAAGAAAATCTAAACCATGAAGCTCTGAGATTGTCATGATAAGTAAAGAAATTACAAATAAAACTAACATTACTCCAAAGATCGTCCAGCCTTGCTTTGTATTTCCAACCCACTTACCAAATGTGTAAGTTAAAGCTGCAGGTATCGCAAATATTGAGATCATTTGAATATAATTTGTTATTAGTGTTGGATTCTCATATGGATGTGCAGAGTTCGCACCAAAGAAACCTCCTCCATTAGTTCCAAGTGACTTTATCGCCTCTTGAGAAGCTACTGGACCTTGAGGAATGATTTGCTCACTACCTGCTAGAGTATGAACATGTAAATATGCCATTATATTTTGTGGCACTCCTTGAAATACATATACAACGGCAATAACTATTGATATAGGTAGTAATATCCAAAATATGCCTTTACCAAGGTCATTCCAAAAATTACCAACTGTTGCTGTTTCATGTCTAGCTACTGATCTTATCAAAGCAATTGCTACAGATAATCCAACAGCTGCTGAAACAAAATTCTGTACTGCAAGAGCTATCATCTGTGAAAAATAGCTAACACCTGTTTCTCCAGAGTAACTTTGCCAGTTTGTATTTGTCACAAAGCTAATAGCTGTATTAAACGCCTGAGAAAGACTCATACCTTTTATCTCTTGAGGATTTAAAGGTAAAACTCCTTGTAAAACTAGTATTAGAAAAACAAAGATAAAAGCCATTATTGAAAAACTTAATAAGCTAAAAAAGTAAGCTCTCGCTGTTTGCTCTTTTCTTGAGCTTTCTCCCAAAAATAACAAATATAATCTCTGAAACGGTCTAGCAAACCAGTCTAAATTAGTTTTTTCATTATTAAAAACTTTAAATATATAGTTTCCTAATGGCTTTGTTAGCAAAGCTATTATTACTATAAAGATTGCAAATATTATAAAGTTTAGATACATCTCTTACCCCTATCAATTAAAATTTATCTGGAAAGATAAGAGTTAAAGTCATATAAACTGCTAAAGTTATCATTACAACTGCAGAAAGAAAAATCATATCAGCCTCTTTTTATATTTTAAATTTATATCAATTTTTCAAAGGTGATAGATTATAGATTGTAGTGGTATAAAAGTTCTATTAGGAAATAATAAAGAAAGTATAAAATTTTCATAAAATTTTGTATTTTAAAAGACAAATAAAATAGGTTCTGTACAAAACAAACATATAGATTAGATTGAAAATAGCTAAACCGTAGTTATTTAAAAGTTGAAAGACGATAAGTACCAAGGGTTTAGCAAATGCATTATCATATAAAAGAAATATTTTAGTCAGGCATTTTAGAGCTAGTTATAAGAACACTAGCAGTCCCTGAAAATACAAATGTAAATGAAGATATATTTGAGAATGGATATTATCCCATATGGATCAAAGAGGCTCAATACTTGCCTATAAGATTGCCAAAAGCAAAACAATAACTGTTGCTATTAACTCTATGGTTTTTATAAGACCAGTTGCTCTTGGAGATGTTGTTAGAGCTTATGCCAAATTAATTAACATTGGCACTACCTCTCTAAAGTTAAATCTAAGAACTTATGTTATTAGGAAAAATAGTTACATGAGAGAGCTAGTAACACAAGCAGAATTTATCTACGTTAAAATTGATGAGAATAATATACCTGAATTAAAAACTATGAATTTTAGACTAATCATCGAAGTTAATAAATTTATAAAGTATTAGAAACGAAAAAGCCCCGCTTTTTAGGGCGAGGCTTTTTTTATTGCTTATCACGATAAGTCTTTTATTTGTAATAAGATGGCGACTACCTACTTTCACCTGGGCAAATGCCAGACTATCATCGGCGTGTTGTAGTTTCACTTCTGAGTTCGGAATGGGATCAGGTGGTTCCTACAAGCTATCATCGCCAAAACTGTGTTTTGGGTTATATATCTTTTTATAAAGATATTTAACAATTCAGCATAGAAATAGACTTAAGTCTCTCGGATCATTAGTACTGGTAAGCTTCATACATTGCTGTACTTCCACACCCAGCCTATCAACGTCGTAGTCTCCAACGTTCCTTACTAGCATAGCTAGAGAGATCTAATCTTGAAGGAGGCTTCACGCTTAGATGCTTTCAGCGTTTATCCCGTCCGAACGTAGCTACCCGGCAATGCTTCTGGCGAAACAACCGGAACACCAGTGGTTCGTTCACTCCGGTCCTCTCGTACTAGGAGCAACTCTTCTCAAATCTCTAACGCCCACGGCAGATAGGGACCGAACTGTCTCACGACGTTCTGAACCCAGCTCGCGTACCACTTTAAATGGCGAACAGCCATACCCTTGGGACCTGCTTCAGCCCCAGGATGTGATGAGCCGACATCGAGGTGCCAAACTCCTCCGTCGATATGAACTCTTGGGAGGAATCAGCCTGTTATCCCCGGAGTACCTTTTATCCGTTGAGCGATGGCCCTTCCATACGGGACCACCGGATCACTAAGACCTACTTTCGTACCTGCTCGAGCCGTCACTCTCGCAGTCAAGCGCACTTTTGCCTTTATACTCTAGGTATGATTTCCGACCATACCGAGTGCACCTTCGTACTCCTCCGTTACTCTTTGGGAGGAGACCGCCCCAGTCAAACTACCCACCATACACTGTCCTCGAATCTCTCCTGAGTTAGAACTCTAAATATTCAAGGGTGGTATTTCAAGGACGACTCCACAATCACTAGCGTGACTGCTTCAAAGTCTCCCACCTATCCTACACATAAATATTCAAAGTCCAGTGCAAAGCTGTAGTAAAGGTTCACGGGGTCTTTCCGTCTAACCGCGGGTACACTGCATCTTCACAGCGATTTCAATTTCACTGAGTCTCTGGTGGAGACAGTGTGGCCGTCGTTACGCCATTCGTGCAGGTCGGAACTTACCCGACAAGGAATTTCGCTACCTTAGGACCGTTATAGTTACGGCCGCCGTTTACTGGGGCTTCGATCCAGAGCTTCGCTTGCGCTAACCCCTTCAATTAACCTTCCAGCACCGGGCAGGCGTCACACCCTATACTTCATCTTACGATTTAGCAGAGTGCTGTGTTTTTGATAAACAGTCGCAGCCACCTGGTATCTGCAACCCCCAACAGCTCAAAGAGCAAGTCTTATCACCATCAAGGGCACACCTTCTTCCAAAGTTACGGTGTCATTTTGCCTAGTTCCTTCACCAGAGTTATCTCATAGCCTTAGTATTCTCTACTTACCCACCAGTGTCGGTTTAGAGTACGGTCGCTTATACAATATACTTAGAAGCTTTTCCTGGAAGCTTGGTATCAATAGCTTCGTCAAACAAGTTTGACTTCGTCTCGTATCTCAGATCAACAAGATGCCGGATTTGCCTAACATCTCTACCTACATACTTTCACCTGGACAACCATCCGCCAGGCCTACCTAACCTTCTCCGTCCCTCCTTCGTTCATATAAGCGGCACAGGAATATTAACCTGTTTCCCATCGACTTCACTCTTCAGCTACGCCTTAGGGGCCGGCTTACCCTACGTTGATTAACATTGCGTAGGAAACCTTGGGTTTTCGGCCAATAAGAATCTCACTTATTTTACGTTACTCATGTCAGCATTCGCACTTCTGATACCTCCAGCAAACTTCTCAATTCACCTTCATCGGCTTACAGAACGCTCCCCTACCAATATATACTATATATTCCGCAACTTCGGTGCATAGCTTAGCCCCGTTAAATCTTACGTGCAGGCCGACTCGACCAGTGAGCTATTACGCTTTCTTTAAAGGGTGGCTGCTTCTAAGCCAACCTCCTGGCTGTCTGGGCCTTCCCACTTCGTTTCCCACTTAGCTATGACTTGGGGACCTTAGTTGGCGGTCTGGGCTGTTTCCCTTTCCACTACGGACCTTAGCACCCGCAGTGTGTCTCCCGTGATTGAACTTCATCGTATTCTGAGTTTGCATCGAGTCAGTAAGGTCGTAAAACCCCCATCGTCGAAACAGTGCTTTACCCCAATGAGTTATACACGAGGCACTACCTAAATAGTTTTCGGGGAGAACCAGCTATCTCCGTGCTTGATTAGCCTTTCACTCCGATCCACAGCTCATCCCATAATTTTGCAACATTATTGGGTTCGGTCCTCCAGTTAGTATTACCTAACCTTCAACCTGGCCATGGATAGATCGCGCCGGTTTCGGGTCTACTCCTAGCGACTAGTCGCCCTATTAAAACTCGCTTTCGCTACGGATCCCTTATTCAGTTATCCTCGCCACTAAAAGTAACTCGCTGACCCATTATACAAAAGGTACGCAGTCACATTACTAAATAATGCTCCTACTGCTTGTATGCAAGCGGTTTCAGATTCTATTTCACTCCCTTTATAAGGGTTCTTTTCACCTTTCCCTCACGGTACTAGTTCACTATCGGTCATTCAGGAGTATTTAGCCTTGGAGGATGGTCCCCCCATATTCAGACAAGGTTCCACGTGCCCCGTCCTACTTGTTCGTATGCTTAGTTCCACTGTGATTATTTCGTATACGGGACTATCACCCTCTATCGTCAAGCTTCCCAACTTGTTCTACTATAATTACAGCTAAATCATACCAGGCTCTTCCCACTTCGCTCGCCGCTACTATGGGAATCTCAATTGATTTTCTCTTCCTAAGGGTACTTAGATGTTTCAGTTCCCCTCGTTCGCTCTACACTCTATGTCGAGTGAGTACCTAACTTGTGTTAGGTGGGTTCCCCCATTCGGAAATCTCCGGATCAAAGATTATTTACCATCTCCCCGAAGCTTATCGCAGATTATCACGTCCTTCATCGCCTCTGAATGCCAAGGCATCCACCGCTTGCACTTATTTTCTTAAGTCTATTTCTATACTAAATTGTTAAATATCTCTATCATCATGCAAATAAAATAGTGGTGGAGCCAAGCGGGATCGAACCGCTGACCCCCTGCGTGCAAAGCAGGTGCTCTCCCAGCTGAGCTATGGCCCCAACTAAACCTAATATACTGGTGGGTCTGAGTAGACTCGAACTACCGACCTCACCCTTATCAGGGGTGCGCTCTAACCAACTGAGCTACAGACCCGTATCTTATTTACACTAAAATATATTATCTACAAACACTAAGCTAAATCATTTAAACATGTAATTAGAGCTTATTCTTTTTTTCGTATTTCCGTTAAGGAGGTGATCCAGCCGCAGGTTCCCCTACGGCTACCTTGTTACGACTTCACCCCAGTCATGAATCACTCCGTGGTAAACGCCCATTCGTTAAGCTATCTACTTCTGGAGCAACCCACTCCCATGGTGTGACGGGCGGTGTGTACAAGACCCGGGAACGTATTCACCGCAGTATTCTGACCTGCGATTACTAGCGATTCCGACTTCATGCAGTCGAGTTGCAGACTGCAATCCGGACTAAGAGTACCTTTCTGAGTTTCGCTCCAGCTCGCACCTTCGCAGCCCTCTGTAATACCCATTGTAGCACGTGTGTAGCCCTGGTCGTAAGGGCCATGATGACTTGACGTCGTCCCCACCTTCCTCCGCCTTGTCAGCGGCAGTCTCAATAGAGTACCCAACTTAATGATGGTAACTATCAATAGGGGTTGCGCTCGTTGCGGGACTTAACCCAACATTTCACAACACGAGCTGACGACAGCCGTGCAGCACCTGTCACTGCGTTCCCGAAGGCACCAATCTATCTCTAGAAAGTTCGCAGGATGTCAAGACCAGGTAAGGTTCTTCGCGTTGCATCGAATTAAACCACATGCTCCACCGCTTGTGCGGGTCCCCGTCAATTCCTTTGAGTTTTAGCCTTGCGGCCGTAGTCCCCAGGCGGAGTACTTAACGCGTTAGCTACGCCACTAGAGCCTTTACACCGACTCCAACAGCTAGTACTCATCGTTTACAGCGTGGACTACCAGGGTATCTAATCCTGTTTGATCCCCACGCTTTCGTCCCTCAGTGTCAGTATTAGTCCAGAATGTTGCCTTCGCCATTGGTGTTCCTTCTGATCTCTACGCATTTCACCGCTACACCAGAAATTCCCCATTCCTCTACTATACTCTAGTTTGCCAGTATCAAATGCAGTTCCAAGGTTGAGCCCTGGGCTTTCACATCTGACTTAACAAACCACCTACAGACCCTTTACGCCCAGTAATTCCGATTAACGCTCGGACCCCCCGTATTACCGCGGCTGCTGGCACGGAGTTAGCCGGTCCTTATTCTTTGGGTAACGTCCTTCTCATGAGCTATTAACTCATAAGCTTTCCTCCCCAACTAAAGTGCTTTACAACCCTAGAGCCTTCTTCACACACATGGCATTGCTGGATCAGGCTTTCGCCCATTGTCCAATATTCCCCACTGCTGCCTCCCGTAGGAGTTTGGGCCGTGTCTCAGTCCCAATGTGGCTGATCATCCTCTCAAATCAGCTATAGATCGTAGCCTTGGTAGGCCCTTACCCCACCAACAAGCTAATCTAACGCAGGCTCATCCATCTGCGGCAGCACAAAGGCCACCTTTAATCCGCAGATATTATGCGGTATTAACAGTCGTTTCCAACTGGTATCCCCCACAGATGGGCAGATTCCTACGCGTTACTCACCCGTCCGCCACTCGACGCCTACTAGCAAGCTAGTATCGTTTCCGTTCGACTTGCATGTGTTAAGCATGCCACCAGCGTTCAATCTGAGCCAGGATCAAACTCTTCAGTTTAATTCTCAAATTCTGACTCTAACTACTGATACTCAAATTCTTTAACAAAGTGTTTGTATATAATATATCTATTAAATATCTTAAAAGCCTTAGCTTCCTACCGTTGACATCACTCGTCAGCCGGTGAAGACATATAATACGCATCACTCCTCATAATTGCAAGTACTTTCTTAAAAAAAATCAAAGTTTTTCGGTTTTTTTATTTCTAGCTTAAATTTAGCTTATGACAAACTATATATATGTACCCTTTCAACGCATATCTCATGAGAATAACAAGATGCTTTTTTAAAAAAACGGCTAGCAATAATAATATAAGATTAATTTGAGTGTTTTTAAACAAAACTATCTGTTGCTTTAACTAATGCTTCAATAATACCTGGCTCACTAATAGAATGACCTGCATCAGCAATAATTTCTAATTTAGCTGTTGGCCAAGCCTTATGTAAGTCCCAAGCACTTGTCGCTGGACAAACCATATCATAGCGCCCTTGCACAATAACTCCAGGTATATTTTCTATTTTATGTGCATTCTTAAGTAACTGTGCCTCTTCTAAGAAAAGTCCATTCTTAAAGAAGTGACACTCGATTCTTGCAAAGGCTAAACTAAACTTATCCCCTGAGTATCTATCTATTGATTTTTTATCTACATAAAGTTTACTAGTTGATGCTTCCCAAGCACTCCATGCTTTTGCAGCTTTTTTCTTGAGATCATCATCGCTCCCAGTCAATATACTATGATATGCAGATATAAAATCATCTCTAGACTCTACAGGGATAGGATCTATATATTTTTCCCACATATCAGGGAATATTTCACTTGCACCATGTTGATATAACCATGATATTTCTTTATGCCTTCCTAAAAATATACCCCTAAGAACAAGCTCTGTAACAACCTCTGGGTAGGTTTGCGCATATGCTAAACCCAATGTACTCCCCCAAGAACCTCCAAAAACCATCCACTTGTTAATAGACCTCTTGCGAAATACTACTTCAGAGGCATTTTATTTCTAAGTAGGTATTTTCTTTTTAGAATCCGTTTTGTAAATTAACTATTCCAGCCACTAAATTAAACCTAAGATTAGCTTTTTTACCAAAACTTCTATAGGTTTCACCCAGTATACGAAACTTTTTAATTTCTGCAATTTTATGCTCAACATAAATCCTAATCTTACTAAGCCATTTATTATAATTCTTCTGCTCTATACTTAAAGAACCTCCTTTGGGCTTTTTATAGGGGAGTTTTACTTTAGTAGATTCATTTTGAATACCTTGGTAGCCATTGTCACAATATTTATCAACATCACGAGCTAATTTATCTGATTTTCTGCGAACAGTTATATCATGAACACTGCCTGGATAAACCTTCGAAACATTAACTATTTGACCTGCTTCACTGATAGCTATTTCTACTTTCTGTGTATGGCTTTTTTTCTTCCCTGAATAGTTAGCCTTTCTTCGTTTTAATTTCTTAGGTCTCTGGATTGGCTGTTCTGTTGCATCTATTAAAAGTCTTTCTACTTTTTGATTAGTCATGCTTCTATCTTTTTTTATATGTATTTCTTTAACTAGTAGTAACTCTACTCGTCTAATTAGGCGATTTACATTTGATTCATCTAATCCTATCAAGTAGCCTAAAAATTCTTGTGTCATATAGCAACGATAATATATTAAAACTAACAATAATCTATCTGCATGATTATCAACTTTTGGCTTTCTGCCAATCCTTGGAAATCCTTCATCTAAGGATTTTGAGGCATCGGTTAAGATTTTATTGAAATGTTTTAGTTTTAAACCTGTTAGTTTTCTAAATATTCTGGCTTTCTTTGACAATATTGCGTAGCTTATTTGCATTTTTATGGATCTCTTAAGCAATCTTTCTATATATATGGTGAATAATTAGTATTTCGCAAGAGGTCTAATATTTAATTTTTTCCGAATCTTCTCAAAATCCTCTATCAGGTACCAAGTTGTATTTTCATGTAGGTCTGCAAATGGTGTACTTTTACCACAACCTCTCTGATCTACTAGAATAATACGATACTTCTGTGGATTAAAATACTGCCTATAACTAGGTTGTATTCCTCCACCAGGTCCTCCATGAATAAACACAACAGGCTTACCTTCAGGGTTCCCACACTCCTCAAAAAATATTGTATGAGTATCAGAGACTTTTAAATACTCTTCATTATACGGTTCAATTTCTGGATATAACGGCATAAACAACCTTCTTATTCTACTTACCTAAGTAGTTAAATTATTCATCAAAAAAACTAGTTAGACAACCAAGTTTGTAGTAGTTGCTAAGATATTTGCTTGATTTTTTTCTAGTTGAACCATAAACTCATTAGTCGTAATCTTTTTAACTTCACAAACCTTATTTATAACCTTAAAGAGTAGTGATGGCATACCATCATTTACCTCCTCTCCTAACAACCAAGAGTAAGCTGAAGGATTATCAGTTTCTATCAAAATCCTATCAAGAGGAAGAGCCGATGCTATTTCTTGAATATGTTTACTAAATAAAACTTCAACACCTATGGAAAAGAAACCTCCTAGAGACAAATAGTTATCTAGAATATCCAAACTTCCAGAGTACCAATGAACCATAAACCTACTGCAATTATATTTTTCTAAAAGATTTACTACTTCTGTTTCTGCTCCACTTGTATGTAAGTTTAAAAGCTTACTTTTTGTCTCAGAGTGAGAAACAATGTATTCAAACACTTTTAGCTGATCGTCATAAGGAGATGCATATTCTAAAAACCTTTTGTCTAAACCTATCTCACCTATAAACCTACTTTCGGATAAGTACTTATCTAAAATAGGTAGTTTATTAGAGTATTCCTCTGCTTTCCAAGGATGAACCCCAAATGAAGGAATAATAAACTTATACTTTTCACTTAAACTTTTTATTTTTTCGTATGATGGAATACACATCGCAACAGATAGAAGTTTTATGTTATATGCTTCACATTCAATTGCGACTTTCTTAATATCAGCTGATGAGTATTTATCTGTATGGACATGAGCATCTAATAACATATTATAATATTGCCTTTTGCCAATGTTTATACCCATATATTGCCACTATTAAATATACAAAAGTAGTAACCGCAGCAAAAAACAAACTCTTATAGATATATAAAAATACGTAAGTAGAATCTACAAAAATCCAAATTATCCAGTTATCAATTATTTTTCTACTTGCTAAAAACACACATATCAATGATGCAGTACTAGTAAATCCATCCATATATGGAGTTGTTGAGTTTGTGTATACTATAAGTAACTGTGAAGCAAATATCCCAAATAACGCGATAAAGAATAAAACCTTTAACCATCCTGTAATGTTTAGCCTATGTACTATAGCTTTACCACTACCTGTATTATTCTGCCAAGCATACCAACCATAGCCAAAGCTAAATAATAAAACTACTTGTAATATTGCATCAGCATACAATCCACTAATTGAGAATAAACTAGCACTCATAATAAAACCTAATATACCAATAGGCCAACCGACCACATAAAGTCCTGCTAGTAAAAAAGTACACAACAAATTAACAATCATTGTGCAAAAATCAAATATATGAAGCATTTATTTAAGGATAATAGATAAATATATGGACAGTATAATAACTGTGAATTATTTTTTTTGAAACTTTTTATGCAATATGTTATAGAAGTAAAACCTTGTGAAGTATTATAAGTAATTGACTAATTTTAAAACGCTGTATATTATGATTTATGGATTAATTATAAAAATTTATAAAGGATAGAGTTATGACAATAAAAAAGACATTCACAGCGTTATTATTAGCAACATCTGCACTTTCACTTAGTGGCTGTTGGCTTATCGTTGGTGCTGCAGCCGGAGCTGGTACAATTGCTTATGTTCAAGGTAAATATTCTATGAATATGGACGGTAGCTTAAAAGATGTTTATAACGCTGCTTTAGAAGCTGTACAAAACAACAATGATTATGTTATTACTAAAAAAGACATTACTCCAACAGATGCAACAATAGAAGGTAATACAAAAGTAGACACTACAGACTTCTCTATTGAAATAGAAAAGCTTACAAGCAATGCATCAAAAGTTACTATCAAGTTTGGTACTTTTGGAGATCGTGCAGCATCAGCAACATTAATGGATCAAATCCAGAAGAATGTAAAATAAGATAGGATAAAAAATGAAACTCCTCAAAAAACTTCTTTTGATGTCACTTATCTCTTGCTCTGTGATAGCATTAAATAGTTGTGTACACACTGCGGTACCTGTTGGTGATGGAACAGTCGCATATACTGATGGAAACTACTCTATGAATATGCAAGGGAACTACAAAGAAGTTTATGAAGCGGCATTAAAAGCGGTGAAAAAAAATAATGACTTTGTATTAATTTCTAAAACTATCGATAGTAAACATTATAAAGCTGAAGTTGAAGGTGCTACAAAAATAGATAGTACTAGCTTCTCTGTAGAGATAACGAAAGTTACTAATGATGTGTCGAAGGCCACTATCAAGTTTGGTACTTTTGGAGATCAGCAAATGTCATCTACCCTAATGGATCAAATTCAGAAGAATGTAAAATAAGATAGGATAAAAAATGAAACTCCTTAGAAAACTCTTTTTCATATCACTAGTATCTTGCTCTTTAATAACATTAAACAGCTGTATACTTGCTGCTGTGGCTGTTGGTGGTGGAACAGTCGCATATATTGATGGAAATTACTCTATGAACATCCAAGGAGACTATAAGGATGTTTACAAAGCGGCTTTAAAAGCAGTAAAAGAAAATAATGACTTTGTATTAGTTTCTAAAACTATTGATAATACAAATAATAATGCTGATATTGAAGGTGCTACAAAAATAGATAGTACTAGCTTCTCTATAGAAATAGAGAAACTTACAAATAATGCCTCAAAGGTTACTATTAAATTTGGTACTTTTGGGAATCAACAAATGTCATCTACTCTAATGGATCAAATCCAAGCTAACGTACACCAAAAAGCTTAATACTTATATAATGTACAAAAAATTTCGCCTAATAATATTATCTATACTGACTGTTTGTTGCCTAAATAGTTGTGTATTAGCGGTTGTCTTAATTGGTACAGCAGTTGTTGCTGGTGGAACAGTGTATTATATAAACGGCAACTATATTATAGAAATTCCTCGTGATTTAAGGACTGTATATAATGCTACGATAAAAGCAATACAAAGTAACAGTAAATACTCCCTTAAGGAAAATTCATACTCAAAAATATCTGCTGAAATAAAGAGACCTCTTGCGAAATACTAATTATTCACCATATATATAGAAAGATTGCTTAAGAGATCCATAAAAATGCAAATAAGCTACGCAATATTGTCAAAGAAAGCCAGAATATTTAGAAAACTAACAGGTTTAAAACTAAAACATTTCAATAAAATCTTAACCGATGCCTCAAAATCCTTAGATGAAGGATTTCCAAGGATTGGCAGAAAGCCAAAAGTTGATAATCATGCAGATAGATTATTGTTAGTTTTAATATATTATCGTTGCTATATGACACAAGAATTTTTAGGCTACTTGATAGGATTAGATGAATCAAATGTAAATCGCCTAATTAGACGAGTAGAGTTACTACTAGTTAAAGAAATACATATAAAAAAAGATAGAAGCATGACTAATCAAAAAGTAGAAAGACTTTTAATAGATGCAACAGAACAGCCAATCCAGAGACCTAAGAAATTAAAACGAAGAAAGGCTAACTATTCAGGGAAGAAAAAAAGCCATACACAGAAAGTAGAAATAGCTATCAGTGAAGCAGGTCAAATAGTTAATGTTTCGAAGGTTTATCCAGGCAGTGTTCATGATATAACTGTTCGCAGAAAATCAGATAAATTAGCTCGTGATGTTGATAAATATTGTGACAATGGCTACCAAGGTATTCAAAATGAATCTACTAAAGTAAAACTCCCCTATAAAAAGCCCAAAGGAGGTTCTTTAAGTATAGAGCAGAAGAATTATAATAAATGGCTTAGTAAGATTAGGATTTATGTTGAGCATAAAATTGCAGAAATTAAAAAGTTTCGTATACTGGGTGAAACCTATAGAAGTTTTGGTAAAAAAGCTAATCTTAGGTTTAATTTAGTGGCTGGAATAGTTAATTTACAAAACGGATTCTAAAAAGAAAATACCTACTTAGAAATAAAATGCCTCTGAAGTAGTATTTCGCAAGAGGTCTAAGGCTTTTGACTCTAAAACAGGTAGTGATATCTCTATAGATTTAACGAGTATAAAAAACCGTACAACTGAAATAAAAATTCGCTATGGAGTTTTAGGAGATGAGAAAAAATCTGCTGATTTAGCAAATGAAATAACGAAAAATATCAACTAATCAACTATTGTTTTATTTTTTCCTAAACTTTTCCTTTTTAATTAGATTTAAAAATGTATAATTTGTGGCAATAGTTATGTCAAGTTTAATTTTCCCATGAGCAATAAGGTATTAGATAGATATTACACAAATAACAGACATATTTGGGTGCTAGTTTTATCTGGTGCTCTTATAGGTATTATGATTGGCTTGATAGCGACTTCCTTTCAGCTACTTTTAGATTTAATATCATCATATAAAAAAGTGCTTTTTTCACTTTGTGGTGGTAATACTATACTACAAGTCTTAATATCGATATCAATCACTACAGCGATGGTAATAATATCTGTACTTATTGTCAAAAGATTTGCTAAAGAAGCTGGTGGAAGTGGTATTCAGGAAGTTGAAGGGACTCTAAAAGGTTGTAGAAAATTACGCAAACGCGTAGTTCCTGTAAAATTTGTCAGTGGACTTTTTTCATTGGGTTCTGGTCTAAGCTTAGGTAAAGAAGGACCTTCAATTCACATGGCAGCAGCCATCGCACAATTCTTTGTTGATAAATTTAAGTTAACTAAAAAATATGCTAATGCTGTTATATCAGCTGGTGCTGGCGCTGGTCTAGCAGCAGCCTTTAATACACCTCTATCCGGAATAGTCTTTGTAATAGAGGAAATGAATAGAAAATTTAGATTCAGTGTATCTGCGATTAAATGTGTCATTGTAGCATGTATCATGAGTACTGTTGTCTCTAGAGCTATAATGGGTAATCCACCAGCTATAAGAGTTGAAACATTTAGTTCAGTACCGCAAAACACTCTTTGGCTTTTTGTTGTTTTAGGTATTGTCTTTGGATACTTTGGATTATTATTTAATAAATCTCTGATTAAAGTTGCTAACTTCTTCTCGAATGGCTCAAAGAAAAGATATTGGACTCTTGTTGTAATTGTCTGTGTAATATTTGGTACAGGAGTGGTTCTTGCTCCTAATGCTGTCGGTGGTGGATATGTGGTTATAGCAAATGCTCTTGATTATAACCTTTCTATTAAAATGTTACTTCTTGTGTTTGCATTGCGTTTCGCTGGTGTAATTTTCTCTTATGGTACTGGTGTTACAGGTGGCATATTTGCTCCGATGATTGCACTAGGCACTATTTTTGGGCTTGCTTATGGGCTTGCTGTAAATCAACTTTTCCCTCAATATAATGTTGAGGCTGGTGTTTTTGCTGTTGCTGGAATGAGCGCATTATTTACTGCTACAGTTGGAGCTCCGTTAACAGGTATCACTCTTGTAATTGAAATGACTTGGAACTACCAATTATTACTACCTCTTATGATAACTTGTCTTAGTGCATCAATGCTGACATATATTCATCATCAAAAACCAATATATGATACTCTACTAAGACGAACTATCTCAAATGAAAGAAAGCAAGAGGAGAAGTTAAAGAATGAGCGAAATCAAAAACAAACTCCAGATACTTCAGAGCAAGCTATCTCAAAAGAAGAATTATAATCACGCAATCTCTTTAATGCACTGGGACCTGGAAACAGAGGCTCCCAAAAACTCAATAAAAACCACATCAGAAGTTCTTGGTTTTCTTAGTGAAAAGGTCTACGAGACTGTCAATAATAATGAGCTTGATAACTGTTTAGATTTTTTAAATAAAGATTATGCCGAACTTGATGAGATTAATAAGAGAATTGTATATCTAACTACTAAAGAGAAAGATAAGCTTAACAAAATACCAAAACATGAGTATGTAGAATACAACAAACTCTTATCTCAAGCACAAAGCATTTGGGCAGAGGCTCGCGAAAACAATAATTTTGAAATGTTTGCACCATTTCTAGAAAAAATAATAAGCTATCAGAAAAAATATATAAAACGGATAGGATATTCTGAGCATCCTTATGATGTACTACTAGATGAATATGAAGAAGGAATGACTGTTGCTAAGTTAGAACCTTTTTTTAATAGCCTAAAAGAAAATATAGTGCCATTATTAGAGAAAATCAAATCAACTAAGCAGGTCGATACTACATATATTGATCAAAACTATAATATTGAAAAGCAAAAAAAATATTCTCATAAAATTGCAAAACAACTAGGGTTTAATTTTGAAAGTGGCGTTTTAAAAGAAAGTGCTCACCCATTTACACTAAATTTCAATAAATATGACGTTAGGATGACTACTCGTTACATAGAAAACCTTTTCACATCATCATTGTTTAGTACGATTCATGAAACAGGGCATGCAATGTACGAGCAGAATATTGGTGATGATATTTATAATACAATTCTTGGCACAGGTGTGAGCCTAGGAGTGCACGAGTCACAATCACGCTTTTATGAAAACCTGGTTGGTAAAAATAAATCCTTCTGGAAGGCTAACTATACAGACCTTCAACAGGCATTTCCAGAGAACCTCAAAAAAGTCGATATTGATGATTTTTATAAAGCGATAAATAAAGTTAGTCCAAGTCTAATCCGTGTAGAAGCTGATGAACTAACTTATTCACTACACATACTTGTGCGTTTTGAAATAGAAAAAGAAATTTTTGAAAAAGATATACCTGTTAAAGAACTGCCAAAACTTTGGAACGATAAATATCAAAAATACCTAGGAATTAGTTCTGATAATTATACTAATGGTATATTACAAGATGTTCACTGGGCTGCTGGATTATTTGGTTATTTCCCAACATATGCTCTAGGTAGTGCCTATGCTTCTCAGATATTCCATTATATGGATAAGAAGTTTGATGTTAATCAAGCAATAGAGGAAAACAATCTAAATTTAGTTCTTAAATTTTTAAATGAGAATATCCATAAGTTTGGTAGTCTAAAACCTGCCAATAAAGTGATACATAATATGTGTGGCGAATACTTAAATGCAAAATACTATATTGAGTACCTAAAGAACAAATTTTCTGATATTTATAAACTTAAATAATTTTAATCTTAGCACATCATCTACCCTAGCCTTTGAGCAAAATATTAGCGATAATATAAGCAATAAAATTAATTAGCTATATATTTATAATGTCAAAACTAAATGCTTATTTTGGTGAATTTGGAGGTCAGTTTGTGCCTCAGCTACTTGTTCCAGCTCTTGAGCAACTTGAGCAAGAATTCATAAAGGCACAAAATGATGAAGCTTTTAAAAAGGAATTTAAAGAACTTCTACAAGAGTATGCAGGTCGCCCAACAGCTCTAACACTAACAAAAAACCTAGTTAAAAGTACTAAAACTAAACTATATCTTAAAAGAGAAGACTTACTTCATGGTGGCGCTCATAAGACTAATCAAGTTTTAGGTCAAGCTCTTCTTGCTAAGAGAATGGGTAAGAAAGAAATCATTGCTGAAACTGGTGCTGGTCAACATGGGGTAGCTACAGCATTAGCATGTGCTCTATTAGATCTAAAATGTAAGGTTTACATGGGTGCAAAAGATGTTGAGCGTCAAAATCCAAATGTCTTTAGGATGAGACTTATGGGTGCTGAGGTAATACCTGTTCATAGTGGCTCAGCAACACTAAAAGATGCTTGTAATGAAGCTCTAAGAGACTGGTCTGAAAGTTATAGTAGAGCACACTACTTACTTGGTACTGCCGCAGGCCCTCACCCTTTCCCTACTATTGTTAGAGAGTTCCAAAGAATCATTGGTGAAGAGACTAAACAGCAAATTTTAGCAAAAGAAGGTAAGCTTCCTGATGCAATAATAGCTTGTGTAGGTGGTGGCTCAAACGCTATAGGTATATTTGCTGACTTTATTGATGAAGAGAATGTTAAACTTATTGGAGTAGAACCAGCAGGCAAAGGGATAGATACAAATCAGCATGGAGCACCTCTCAAGCATGGTAAGACAGGTATTTTCTTTGGAATGAAAGCTCCTCTAATGCAGGACACTAATGGCCAAATAGAAGAGTCTTATTCAGTATCTGCAGGACTAGATTTTCCTTCTGTTGGACCTCAACATGCATATTTACAATCAATTGGACGAGCTGAATATGTCTCAGCTACAGATGATGAGGCACTAGATGCATTTAAACTTCTATGTCGTAAAGAAGGTATTATCCCAGCATTAGAATCTTCCCACGCTCTTGCATATGCTCTAAAGCTTGCTTTTGAAAATCCTAATAAAGAACAGACACTTATTGTAAACCTCTCTGGACGTGGTGATAAGGATATCTTCACAGTTCATGATATTTTGAAACAAAAAGGGGAGGTGCAATAATGAGTCGTTATAATAATTTATTTGAGAAATTAAAATCTAAGAATGAAGGCGCTTTTATCCCGTTTGTAACAATCGGTGATCCCAATAAAGATTTATCCTTTGAAATCATAGATACCTTAGTTCAATCTGGTGCCGATGCTCTAGAGTTAGGAATACCATTTTCTGACCCTTTAGCAGATGGACCAACTATACAAGAAGCAAATATCAGAGCATTAGACAGTGGCATTACTCCTGATGATTGTTTTGAGATTTTGACTAAAATCAGGAATAAATACCAAGATATTCCTATAGGTCTACTTTTATATGCAAACCTTGTCTATGCAAACGGTATAGAAAATTTTTATAAAAAATGTCTAAATGCTGGTGTTGACTCTATACTTATAGCTGATGTACCAGCTCATGAATCTAAAGAGTTTCGTGATATTGCTGAAAAAATTGGTATCTCGCAAATATTTATTGCTCCTCCTGATGCTGATAAAAACTTATTAAAACAGGTATCTCAACTTGGTAGTGGCTATACTTATCTTCTTTCAAGGGTTGGTGTAACCGGAGCAGAGACTGTTGCAAATATGCCTGTTGAAGATGTGCTTAAGAAACTCAAGGAATATAATGCTCCAGAACCAATACTTGGCTTTGGAATCTCAACCCCAGAACAAGTAGCTAAAGCAATAAAGGCTGGTGCTTCTGGAGCAATATCAGGATCTGCAACAGTCAAAATAATTCAAAATAATTTATCTGATAAAGATGAAATGCTTAAACAACTTAGTTGTTTTGTTAAAGAAATGAAATCAAAAACAACAAAGTAGCAAAACAGATTTTGTTTTAGTCATAATCTAAACTAGCTACTGGCTCAAACAAGTTATAAAAAATAAAAAGTATCTTTATTTATTTTTCTTCTGTAATTGATTACCTAAGTTATGCTCATCTTCAAGGTTAATCATACCTTCATCCTCACCAACCAAAGGCTGTTGAGTTAATCTAAGACCTTTTTCATGTCTCTTAATCTTGAGTATTTTTAGAGAAATCTGACTTTAAAATCCTTATTTTGTGTTTCATATCGGCATTTTGTACCGATATGAATACACCTATCCTAGTTAAGCCATTAAATTGACAGCTTTTAATGCGTTAAAACATATAGCTTTTAACAAAGCTTGTGCATTTACTTTTACTGTAGAGAAGTAACTAGCTCTAGTAAAGTTAAACTTTCTTTTCATCGTGCCAAAGCATTGTTCAACCTTATATCTAACTTTAGATATAAGAATGTTTCGTAATTTTTGTCTCTTAGTTAGTGGTTTATTTCTAACTGCTTTTTTAAGTACACGATTATTAATTTTGTTAGCTTTTAGTAATTCTCTATTAGCAGCAGTATCATATGCCTTATCTGCTAATAACTGTTTACAGTTAATATCTTCTAACATTGTTTCTAATCTATGAGCCTCATAGACTTCTGCTGACTCTGTATGTATTGTTTGTATGAAACCATACTTATCATCTACACTAGCAAAAACTTTATAGCCATAATGACTCTTATTACCTTTCTTAATCCATCTTGCATCTACATCTTTACCATATGAAATATCAGGAATAGAGGTTTTGTCTTCTTTTCTATCTTCTACTGGATTATCCATATGCTTATTAGGTCTGCCTGCAGATTCAACTAAGGTAGCATCTATAATTGCACCTTTGGCATTATTTATCGATAAGCCTAATGCTTCTAGCTGTTTGTTAAATTCTTTAAGTAGCCTTTTATATTTTTTCTTTTCTATTAATAAGTTTCTGAACTTATTAATAGTACTATAATCAGGTAAGTTAGACGTTGGCGTAAAACCTGTGAAATACATGAAATCAATTCTTAGCCTTAAACTAGATGCTAATTCTCTATCGCTTAGACTATACCACTGCCCTAGTAACAAAAGTTTAAACATCATTATACTATCATAGGCGGGTCTACCTTGCCTTGTCATATCTTGAGTATAGATACCTTTAAGTGTTTTCCTAAACTTTTCAAAGGTAACTAACTTGTTTAGCTTTACAAACTTATTATCACTACCTAATGATTCTTCTAATCCTAAAAAGAAAAAATCCATAACTGTTAAAATATAAATATCTACTGCTATAGCTATATTTTACAAAATTCATAAATTTATTGGCAGATTAAATCAACAGTCTTAACCATTTGATTAGTAATATCAAAATCAGTTTCTATTTTATCGATAAGGTGAGAACCTGTAGCTTCAAAGTGATCTTTTTTAAATTTTTTCCAATCGTTATCTGTCTGGAATATATACTTACAGGCTTCTTCTATAAAATGAGATTTATCTTCAATCTTTGCCCACTTTAGATATTCTTGTAACTCAGCAACCACACTTTCATCAATATCTAAATGTAGAGCCTCTTTATTTTCTTTCTCTTTTTCTCTATCTTTTATGAGTGACATATTGACTCCTTTTATGTTGGTATTGTAGTTATATTTTACCAAAATGGTATAAATTAACAAAAGTCACACCATAATCTTTAATATTTTTTTAGATTTTCTTTCAAAAAAGATTTATACATTTCTCTTTTTAAAACAGAATTTACTCAGCATAGACAAAAGATATTTTGAGTATAGAAAAGTTATATACTCTATAAACCAATCGGCATATTAAATTTAGAATTTTAATAGATTTGCAACAATATTACTTAAATAAATTTAATAAATCTATAACAACACTATCTAACAATATAGATAATCTTATATGTATATTTTTTCTAATAAAAATAACTTATTCCTTGAAAAAATAATTAACGCCCCTAGATATATAGTACATAATTTTTTATTAAGGGGAAATTAAGTAATGGATATAAATAAGTTCACAATAAAACTACAAGAAGCTTTGGCTGAAGCTCAATCATATGCATTTCAGCAAAAGGCTACTGAGTTTACATCTGCCCACTTGTTAAAAGCTCTATTAGAGCAAAATGACAGTGTGGTGACATCTATACTAAGTGTCTGTGGAGTTAACTCAAAAGATTTTACTAAAGCAGTTAAAGATATTGTCGATGGAGTAGCTGTATTATCAGGAGAAGGTAATTCACAAGTATCTCCATCTAGAGATTTAATAACTACATTACATAAAATGCAAGATCTAGCAAATAAAAATGGCGATGAGTTTATCTCAAGTGAGATTTTCTTATTAGCATCAATAGAAGATAAGAGTCTGGCAGGATTATATAATAAGTTTAATATAACAAAAGAAAAAATTACCAAAGCAGTTGATGATTATAGAGGGGGAGAAAAAGTGAGTAACCAAAATCAAGAAGATATGAAAGGAGCGCTAGATAAATATACTGTTGATTTAACAGATCTAGCAAAAAAAGGAAAAATAGATCCTATTATAGGTAGAGATAGTGAGATTCGTAGAACAATACAAGTATTACAGCGTAGAACAAAGAATAATCCAGTTCTTATTGGTGAGCCTGGTGTTGGTAAGACTGCGATTGTTGAAGGTCTAGCTCAAAGAATAATAAACAATGAAGTTCCAGAAGGTATCAAAGGTAAAAAAGTCCTATCTCTAGATATGGGTGCTCTATTGGCAGGTGCAAAATTTAGAGGTGACTTTGAAGAGCGCTTAAAATCTGTACTAAAAGAACTAGCAAAACAAGATGGTAATGTAATCTTATTTATCGATGAATTACACACTATGGTTGGTGCTGGTAAATCCGAAGGATCTATGGATGCTGGCAACATGCTTAAGCCTGCTCTAGCAAGAGGTGAATTAAAATGTGTGGGTGCAACAACTCTAGATGAATATCGCGAGTATGTTGAAAAAGATCCTGCTCTTGAGAGAAGATTCCAAAAAGTGCTAGTTGATGAGCCTACAGTTGAGGACACTATTGCTATACTTAGAGGCTTAAAAGAGAGATATGAGCTGCACCATGGTGTAAATATCACAGATTCTGCTATTGTAAGTGCAGCTACTTTATCACATAGATATATAAGCGATAGACAACTTCCTGATAAAGCTATTGATCTAGTTGATGAAGCTGGTAGCCAAATCCGTATGGAAATAGATTCTAAACCAGAGAAAATGGAAAGTTTATACCGTAGAATCATCCAGCTTAAAATGCAACGTGAGCAGCTAAAAAAAGAAAAAGATGAAGCTACAAAAAAACGCCTAGAAATACTTAAAGAAGAAATAAAAGGCTTAGAATCTGAATATAAAGGTTTTGAAGAGCTATGGAAAGCTGAAAAGCTTAAGATGCAAGGAGCTAGTAAGCTTAAAGAAAAACTTGAGAAAGCTAAGTTTGAGCTAGAAAAATACCAAAGAGCTGGTGATCTGACAAAGATGTCAGAACTACAATATGGTGTAATACCTGAACTTGAAACTCAAATAAAACAAATAGAAGAAACTGAGGCAGAACCTTCTGAGAACAAGCTTGTTAGAACATCTGTTACTGAGAATGAGATAGCAGATGTAGTATCAAAAGCTACTGGTATACCTGTATCTAAAATGATGGAAGGAGAAAAAGAGAAGCTTCTAAATATGGAGAGCTTCTTACATAAAAGAGTAATTGGTCAAGATCAAGCTATAAAAGCAGTCTCTAATGCTGTTAGAAGATCTCGTTCCGGCTTATCTGATCCAAATAGACCAATAGGTTCATTTATGTTCTTAGGTCCAACAGGTGTAGGTAAAACAGAACTTACAAAAGCTTTAGCAGAATTCTTGTTTGATGACCAGGATGCAATGCTTAGAGTAGATATGTCTGAGTTTATGGAGAAACATTCTGTAGCTAGATTGATTGGTGCTCCTCCAGGGTATGTTGGTTATGAGCAAGGTGGCTATTTAACAGAGCATGTCAGAAGAAAGCCTTATTCAGTAATTCTATTAGATGAGGTTGAAAAAGCACATGCTGATGTATTTAACATACTACTACAAGTATTGGATGATGGTCGTTTAACTGATGGCCAAGGTAGAACAGTAGACTTTAAAAACACTGTAATAGTTATGACTTCAAATCTTGGATCTCATAAGATTCAAGAAATGCAAGACCAAGACTATGAAACAGTAAAATCTGCTGTAATGGAAATGGTGCTTAGCCACTTCAGACCAGAATTTGTAAACAGAGTTGATGATGCTATTGTATTTGAACCTCTAAATAAAGAGATGATTACAGAAATAGCTAAGATACAAATCAAGCGCTTAGAAAAACGCTTAACTGATTTGGAAATTGCTCTAGAAGTCACACCAAATGCTATGGATAAACTAGCTGATGCTGGTTTTGATCCTGTGTTTGGAGCTAGACCGCTTAAGCGTGCTATCCAAAACAACTTAGAGAATCCTTTAGCTCTTAAACTACTAGATGGTGAGTTTAAAGCTGAAGAGAAAATCGTTGTTGATGTCGACACTAACAATAATATAGTTTTCTCTAAATAAATCTTCTTCTAAAATCTTTTTTCTTCTTTATCATTAATAATAAAAGAAAAAAGTATTTCTAAATATGAAAAAGACTATTATTACAATTTATTTTTCCTTATTCATTACTTTTTGTTATAGCTATGATAGTCATGGGGTAACTCCTTTAATGAAAGTTAGCGCAATCAAAGGGCAATCTGAAACTATAAAAGCATTAATTAAAAGCGGCTCTAATATAAATGCCAAAAATACTGTTGGTTCTACTGCTTTATCTTATGCAAGCTTTGCTGGTAATATTCAAAATACTCAAACTTTAATTAATATGGGAGCTAAAATTGACAACAACTCTTTGGCTTTAGCTTGCTTAGGCGGCCATAGTGATGTTGTGCTCTTATTAATTAGTCATGGCGCAAATGTAAACTCATTTGATCAAGACGGATTTACACCTTTAATGTACGCCACAACGAGTGGTAATCTAAAAACAGTAAATGTCTTGATAAACTCAGGTGCTAATGTGAATGCCATATCAAAAAATATATTAGAAGAAAGTGTTTTATCTAATGCTTGTTCTAAAAAAGGAAATTCAAATATTGTTAAAGCTCTAATTAATTCTGGTGCTAAAGTTGACTACCTAAGTCCAGAGGATGAAACTGCTCTAATGCAAGCAGTAAGAATAGGGGATATAGAAATAGTTAAAGCACTAGTTAATTCAGGAGCTAATTTAGGTATAAAAAATAAAAATGGAAAAACAGCATTAGATTTAGCAATAAAATTTAACAAATATAATATAGCCAAATACTTAGCAAATGAAATTAATAAAAATTAAAGATATTATATGAATAACAACTATTTTTTATAAGAAGAATTTATGAATAATATTAGAATAATGCTACTAGGCTCTGGTGAGCTTGGTAAAGAATTTATAATAGCAGCTCAAAGATTAGGTATACATACAATTGCCGTTGATCGTTATAATAATGCTCCGGCTATGCAAGTAGCTCACGAGAGCTATGTTATAAACATGCTAGATGGTGGTGAGCTAGAGAGGCTGATTTTAGATAAAGCTCCTACACATATTGTCCCAGAGATAGAAGCTATAAATACAGATACTTTGATAAGGTTAGAAAACCAAGGTTTTAATATCATCCCATGTGCCAAAGCCACTAAACTAACCATGGATCGCCAAGGTATAAGGGCTCTGGCAGCACAAGACCTTGATTTACCAACTTCAAAATTTGCATTTGCGAATTCTGAAGAAGAATATCTAGATGCTGTTAAAAAGATAAGTCTTCCGTATGTTATTAAACCTGTGATGAGCTCATCAGGTAAAGGACAATCTATAGTTAAAGATTCTAAACAAATCGAAGAAGCATGGGACTATGCTCAAAGTGATTCAAGAGGGCATGCAAAAGGTGTAATTGTTGAACAATTCATAGATTTTGACTATGAAATTACACTTTTAACTGTACGTCACAAAGATGGTACTTCCTTTTGCGACCCTATTGGTCATATCCAAAAAGATGGTGACTATCGTTTCTCTTGGCAGCCTCATACTATGTCTGAAAAAGCTTTAGAAAAATCGCAACAAATAGCTAAGAAAATAACAGATGCTTTAGGTGGCTATGGTATCTTTGGCGTTGAGCTGTTTATAAAAGGTGATGAGGTGTTTTTTAATGAAGTATCTCCTCGTCCTCATGACACGGGTATGGTCACACTAATATCGCAAAACATAAATGAATTTGAGTTACATCTACGTGCAATACTTGGGTTACCCATACCTCAGATAAAAACATTACAACCATCTGCTTCGGCTGCAATACTTCTTGAGGGAGAGTCTAATAACCCAAATATTAAGGGTATTGATAAAGCTTTAGAACTAGAAAATGTTGATATACGTATTTTTGGTAAAAAAGAAATACACGGCAAGCGTAGAATGGGCGTTGTTTTAGCAAAAGGAGAAAATATAAAAGAAACAATAAATGCAACTAAAGATGCTTTAAAACATATTGATTTAGCAAAATAGTTTATAACTTTCTTACTAAATTCACTCCATCACCTATAGGAATAATACAAGCCTCTACTCTATTATCATTATGGATCAGTTCATTTAGCTTACGAATAGTAACTGTACTTGAATCATTATCTGAGCTATCAGCAACTTTACCAGACCAAAGGACATTGTCTATAGCAATAATCCCACCAGAATTCATTAAATCTAGGGTTTTCTCGTAATAATTTATATAATTTTCTTTATCAGCATCAATATAGGCAAAATCAAACTTTTTGTCTAGTTTCATAAACTTATCTAAAGTCTCTATAGCTGGTGCTATATTTAAATTAATTTTGTCATCAATGCCTGCTTCTTGCCAAAAGTGTTTATATGGCTCGATATACTCATAACTAATATCACAAGCTTCTATTTTTCCATCAGCTGGTAAGGATTGAGCCATAACTAAAGTAGAAAATCCACGAAAAACCCCTATTTCTAAGATATTTTTAGCACCAATCATCTTTATAAATAGATTTATCAATTGAAGCTGATTAGGTGAGCTAAGCATATTACTAAACTCATCATTCTTAGCTTTATTAAAAAGTTTCTCTGCCACTTCACTTAGTTTTACAGAGTTGTTATCAATATATTGATTAAGATTAGAATTGCTAAATAGTGACTTTATCGACATTATAAAACTATCAAAAAAAGAAAATACGTATTAGTTACTATAAATGATCAATGCTATGAAAAAAAGAGGAAGTAATATTTTTTAGATCCTCTTTGTAATAGAGAATGTCCAGAACCAAAATATAAGAGCATAAACACCCCACCATTCGATAATACTTTGATTTTGGTGAGTTGGTGTCATAAATATTGATACAACCATAGTTATCGCTGTTACTAATATAGCTAACCTACGTAGCAATACAGGTAGTTTGTTTATTTTATCAGTATATTTATATTCAATAGCTGTGTACCAAACCTGACATGCTGTCATTAAGGCAAAAAATACCGCGACACTCTTTAAGTGAAATTGCATCGGTGTATTCTGCCCATCAATTACTGATGTACCTATCACTAATCCTATACAGCCAACTATAGCTAAAAATAGTATAACCTTACCTTGCTTAATAACAGCTTTACTATTATCACTTATATGTACCAAAAGTTGCTGTATAAAGAAGAAAATAACTGCCATAAGCGTTGCTGTAGGTATTAAAATAGCCTTTAGCATATATTTCTCATATGATGTAAAACCTGCATGAGTTATATCTGAGCATCCAGATATAAAAGGATTACATAGCGTATTATGATGATCTGCTATAGATACAAGATAAGTAACAAAGAAAAGAATAGCTACAGATATTGTTGTAACTGCAATTAATTTTCTTGGGTCAAATTCAGCTTTCATATTTATTAGTTCCAATATAATCTCTAGAAGCTATGTTATCATTAGTTTATAGATATTTCTAATATTAAGATAGTTCTCCTTATAAAACGAATAATATTTACCTTTGATTTATCTGTGCTATAATTTGTGGGTTTTCTTCAAAAAAATTAAGTAAAAAACGAAAGGATTTAAATAAAATGCCATTTGTAGTTACTGAAAATTGCATCAAATGTAAATATGGTGATTGTGTCGAAGTTTGTCCTGTAGATTGTTTCTATGAAGGTCCAAACATGCTTGTAATCAACCCAGATGAATGTATAGACTGTGCTTTATGTGAGCCTGAGTGCCCTGTTGAAGCTATCAAATCTAGTGATGATCTGACTGATAACGAAGAGCAAATGCTTGATCTAAATAGAGAGCTTGCTAATACTTGGCCAAATATAGTAGAGAAATGTGATCCGTGTGAAGATGCTGATAACTGGGCATCAGTACCAGATAAATTAAAATACTTAGAAAAATAATACTTAGTTCTAGTAATATAATTAAAAATCTTGCAAAAAAATTCATATTTTAAACTCTGATTGAACTTAAACTTAAACTTAAACTTAAAAATATAGATATTTAGATTATTAAGTTTTATATATGTTTTTCACCATTTTATTAAGTGGTTTTATTATTATTTTTTGAATGATATTTTTTAGCTCAATACATGCTATCACTACTATACATGAGCCAAAAAATGCTCCTCCAACGATACAGATCAGAGGTATAAGTTGAATCACCATAATAATTAACCTCCCAGACTTAAATAAACTACTCCCCTTTTTTGATCTTATTAATTTTGACTTATTATACTTATTTACTCTGTCTCATTTTCTGATTCTGGATTTTCTTCTAGATCCTTAGAGCTTTCCTGTAGAAGCTTTGATTCTGGAATTATTTTTTTATCCAAGAAAATCTCAAAATCTTTTATCAAGATTTCTTTTATTTCATCCTTATTTATACTCTCATCACTAGATTCTGCTGACTTTATAAATCCAACAAGCTCATCGAAAATTTTAAGTATAGGATCTGAGATCTCCTCCGTCATCTTTGGTAAAATAACTCCTAGTTGTATTTTAAAAGATATATCTTCCATGTATTATCTCCTTAACTTTTTATTTTTTACATTAAACTCAGACTAAAAATCATACGATTATTTAACCTGTTAATCACTCAACGCTAACCTATATGTAAGAGTCTTGAATGACTTGAGATAAAATAATACTCGTAAAATATAACTAAAATATTTCTTGTTTGTAAAAAATTGTAATTTTAAAAAAAAGAAATTAAGAGCTTAGATTTATCTTGTAGAAAGTGTTGATTTAATAGATAAATCTATCTTTTTAAGAAATAAAAGTTTTTAAGCTCTAAGGATATAGGTTTTGAAATTGGATTCTACGATCAAGTCGTAGAATGACATGTTTCTTTCAGGTTAACTATATGAATCAAACCTAACTTAGCCAAATTTATATTTTTATCAATTGAGTTCATTTTTTAATGTTTGCATTCTTTGAATAAAAAAAGTTAATATTTGTTCAGCTTTATCAGTTTTGACACCTGGATATTTTCCTTTAAAATTAGCTAATTGTTTCTTAAGTGGTTTGCTCAAGTCATTTTCTAGATTATTACAACGCTGCTTAATAGTATTTATAGTTTTATCAAACTCATTAACATTATCTCTAGTTGCTAAATTAGACCTAAAGAATGCTGCTTGAGATCTTGAAGTTGTTGTTTTTTTACGAGAGCTCATTTTTGCACGAGCAGTATGAGCAGCTCGCAACATGAAATCATTACCACTAGCAGGATTAAATCTAGAGTTAGCTGATAATAAATTAATAAAAGAGGCTAAGTTTTTACTTTTTAAAACTTTTGATAGTTCAGATATCTTAAATTTAGTACTATCTTTACTCAAAATATTCCATTTATCAACTATATAGTCATGATCAATTTTTCCAAAATACTTGTCTTTATCATTTTCAAAACTCATTTGACCATAATTAAATATATGAAAATCGTCTTCCATAAGTAAATAAACAAAAACTAAAATAGATATCAAACCTTTTGTATCAAGCTTATCTTGATTTGTCATTTTTCCATACTCTGTAAAGCCTTTTAAACCTTTAGAGCAAATTCCTATTATGTTGCCATTTTTAGTAACAAGCCTTGATTCGGAAGCTCTCTCACCAATCAAATAACGCCATATTTGAGCATAAACGACCTCTGCAATACCATTATCTATATTCTTTTGGTATTCTCTAGAGGATTGATTAAAAGGTTTCATAAAAAATAAATTATTATCACCTCTATAAACTTTAATCTCATGGGCTGAGGTTTTAGACACTTTTTTGGGCGCTTCTCCTAATTGACTTTCTTCACAAGTGAAGAGATCATTATCTATATTGGTACTTTTGAATAATACACTGGTATTTTGTTCTTCACGCTTTTTTATTGATTTATAAGCATTATTTACATAGGTTCTTAGTGAACTAGTTGTATTATTACCTCCAATTAGTATTTTTGCTTCTTTTTTAATATGTTCTTGATCTTTTTTGGATCTAGTTATATTTTGAGCATCCAAAGCCATTAAATAATTTGTGATATCTCTAGATTGTTCAACATATCTATCTAAAAAAGTAAATAACCCTCCTGAATTTGCAGCCTTACTTAGCCACTTTGAAAGTATTCTTGCTCTTTCTACACCTGAATTACCATGATGATGAAATAGTTGCCAATCAGATAACTTAGCTTTATTTTGATTAGACCTCTTGCGAAATACTACTTCAGAGGCATTTTATTTCTAAGTAGGTATTTTCTTTTTAGAATCCGTTTTGTAAATTAACTATTCCAGCCACTAAATTAAACCTAAGATTAGCTTTTTTACCAAAACTTCTATAGGTTTCACCCAGTATACGAAACTTTTTAATTTCTGCAATTTTATGCTCAACATAAATCCTAATCTTACTAAGCCATTTATTATAATTCTTCTGCTCTATACTTAAAGAACCTCCTTTGGGCTTTTTATAGGGGAGTTTTACTTTAGTAGATTCATTTTGAATACCTTGGTAGCCATTGTCACAATATTTATCAACATCACGAGCTAATTTATCTGATTTTCTGCGAACAGTTATATCATGAACACTGCCTGGATAAACCTTCGAAACATTAACTATTTGACCTGCTTCACTGATAGCTATTTCTACTTTCTGTGTATGGCTTTTTTTCTTCCCTGAATAGTTAGCCTTTCTTCGTTTTAATTTCTTAGGTCTCTGGATTGGCTGTTCTGTTGCATCTATTAAAAGTCTTTCTACTTTTTGATTAGTCATGCTTCTATCTTTTTTTATATGTATTTCTTTAACTAGTAGTAACTCTACTCGTCTAATTAGGCGATTTACATTTGATTCATCTAATCCTATCAAGTAGCCTAAAAATTCTTGTGTCATATAGCAACGATAATATATTAAAACTAACAATAATCTATCTGCATGATTATCAACTTTTGGCTTTCTGCCAATCCTTGGAAATCCTTCATCTAAGGATTTTGAGGCATCGGTTAAGATTTTATTGAAATGTTTTAGTTTTAAACCTGTTAGTTTTCTAAATATTCTGGCTTTCTTTGACAATATTGCGTAGCTTATTTGCATTTTTATGGATCTCTTAAGCAATCTTTCTATATATATGGTGAATAATTAGTATTTCGCAAGAGGTCTATTGTATATATATGCATTAATAGCTTGTTGTATAACATCTTGATTAGGAGTTATATGATCATCTAACATTTTGTATTTATCCTTATATTTTTTTTAATCTATTAATAACCTTCTTATTCTTGAATATATAAATATTATGTATCATAGAGTAAGCAAATATATTAGTAGAAGTGGTATTTACCAAACCTTACTATTTCCATTAAGCCTAATTAAGTATTCAGGATACATTTTTGGATTATTTTTTAGTGCGTTTAGTTCCTTTTCATAAGTCTTCTTTATAGATTTCATCAAATCTGAGCTAGAAACCTTTTGATTACCTGGAGATATACCAAGATATCTTCTAGCTGGATCATTTTTAGCTAACCTACTTAATCCGGATGCTAGCGTATCAGCTGTTTTTGAAGAAAATGAAATAAATCTGCTAGGAGTACATAACAAATGTAAATATAGGAAAAAATCGATATCCTTAATTTCGAAACTATTCTTAAAATTATCCATAAGAGTATTTTTAATTCTATCCTTTTGAGAAACATTTCCTTCTTTTGATCTCACATCTTTTCCTCGAGAAAGAACCATTTGAAGAATCGCAGCCTGAATGCTATAAATGCTATTTTGCTCTTTTATAACAGGCTTAAGACTATTATTTTGTTTTTTATCTGTTTTTATCCTTTGAAAACCTTTTATATTTCGATATATTATTCCTTCAAACTGCTTCGCTAAAAGGGTTTCATCAATACTTAAATCCATACCAAAATACTGAGAAAAAGCTTTATTTTTAAAAGGGCATTGTTCACTAGGTATTTTAGCGTAAGTTTCTTTCACTATACGAATACTTTCTAAAACTATATCACATATTGGATCTCTTCCTACATTGATCATATTTATATAATAAGAGGCAAAGCCTGGTAAATATTCTTTCAGTCCAGGAATCCGAGTATAATAATCTATATAGTTTTTATGGATAGTATTATGGAAACCCATTCCTGTATATTCATGAGGAAATAATATATTAACAGGTGAGTTTTTAGCAAAGCTTCTAAATGCGGCCCCTCCATCTATTTTTGCAACCTTTTTGTCTTTATCATACAGGGCAACATTACTTGAGTGAAAGCTATAATCACCAAAGAAAGCTACTGACTGTAATATGCACAGAGCTAAAGATCTTTTCATAACTTCTTTATCATTGGGGATTTCTTTTAATTTCCCCTCCACAAATTTACTATAAATACCTCTATTTGTTATTTCCTTAACATTATCTCTTTCTTTTCCACTACTTTTTGCAGTTCCTAAATACCCAAATAGTTCATTAAAATCAGGCAAAATAGAAACACTTAAAGCTAATTTTTTTGATCCTTCAACTTCAACGACTATGCCTTCGGCTCCTGAAATATATGGCTCTTCAATATTTAAATAACCACCTAGCTTAAGTTGATTTACTAATGCCCCATGAAACATTTCACAAAACATCTCTTTAGGATCCTTTGGTATTTTAATATAATATCTGTTTTTTTTAGAATCATTATATAAACCCGGAAGAATACCTACATTACCGCGATTATTCTTTCCGCCCTGACTTTGCCCCTCGCCACACTTCCTATATAATGTAGTGGGCACGCCTTCGACTAACTTTTCTTGTGACATAATCTCTAAACAAACATATTCACCTTCCAGCTTTAGATCATCAAAACTAGGATTTTCTCTAGTTTCTAACTTATATTCTTCTATCATTATTTCTCCTTACTTTATTTATATTTATTAATATTTTTAAGCTTTATATAATTCAGATCTTGAATAAAAAGTAAAAGCCATATGGACTCTAACTTGTAAAAAAATCATCAAACTTAGTTCTCTGTATATATCTGCTACCTACACTAATCGAATCATAAGCTTTCTTTATATAAGCCCTAAGAGAACCAGTTGTATTACAACCTCCTATTAAAATTTTTGCTTCTTTCTTAATAGTATTTATATCTACAAATTTAGACTGTGTTTTATAAGCAATATTTAATAGTTGACTAGATAGGCTAGATACCGACTTAACGTACATAAAGTTATATAAAAAAGCATTTAGCTGCTCTTGTGAATACGCAGCAATATGTAACCATTTTGAAAGTATTTCTGCTCTTTCAACATCAGCTAGCCATTTTGAAAACAACTCTAATTTTTCTTGCTCCGCTGTGTAACGATGAAGTAGTTGCCAATTACATAATCGTGATTTATTGTGATCTGCTATATATGAATCAATAGCTTGTTGAATAATATTCACATCAGCATTGATAGACTTTACTAACATTTCTTTTACCTTTCTGCATTCTAATTTTACCAACAATCTTTTTATTTATAGTTAAATAATTAATCAACATTACCTACAAACAATAGATGTAAAAGAATACGTTAAAAAAGTAACTTAAATATTTCTCACTTGTAAAAATTCGTAAAAACGTTAGGCTAAGATAAGAATTATGATGAATAATATAGTCAATCCGATTGTATTGTGTACTTTTATGCGGTCATCCTGAACTTGGTTCAGGATCTCTTCACTTTGGCTAGGAGATTCCGGATCAAAGCCTGTGCTGAACTTGATTCAGTATCTGGAATGACAGGTTTTATTTTACATAAGTCATTCGGATTAACTATATCAGCTTGAAACTGCTATCAATTTGAATATTAGCTTTATTGATAGCCTAAAATCTAGCGATCTCTTATTTTTAGGTATATGAAAATTATTATGAATAGTGCCATTAATAACTGCATATACTTACTTACAAACAAAATATTTATCCAATCAGAATTGATAAATCCAAATAAATATGAGACAAAACCTAAACTTAAGACTATATTAAACTTATTAATATTCCGTTTATCTATATATTTAACTAAAATCACAAAAAATACAAATGTACAATACCATATGAAATTAACCAATAGAAATCTATTTAAGAGATATTTATCCCCACCGAAAATAAGAATAAATATAATGTTCAAAGCTAATAATAGACTAGAAAAAAAGAATATCGTATTAAATCTCCTCTTACTTACAAACACTGAGATTAATATTATTAATAAAAATAATATTAAATATATTAGTTTCTGTAAAAGCAAGAAAGTACTAAAAGTTATATTATCACTAAATACCGCATATGTATTACTAAATACAACATAATGTAGCATATATTGTTGTATCAGCCCAAATATGGCTCCACACATAAATAGATAAAAAATTAGGCTTAATACAGAATATTGTTTCAAAATATTTATCAAATACACAAAAAATCTAATAGAAAAATTTTTATAGCTTATTTGTTTTTCAACAGGCTCATTTTTTGTAATAAAAGAATATAATATAAAAAATACCATAAATATAGCAGACATACCGTATACTACTATTCTACTTCTTAATACGGGATCATGGACAAACAATGATGATGTCACCAACATAGCTAAATTTCTTAGAGGAAGAAAACCACAGAATAATCCCACTACAAAAATTTTGTTTTTCAATCTTAGAATAAGCTTATATAGCAACATAAACATGCTTGTATGCAAGATTGCAAAACATAAAATAACAAAAAATATTTTAAATATAGAATTAGAATAAAAAAACACCGCATTTATGAAAAAAAGAAAGGAGCCTATCAAAAAACTCATTCCTATAATCTTATTTAAATTTCTATAAGAGAAGAAAGAAGCTACAGGCAAAACTAATATTAGAAGAGGAAAGAATGTAGCCGTTAAATAAAAAAACCTAAAATATCGATAGCTATTTTCAAAGACTAAAGGTTTATAATTAATTATTTCAGGAGACATACCTAGTATAGCTTCTAAGACTATTACCATTAGTATCAAGATAGTGTTTCTAAAGTGGTAGCTGGACATTAACAATTACTCCATGAGGATCATAGTGATTACTTATACTTATAGAACCATTATGATTTTTGATAATTTCTTGAACTATAGTTAACCCAAGACCATTACCTTGCTTCATGCTATTGATCTGGTAAAACGGTCTAAATATATTTTTAATTTCGCTCTCTTTTATACCTTTTCCATAATCTCTAATATCTATCTCAACAAAATGATCTTTTTTCAAGATATTAACAGATATTTTGTCACTATATTTCTTTGCATTTGAAATTAAATTATCAAAGGCCCTATGTAAAGATAGTTTTCGTCCTTTTAAGTAGATACTATCAATTTCATTTATATCTATATTATTATACTTATCTACGATACTTTTTAATAAAGAATAAATATCCACATCTTCTATCACCTCATGACTAAACATATCATCTTTTGCCTCTAGCAATATTTGATGGCATAACTTTTCCAATAGCTCAATATCGTCGATATTGTCTTTATGATCTACTAGACCTAATTCATATCTAAGCTTTAAACGTGCTATAGGTGACTTTAGATCATGAGTTATCATCGACAATATTTTTGTTCTCGTATTCAGTGCTTTGAATAATCTCTTTTGTATAAAATTTATTGAGTTAGCAAATCTTCCTAGTACCTTAATTCCACTTGCTCTGACTTCTTTTTCTACTAAAGACATACCAAGCTCATAGACATTATCTTCAAGTTTTTTCGTCGGGATAATAACTTTTAATAAGAGCCAACAAAATATAACAATAGTAGCTATAACTATTGTCGTTATTAGGTTAGTAAATAATAGTACTTTTTCTTCAGGTAAAGACGGCTTAATAGTATAGTTTAACCATCTGCCTTTATAACCTTTAATAGAGACACAATACCAAAGACGAAACTTAATATCTTTACCAACATTACGATAGCTACTAAGATCCTCCCGGTTCAAATGTCTTTTACATAAGGGCTCTTCTGTAAATGATACAATCGCATCATTAAACTCAAAATCAAAAAATATATTTCCTTTTAAGACCTCACCTTTATAATCTAAAACCATATCAAGCATGCTGATATTTTCTTTATAAAGAGTTCTAACATTCTTATTAAGGCCTATGTTGGCTAGAGAATATGATGCTATAACAATTTGTAAAATAAGTAATATTAATATGAGTATAGTTAGTAATCTAAAAATTTTATTTTTTAATATTATTCTAAGCGTAGATCTCATTAGTCACTCTTTTGATGTACTGCTAAAGTCCACATGTATCCCGAACCATGTATAGTCTTTATAGCATCATTAATACCAATATCTTTAAGTATTTTTCTTACCCTTGAAACTTGAATATCTATTGATCTATCAAAGCTTTCTAGAGACCTGTTTTGTACACTTTCCATTAATTGATCTCTAGAAAGAATAATATTGGGATTTTCTAGAAAATATTTAAGAATCCTGTAAACACCTGTTGTTATTGGAATCATTTCATCTTTATATTTTAACGTTTGTGTACCTGTGTAAAGAGTGCAATCTGAGAAAGTATAGCTGATAAATTTTTTATCTGTTAAAACTTGAGGCTGCTGATGAGATCTTCTAAGAATACTTTTAATTCTTGTATGCAAAACCATAGCATTAAAAGGCTTAGTCATATAATCATCCGCACCTATTTCCAACGCTAATATCGTGCTAACATCTTCTTGACATGAGGTTAACATCAATATAGGTATATTAGAAAACTGCCTAATCCTCTTACAAGTCTCAATGCCACATATTCCTTGCATATGTATATCTAATATAACAACATCAAATTGATCATGACTAGGTTCTAAAAGTTTAAGAGCATCTTCACCTGAATGTACGATATCTACTTTATGATTATATTTATTAAAAAAAAGTTCAAGCATTGAACAGATTTTTTTATCATCATCAACTATCAAGATATGCATATTAACTCCCTTTTAATAAATATCATCGGCAATACCTTATAAAGACAATTATATATTAAATTTTAGAGTATTTCATTTTGATCAGTTAAAGAAGATAATTTGGGTTAAAAAATTTTTATTTATGAGTTTTTATTTTTATATACAGCTTAAATATATTTGAGATATTTCATCATTTAATAAATTGATCTTTAAACACAAAACCTTTTCATCTGCTACAGCTTGCCACTGATCTCCAGATGGTATAATCTCAAATACCTGATCAGCATTTGGAAAATTATCTAAAACTACTTTCTCATCAACTGCTTTTATCTCAACACCCGGTAAAGCCTTTAATAAAATATTCTCAGCTTTAGATGGTGCAAAACCTTTAACTAACATCTTCTTATCTGATATTGACGAGCTATTACTCTCATATACCAAGTATTTAGATTCTGATGTGAAAAACTCATCATCCAAGATACCTGACTGATATATTCCTTGTTTATAAGTTAAAGTGTGGATATTTGGATTCTTTAACTCCACCCCAAAATATTTATCTATTAGATCTAAGAGCTTATTACAATCATGTAAAGGTTGTGAACAACTCTCATAAAGATAAGTTTTATTATCCCATACCAGTGAAGCACACTGATACAACTGATATAAATTATTTCGTAAATCCTGTATGTTTATTGGTCTACTATCAGCCTGCTGTAAATTTAACCAAAACTCTATCTCTGACAATTTAAGATATACTGACTGATATCTATCATATAAATTCTTATTTATACAAATAGTCTGTAACTTTTCTCTAATATTAGATAGCTTATCTTTTGTAGATCCTAAAAATGATTTAGCAAACAGTTGTGGCAAAAGTATACATTTTGGAATATATCTATCAATTTGCCATTTTTGTTCATCCTCTATATAACTTAGTTCAAATAGCTTTACTGAATACTCTGCATTAGTTACTAAAGAGTCACTTAAGAAAAACTCATAATATTCTATCTCAACATCATGATTATTAATATTTTTTAGCTGTATATCTGGATTGTCTTTTAAAGTCAGATATAAGCTTAATTTACCATCACTAATTTGCTCTGAGTCTAACTCATAAGCATTACATATGGCATTGAATTTTAAAGATACAAATATCTGATTTGGCATAAATATAGCTAAATCAGTTATTTTTAAAATATTATAGGATAAGGCCTTCTCATCTATAACAATATCAAGTACACCATCATCGTAACCATTAATTACATTATTTACATGACCATTTAATTGATGCATATACTTTTGTTGTAAGATGAAATGCTCAGGCAGTAACGCCTGTCCCATACTCCAGTGTACTTGACTCATTATAAATTCCTTAATTAACTACTTGTATTATTAGCTAGAATAGATGTAACAACTTTAGCACTATCACTAGAGTTTTCTGTTGTTAATGAAACATCAAAATTATTACTAGCACGGATGTTATTCAGAGTAATTAGTCCAATCGCATTTGAACTATCATTTCCTCCGCCTATTAACTGAATTGAAGGCTCATCTGTAGATAAGAATGTCACTTCTGTTTGGAATGTTAAAATATCTCCCCACTTACCTTCTGTAGTTCCTGATGCAGACTTAAAGTAAAACTGTCCTGTTACTAATGAATCAGTAGCAATTTTTGCTTCAATAGTTAGCATCTGACGTCCAGCTCTAGCTTGCTTATACGCTGATGTGATAGCTTCATAACTATCTGCTGTTACAGCAAAAGTCATCGAGTTAGATCCACCTGATCCAATAGTAGCACTAGCAACAGAAAGATCTTCAAGTGTTGCTACAATATCTTTATTAGGCTCAGTAGCTCCTCCAGGATACATCGCCGCAAATTTTGTTAATGTAATATCTTTACCTGCTACTTTAATAGCAAAGCTACTTCCTAAAAGTATCTTTGGTTCCATTGCTACATCTGGGCTAATAGATTGTGCATTTTGTAATGAGCTAAGGTTAGCACTTAATCTATCGTTATCAATTGAAACATAATCATCAACTTGTCTCATAATTTATTCTCCTTTTTTAGTTATTGTTTTTTTAAGCTAGTCTTGTGTCTAACTTAAGGGTTACATCCATGCCTTCAAATTTAATATGAGGCAGAACTTCGATATTGCAGTTATACCAACCAGCCATCCCATGGGATTTGCCAACGTTGACCATAGCTGCCTTAAACGGGTAATAAGAGGTTGTTAAAGCATTTGGATTTGGTACAGTTGTTACATACTTACTAATCCAAGTGTTTAATTTATTATTCAAAATTGTTTCATCCGCCTCTGAACCAATCTCATCACGAGCCATACATTTCACATAGTGAGCTATTTTTGAGATTGAAAATGTATATGGTAGCTTCGTAATTAACTGACTATTTTCACTATCATTTGGATCTTCAAACTCTTCACTAGCTTTTAGTGATTGTGCGCTGAAGAAACAAGCATTTGATGTTTTCTTCTCATAAACCAAACCTATAAAGCCTGCTTTTGCTAAGCTATATTCTTTATGGTCTGGAATTAATAAGTTCACAGGCAACACAAAGGCATTACTATCACGTTCATTAAAGTTATAAACTGGTAAACCTTCAATTTTACCTCCACTTGTAGGGCCACAAATTGATTGACACCAACCAGTAATCTCAAATGATCTAGCTAAATTCTTAGCAAATAGCACTGATGCATTACCCCACAGACAACTTTGATCTGGAGCTGTTAAGCTCACCTCTTCTTTAAAGTTATTCAAAGGACCTTTACTAGCAGGATTATTAACAGGATCGTATGGTGCTCTTAACATAAAGTTAGGTAGTGTTAGACCTATATATCCAGCTGCTCTAGTCTTACGAAATGCATTCCAACGCCCAAATCTAGGGTGCGCCATCAAACCATCTATATCTTTGATTTCACTTAAATCATTATATGTCTCACAACCAAATAACTTCGGTGATGCCGCTGCAATAAATGGTGCATGAGAGGCTTCTGCAACTTTCCCCATAACAGTAAGCCACTCAATGTCTTCTTGAGATTTATCAAAATCATAAAGTCCTATTAATGCACCATATGGTTCTCCACCAAATTGATCATATTCTGCAACATAAACCTTCTTAAAGAAGTCACTACCAGATACATCTACACTATTATTCTCAAAATCTTCGGCTAACTCATCTTTTTCAACATCCATAATAGATAGCTGTGTATTTTGAAAATTAACACTATTTGCAACTTCTTGAACAGATCTCCAACTAGATTCTAATTTCTTAAAGTCTGGATGAGCTAGTACTTCTGATACCTGCTTATTAATCATACGATCAATCATATCTGTTACTCGATGAATCAAGTTTTTATCAATAACAGTCTCATCCTTCTTATTACTAAGTAATATCGATAATGCCGTCATTAATCTCGATTCATAACTAGCTTGTGATTTGTTATCACTTAGTTGATCTTGAGTTATAAGCTCAAAAGTATTACTCTCTTCAAAACCAGCAGCTGAAAGAATATCTGCACATTTATATGTAGTTTCACTCATTCTAAATTCCCCTTTTATCAAAGATCTTTATTAAGTTGGTATGACTCAAGTAAAGGAAGCTCTTCTTGAATCTTTTCTATAGCTTGTGAGCTATTAATCCCGTTATTTAATAAATTTCTAAGTTTTCTATTGTTATCTATAGTTGAACTAAACTCTTGAATTAACTTCTTAGCCTGAAGTAATGACGCTAATTCAGGAATACGCTGAGCTATAGTATTTGGATCAAATACCTTCATAGAATTTACATCTAAATTTACTTTAATATCCTCACCACCTTCTTTGATATGATTTGGAACACTGATATCTAATTTAATACCCATAGGTTCCATTACATCTGATAAGTTTGGACTTGCTAACTCATAAATTTCACGATTAGATAGCTCTTTTTTTCTTTCCTGTGAATTGCCTAAAGAAAGATCTCCTACTAATAGCTGCCTAAAAGGTAACTCTTTTTTCTTTTTAGTTCCTTCAACTTCCATATCATATGTAATTGTGATACGAGACTTTGGAATGGCTTGATTAACTTTCATTTAAACTCCCCTTGTGTATTGTCTATGTTTAAGTTAAAAACTCTTTTAAAGTTTCTATGCACTAAGATAACCACTAGATGTGTCTTAAATATTAAGCATTTGTAAAATTTTGTAACTTTCTCTTATTTTTGATAAAAAATCTTGTTTTTATCATTTACATATTAGTAAAGTTAGCTTTATAAGGTTCATTTGCTATAAATAAAGATGTATATAGATAAGATATTCTTAGCAAAGTTATTAATATTGATTTGAAGAAATAAACTAAAATGTTTTTTGAGTAACTGTATGTTTAACTATCATAAGCCTCTCTATTCTATTATCACTTTGTTTTGACCTGGCTACAGAACTTCTATGACACCTTCATTACATTATTTTTTGAGATGTTAACTGTTTTATCTTTTTGGCTATCTGGATTAATATAAAGTTTCCAGTGCCCCTCACTTGGTTTTTTCTTGAATAGGAAATATACCGATACACCTTCTTTTTCTGATTTTTCTATAGGTATAGACTGTTTACCTTTACTTGGATATACCAAAATACTATCATCCTTGCTATCCGTTTTAAGATAACTATCATATACACTATCAACATCACTATCTAAATAACTAAACATTGGTTCTTTTTTAACAATGACATAAAAAGGTTGACCATCATTGCTTAGCTTATTTGGTTGAACTGTTAAATTAAAACTTGAGCTTGCACATCCTGAAAGGATTAAAAATAGTGCTGATATTAATGCTAGTTTTATATTTTTTAAGTAAGTATTTTTTATTCTAATATTTTTCATTTTCTATAACCTTATATGCAAAATTTCCTGATAAACTTCTTCTATTTAGCGTGTCTCCTAAGTTTAGTGTTTCTAAACCATTATCAATTACTAATAGAATATTCTTAAAAACAACATGAAGATCAAAAGCAAGATTTGTGAGCTTTTCTATTACTTCATCATAAAGTTGGCTAACTTTTTCTCTTGATTCTTGCGTTAACATCCTAAAAGTAATCTTGCCACTTATAGTAGTTAACCTCTCTGTATAAGTTTTTGATAATGGCTGATTCAGCTTAGCAACACCTAAGAAACTGCCTCTAACTTTATTGACATATTCTAGATCAACACTAACTCTGTATTTACCTAACGACTGGCGAATAAACTGTTCTATAGCCGAAATAGATTTATTACTATAATCATCTTTAGAAAAAAAGATCTCGCCATTACGATAAATATTACTTTGATAGGTTAATAACTCAGGATAAAGAGCATAATTATATAGCGTTAACCATTTTTCTAATATTTGACTCTTGAGACTTCTAGTTGCAGCAACATCTAAACAACCCTTAAGTATTGCTAAGTTCTTAGGATCTTTATTTAATAACCAAATATTAATCCAAATATTTATTACTTTGTCTTCAACTGTAACTTCCTTGATAATATAAACAGCATTGTCTTGCTTCCAGTTTGCATGCAAATGTTTCCTATAATTTGGATACTGCTCATTTATATAGCGAATACAATTTTTATAATTTCGTGGAAAAGGTATCATTGAAAAACTCCCTTTAATCTAAAGTTATGTTTAGTATTTTTTTGCAAAAATACCTCTAATTGTCTAAGATAAAACCTAACCCAATCATGATAATTTTCAGAAACGCTTTTAAAATACAAAGATGTTTGCATTTGCTCATCTATAGTTATGTCATTAAGCCATGGTTGAATATCGACTAGTGCTGATATATCTGTAAATTTCAACAACCCCTTCCAATCTTGTAGCTGCCATCTATGGATATGAGGTATTTTAAGAATTTTCAATAAGGGCTCTATTAGATGAGCTTCATATAGAGAGTCAGAAGTTGTAATTAAGCTCTTAACCTCTAACTTATATGTAGATATATTTTGGTTTAACCATTTCACTCTTGCTTTATGATAATTATTCATCAATGCTTGATCGAGCTTATGACTAACATATATATCTGCCGAAATAGTTTTATTAAAAACTTGGGAGATTTGATTAAACTCTAAACCAACTCTGCCATCTTTATAAATCACTTTATAATCTATAGGTGCTAAAGGCTGCTTATCTGCATATACAGTTAGTACTTCATGAATATAAAAATCAGCATTTATTTTTTCTTTGCCATTTAGCCAATAAACTTCATAGTCGCCATCCATAACAAAGCTATCACTAATCGTCTGGTATTGATTAACCACGGGTATTAAATTTGTATGAAATAGATCATTTAATTGATCTTCATACAGCTCTTCAATAGAAAAACCTTGTACTAATAGCCTTATGGATTTGATCTTCTGTGAGAAATGTTGGTGTAAATTTACATTGATTCTAAACTGTAGCCTAGGATCAGCTAAGTTTTGACGAAACCTCTGATTAGAATGCTGTACATAATCATAACCACAACTAATATCTACCTTTTTATCAAGCACAGAATCATCAGCAAATTCTATTTTCAAAGAAAGCTTATCTATGTTATTTAATTTTCTATAAATATTAACAAGCTGTTCTATAGGCATATAATCAGAATGTAGCCAAAAGCTAAAATTATTATCTTGTAGGCTAAAGTATTCTGATTTAGCTGCAAATGTTAGTTCAACACCATGAAATTGATTTTCAACGCTAATTACATCAAAAGGTAGTATCCTTGTTGACATTGATGAATATAAAACCTGTTGTTGTTCTAATATGTCTATCCCAACCTGCTGTTCTATATCAATGTAGTTACTATCATCCTCTAAATAGCAATCTGAAATTTTAATATAACACCCTTGAAAAGTTGGTGTTAACATATGAGGAAAATGAGTTTTTATCTTAGAAGAATATAAACAGCTTGTATAGTTTTTAAAATCTTTTTCTACTTGTGTTTGTAGCTGATTAAGAGCACTCATCATCTCCTTTACAGTAATATTCTTATTCGATGATAATTCATTCATAATACATACCTACCTAAATAGTCTTTTAATTAAACCAAATGTTTGAATAATCTATATCAAACGAAACCTTCGTCTCGTTATTATTAAAATTCCAAGAAAAAGTATTACCTTTATGATCTGCTGATTTTAACAGCTTCCAAAAAGACCAGTCACCCTCTTTTGCTTGCTGAGCTATTAGATTTTTCTTATCACTAACTAGAGCAACCGATGCAACTTTGTTTAGCCACCATTGAACTTCAAAAGTTTGTTTGACTCCTCCAACACCAATATCAGAAATACTATTTTTACCTACTGATAAAACACCTTCATAATAAGATACTTTTTTATCTTTAAAGAAAATCCAAGAGCTTTCAACATGGCTATAGCTTGGCAAAGACTCTGATGTTTTTAAAGTAAACTTTATAGGTTTTGGTTTACCATTAGCATCCCAAAGAAGTCTAGATAACTCATCTATCTTTTGATACTCTTTAAACTGCTTATCAGTAAGCCATTTATTTGTATCATAGTTTTTAATTAGAGGTGCAATCTTTGCATAAGACTTCCAAAACTCACCGCCTTTACCAATAGTTTTCGTTAAAGTATCGACACTTATCGGATTACTAGAATTTTCTTTAAATGGGAAAGAGTCAAAAATCTTGTTATATGTTGCTTGTAAGTTTGTATTCCAATATTTTTGAACATCCTGCTGTAATAACTCAGTTGTTACTTGTTCACTAACTACCGCAGGTTGAGAAAGAAGCTTCGCAAGTTTTGGTGTCGCTTTGATAGATTTCAAAAACTCGTCCATATCTTTCTCAAAAGGATGTTTATCATTTTGATAAAGATCTATTAATACTTCTGGATTTGATTTTGCTTTATCTAATATATCAATATACTTATCCATAAGCTTGTTATAGCTTTTAATATCATTATAGAAGTTACTAACCCCTTTAAAGCCTTTTTCAGTCATAAATACATCTTTAAGCTGTAAAACATTCTTTTGGATAGCCGATAATGAAGACTCTAGATTTGATGATGTATTAATTCTTTTTAGTCTCAATATCAAAGTATCAATATCTCTAGAGTTAACCTCAAACGCTTCTGTAGCCTTCTGATAATAGTAGTTTCTATAAGCTTTTATATATTTATCTAATGATGACTTAAACTCAGCATATATAGGATTAATATCAGCCCCTATCTCAGTATAAGCCTTAACAGTATTGGCAAGTTCTGAGTTAACAGGTTTTATGTTCTTTTGATAGAAATTATAACTATAGTAGTATTTATGTTCCTTAAGCGAGCTTAAATAAAACTTATCGCTAATGCTCTGTAGCATAAAACTAGCTAATCTTTTATCCCATGGTGTTTTAGCTAATTGCTTTATACTATTTTTAATATTAGATAGCTGATTTACTTTATCTTGAATACTTTTTTCATCTACAACTGTTTCAATAGTATTTCTAAGCTCTAGGTAAGTAACAAAATGATTTAAAACTACTCTTTGTTCATATGAAAGAGATAGTTGATTACTTAATTTAGAATCATGTATATGAATATTTAAATCATGATCATTTAATAGTTGATCTAATAGTGTTAACTCTAAAGCTTTATTTGTTACTGTTTTATCTAATGAGACTTTTAGAGGGTCTTTTTGCTCAGATACCTGCATAACAAAGTTATCTATATACTCAATTGTTTTATTATCTTGTTGGCCATCAAAAGATATATCATACACACTTTTAGCATTAGTCTTTTCATGATCAATCTCTAACCATACACTCAAAACATTCTCAGGAATTTTAGTGACTTTAGACCATAACCATAAATTATCCGAAATTAATTCTCTTACATTTGGATCTGTTATTTGGTTTTGAAGAATATTTAAAGCTAATTTTTGTATAGGATTATCAGCTTTTGATAATGCTCTAAGTATCACATGATTGTAGATAAACTTTTCCCATAGTCTATCTAAGCGTTTCTTTCCAGCATTATGGTAAGCTAACTCAACAATCAAACTATTGTAAAAAACTTCATTTAAGCTTTTATGGTAGTTTTCTAAGTTAATCTCACTTAAATATCCTGAATATTTACAAGTCAATGGTATTTGGCTAGCTATATTTTTAATATTGTTTTTAACCTGATACCAACCAGCTATGAAACATCCTGTTAATAAAAACATAGTTATAAAACAGATCATTTTCTTTAGCTTTTTTGTAAGCTTCTGAGTGGAATAAGCCTTTTCTATTAACCTACTCTTTAAGAATTTATTTCTTTTAAAAAGGTCAATACTAAACCCTCTATATCTAGCTATCTTATGGGGTATTTCTGCTTGTAATAAGTTAATAAAATACTCATGACTAAGGCAATTATTTAAAAAACAATATAAATCCCTAACCTGCTCAGAGCTAAATGGCTGTTCACTTAGGTAAAGTTGTTTATCTGTATATTTATTAGTAACAAGATCAAACCATGATGAAGAAGGTTTCTCATTTGACCAAAAGTTTGTAATATTAGTAAGTTGCGCATATTCACACCATGTCTTATAAGGAACATTATCATCTTGCTCAACTATATTTACTATATAGTTAAAATTACTAGATAAATATTTAGAAATATAAGTAAAACACTTATTCATAGGATCCATTAAATTAGTTAAGTTAGTCTTATCTAATTTAGAGTTCACATTAACTACAACTAGATTTATACATCCTTTAAATACTTTATTAAATAAGCATAAAATATCTGCTTCTTTGATATCTGATTCATGTAGTTTCTCAGGATTAATATAGAGCCTAAGCTGGTTGGATTCTAATTTAAAATAAATTCCAAACTCATTTTCTATTTTAAGAGAATTATCAATCAGTATATTTTTCTTTGCAAAATATAGTCTGAACTTCTTCCATAAGCTTAATGATCGATAGAACTCAAGATATATTTCATTAAGAGCATTAACTTTAAATAATTTAGCAAAAAAGCCATTTATCTTACCAAGGCCTTTTTTATAAAAAAGTAACCTTTGGATAAGCTTTTTATACATTTTGATTATTATTATAAATATAGCTATAACTACTACACTTATAACTAGTATAGATAATATATTTTGTTTTTCGAATATTGCGTTCATTTTTTATTCCTCACTATAAACCAAAGACATCTGACTTTTATCAGATATAATTTGAGTTTTATTACTTGAAGTCTGTGAAAATATCTCTAAAGAACCTTCTTTTAGTTTCTTATTTTCTGCTTGATGAACAACTCCCGCTGAATCATTAGTGCCAAACGTCATTTTATTGATTTGAGAATCTTTATTAAAAGATTGATCTAACATGCTATGCCACATAACCTTATCAATAGAGCCATTTTCTTGACCTAAACTAATTGCCACTGGAGTACCATTACGTAAAGGCATAACCTGATGATCATGCAACACAAAATACGGTAAGGTTATATACGATGGCTTGCTAGAGTTACCATTTAAAGCTGATGGTAACTTCACTATATAAGAAAGTTCTTTAGTAGTATGATCATGCATTAAAAAGGCAGTTTTTTCAGCAGCAATATCTTTATTAATATCCTTTTGAGTGTCCGTTTGATCTGCTGCAACAATAGAATAAGTCGTCTCTGTACCAGAAGCTTGACTATCAATCCAACCATAAATATTTAGATTTTTAATAGGTTTCTTAAACTCTGGAAAAGATAATGCTATAGCATCTATAGAGCATACCTGTGTTTTAATATCGATACCTTGGTTTAATTGATAGTCGATACTAGATATATCTTTATCAGATGCACAAGTTGTATATACAGATGTCTGTCCTGCATATATAGCAACCTTATTATAATTTTTAAATGATATTTTTGCTCTAGAGATTACCAGATCTTGAGTAAACTGAGGCAGGATTTGTTTATATGACTTAGATAGAGTGAATTTACTTTTTGGCAATATAGTAAATTCTGCAGGAAAACGATGCCATTCAAGATTTACACATTTTAATTTTCTTTCTGTATTCTCAATTTCTTTTGTATAAAATTCTTTAGCACTTTCAAGCTGTGTTGATGCTACAGCATAACCAAATATATGATCTTTTCCAGCTAACACACTTTTACTCGATGCGTATATACTGTCAACGGGAGACTCTTCTTGCGTTGCCCAATGCTGATTTATCAGATTGGTATTGCTAAAGCTATAATTTCCTATTTGGTTTATAATTTTTTTGATTATACCTGCAGACAACTCAGGACTAGTGTCTCCTTTAGTTTCAGGTTTAGTTAAATCAACAATACTATAACTAGGATCTGTACTTGAATAGTTATAGATCAGTTGCAACTGATAATGTCTCAGTGTATAAAAAAAGAAATCATAAAAACTACGTCTTGGATAATCACAATTTACACATATCCAATTATATTGAGTATCAAAGACTGTAACATCCTTACTAATATAAATATCGTTAATGCTTAATAAATTCTTAAAATTCTCAAAGATATTATTGAACACGTCGACATAACTAGACTGTGGATACACTTTAACTGGATAATGCTGTTTAGCAATGAATGCAAAAGCATCTGTAAAAAATAGTTTGCAAGATAGATAATGTCTAACACCAACATAACTATCAACTTTACTTACTTGATCTATTAGCTCTATAGCATTATTTTTTGCAAGATCAACATAACCTTTAACACTCCAACAGTTATCCGGATTAGGTTGACAGTTACTACTATCTTTTAAGCTCTCTTGATATGTTATCTCAATTACAAACTTATTTTGGTAATTAGCTAAATCACTCCATAAAGTCTCCTTGCTAAGATCATATGGAACATTAAATGATAACTCTCCACTAAACCCATAAAGTTCAAAATCAATATCCAAATCTTTGATTTGACTTGTATGTAAATATTTTACTTTCTCAGTATTTAAAGATAAGTTTTCATTTAAAGGAGTAATACTGACTTGTAAGCGCCCATTAGCAATTTTTCCTATCTGTTTACTCGCAAGCCATTTATTATATTGTTGTGCAAACTTAAGTTCTTCAATACTACTAGGAGCGTTATAGTTAAGCTGTGATTTAAGCTCCTCTAACTCTAGATCGTTAAACTTATCAAAATTAATTTCATCGAAAAATAAATTATCTAACATAACATTCTACCAATTTAATTGATCTTGCTCATCATTATTCATAGTTGTCTCATACTGCTGAGAGTCATCCTGAGGATTATTATTAATTTGTCTAACTAATATTTCTCTAATACCACCTAATGATTCATCTGTACTAAAACTCTCTGGATCACTATTAAACATCTGCGATAACATTAACCATAATGGATGGTTAGACAAACTTAGCTGATGCATTAAATGATCATATGCATTTGCTGTATCTTTAAGGTATGGATAAAATGTCTCAGGAAAATATTTAGTCGGATCAAAATCTTTTAAAGCTGTATTAATAACCTGATAAACAACCGCAGCTTTAAGCCAAGATTTTTCATTTACAAGCTTACGATAAATTTTTATATTACGTAGTAGCTTACTCCACTCGTCACTTACATAAATACTATTAGAGCTTAAAGAAAGGTTCTCATCTTCTTTAATATCACTTATCTCATCGCATTGGTCAGCCTCAACTTCATCTACCTCTTCAACCTCTTGCATAACCTGAAAAGTTTTATATACATCTTTAAGTTGATAGACCTGGGTTATATTTATATCTGTAAAGTTTGCTTTAATGAATGATATATACTCCTCAAAAGCATTATCTAATGCTAGTTTATCTTCTTCAAAATAAATATCAGGATTTGATTTTATAAACTTAGCATGAGCCAGCATACTAGCATGTAACCATTCAACAATAGCTAAGTAAACTTTAGGACGAACTTTTCCTTCTTCAATTTTTTCTAAGAAGAACTGATGAACCTGAACTATTTCAGCAAGAATTTCACTATTAACATTAAAACTAGTAGATTCATACCAGTAACCAAATTCAGTATATATAACATAACGAGGATCTAAGCATCCTTTATCAATTTGCTCCAAAGATAAATCTTTAACATTTAAATACTCTTCATTTTCTAAAGCTGCATATATCGCCTCAAACTCACTTACCTCTGCTCTATAGCAAACTTCTTCTTCATTTTTTACTTTGTTTATTAAATCTAACATCATCTTATTTACCTCGTTGATAAATTATTTAATCTTCTGATACTTATAATATTAATAGACGGAATTATCTGAAATATTTACAATGTGTAACAATTTGTAACATCAAAGAATTTTTTGGGTTTAAATTTTATTAGATTAAACAGAATAAGCTTTTAGGAATGCTATAACACTAAGCTTTGAAATAATTTACATAGTCATAAATTCTTTATTTTTGTCAGAAAGTACTGCTTGAAATCGCTTCTGACAGCGTTCTAGGTCTGGATAGCCTATCCCTTTTGCTTTCATGCCAAACTGTAGATTGTAAAGCATCGCATTAAAAGCTCCATGGGCCATCCCTCCAGTCATTTGCCAAGAATCTCCTGACAATTTATAAAGAATATGTTCAAGCAATGTCCCAGCACGATCAACTCCACTCTCACAGTGCAAGATGCTAACATAAGTACCTTGATTTTCCTGGTGCTTGAATACCTCTTTTGTTGCGTCACGCATACCACGCCCTTTTGTATAGGTCACTTGAAAGTTTGCTCGCTTTATTCCTAATTTTCTTGCAGCCCTATTACCATCTCTACCAATGTATAATTTGCCTGGCTGTGACTCTGATACTAAAGAAATTAGTTGAATATTTGCGTTTGATATATTTCTATACCTATCCTTTATTGCATTAACCAACCTTTCATAGTACTTTAATGTACAGTCACTAGTATCAATATTTGCAACTTCAGGACTTGGGCTAGCTGTAAGGACAAAATGATAGCAAATATTATTTAAACCTTTTACCTCAACAACATAAGTATTACGAAAGCTATAAGGCATAAATTTCCTTGCCTGAGAAGTTAATATCTGATTATCCGTATCAAGACTATTACCTAAAAGAGATTTAATAGCAGAAGCTTTTTGTCTCGATAGATACATTAAATTATCATATTTAATCCCATCTAAATCTTGGGCTATCGGCTTAAGTGGAGTTGTAACTGTTCTAAAAACTCTACCCTCAAAGCTTGATTCTCTTATAATCCTGTTAGGTATTTTTTTATAGGCACAACCTATCTCACCACAACGCAGTAAAAACTTTTCCACATGATCTTGAGAAATAAATAAATATTTTTCCGAAAAGTTAATTAAATTTTTCCTAAATGAATTATTGATCTCTTTGATTTTAAGATCTCCACAGGTGTAAAAATTACTACAAATATCCTTTAAAATAGCATGAAAATAGCTTATTACAGAATATGATTTAGAATAGTTAAGTAAGCCCAAACAAGTAAGCATTGCTTTACGTAAAATATCATGCCTAAGAATCAGCGTAGAGCTCAAAGGATACTTATCGAACTTATTGCCTGTATTAAATTCCATATTAATATTACCGTTCGAATCCTCATAAGTAATAAACCCAGCATTAACTGACATGATAATTTCTATAAAATATACCGCCTGTGAAAGATTTTCTTTTAAGCTTAATTTGCCATTTTTTTGAGAGAAAATTTTATTAAAAAACTTAGGTGAAAAACAAAATCTTCCTTTTTCATAAGCATCATCTAATAAAAGCTTATTTGTATCATTGTGATAATTTTTGTATATTACAGAGTAGTCTTTCACTAGAGATATCTCCTTTTAGTTTTAAAGTATGTTTTTTGTTTTATTCTTTAATTTATAGCTATATAAACTCTTGAGATCATATCTTCAAAACATGACTAAATTTTTTCTTATTTGTAACATTTTGTAACTTAATATTTAATAAATAAGTTTTTGTTGGTCTACGTTAATACTACTTGTTGAAAGAATGAATTTAGATTAACTGAAAAATCAAATAGACTAATAGAGAAATAATACTTAATGGTGTTAACTAATTATAAATACTACCTAATTTAGATTTATTCCACTGCTCAATTTTAGTTCTATTACCTTTAACATACATATCAAGATAATAATATAAACTACCATTTTGATTTTGATTTGGTAAAAGCTTTATAGCCTCATCATAGCTATCATTAAAAAAATTAATTGTTGCTATAAGGACATGAGAACTACGCATAACAGCATCAGGACTCTTTTGAGAAAAAATATAATAATAATGGTTTTTAATAAACACTGAAATCATATCAATATAATCTTTTAATAAATGCGATCTAAGCTGACCTGTTATTCCATGTCTATTTATAACACCATAACCTTTGGACTGCATACTAATCTCTATTAGCTTAAAACCAAGTTCCGTTACTAGTGTAGTAATAAAAGCTGGTGGAAACATTGTTTTTAAACAGCCAAGAGAACCCGACCCTACTCCAGCTAGAAACTGAGTTATAGGCACATCTATCATTTCATAAGAATACTTATTCGATAACTTCTTAGCAAGATCTTTCCCTGGTATAGAACCTGAAGTATTTTGATCAAATTTTAAATTATATGCTGCAATAGCATTAGCTATGCTATCAAATTTTTTTAGTAAAGTTTGAGATCTATCAAAAGCTTCTTTTACTCTTCCTTGAATATCCGCTTTTAATTGTTGGTCATATTGCTGATTATCATTTTTTTTCTTGGCTAAAAGAGCTGTACTTAAATTAGAGTATTTATTAAATGTATCTTTATCTACAAATGATTTTACCTTTTCCTTCATTGGTGATCCATCACTACATAAAAATGCCCATAATTTTTCTGTATCTGAAACATGATTATCTATTTGAATTAGCTGATCAGTATTATCAAGTAGTGAATGACCTGTATTAATATTACACAATGCGCCACCAACTATATTATAAAGCGGTAAGATAACTTCTTTTTTACGCGTATTTGGTGTTAAGTAATAAGACATTAATTCCCTCGTATTAAGGTAATTAAGGTAATTAAGGTAATTATTATACTTATCTTCACTTTGAATTACCGAAGCATAATGAAAAACAGCCAAAACGATAAATGAATAGTAACTAGTAATAAAGCAATCATTAGACTTTTCTTTAGCAAGCTCTTGTAACTTTGTACCAAAACGGTGAAAAAAGTCATCATGATTATCATCCCTATTTAAAATAGCTTTAATACGATTAGCATGATCTACTTCAGAATCAGATATATAGTTTGTATGAACAGCTTTTTCACTTTTAAAGTTCATAGCAAAATTTCCCAAAGTTTCACTTACATAGTTCTTATTTGCTTGTAATTTATAAATCTCAATAAAATTATCAATTCCTTTTGAGAAAGCTAACTCTAAGACCTTTTTAGAAATAATTTTAATCATAACAACTCCTTAAACTATAATTTTTTAAAAACCTCATGGGATATTAGAAAAAATATGTCCTTCCCAACTGTTATATCTGATCTTATTTTGGATATTAAGATACTAATGTCTAACAACCTTAAAGAATTTTCAAAAAAAAGTAACTCCTAATATTAATTTAAACTATCTTTTCTAATGAAAATGAATCAAAAACTGTTTCTTTGCCATTTCTTGTTTTTTCTTTCTCATCTATTTTACAAATCATATGGACATCATTCTTGACTTTACAAATTGATAAAATCTTCATAACCGTATTTCTTGGAAAAATAAACTCTGCTTGTCCCACATACCGAGGATCACTTGAATTATTATATGCAGAATATTTAGAAAAATTTAATGCTCCTCTCCCTATTATTGCGATTTTATTATATGAAATACAAGACTTAGCATTATTAACTCCATCTATCAAAAATCTACGATGTAAGCTTACCGACATAAATCCTCTTTCTTGTATTAGCTTACCCTCTAAGCCTTTATAAATGTTTAAATATGGATTCTTGCCATCTTTATAACTAGTAAGTCTATAAAAGAGAAAGTATTGGTTCAAATATTTATGATAATAGTTTAGAACTCTTTCTATGCCAAGAAATTTTATATAATGAAATGATGGGTTACTAATATCTTCAGGATTTCCTTTAAAAGATCTAGCCTCTTTTTGAATATGAGTACTATCATAAGAGTATTCTTTTAACCATTTTGTTGTTTTTTGTTCAATTCCACATGAAGTAATATTTTTATCAGAATATTTATCAAAAAACCTCTCGCTTTCACATTCTGCTTTCTCAGCGATAATACGTGCATCATTAATGCTTTGACGATCGTTAATTCCTTTCAATATAGATAAAAGCTCCTTATCCGTATACCTACCATGCTGTCGCTTAATAGCATATCTACCATACTCTATTATTATTTCTCCACATTTCCTTCTACTATGCTCGGTGGTTTGACTTCCAAAACAGTTAGTTCCTAAATGAGACTCTAATATTGATTTTAACTCTAATATATATGTATCATTATCATGACTTGCTATACCTAAATTAACGTCATTATAGTAACTAAACAGAGCGTTAATAAGATATGAGGCTCCTGAGTGAGTATGATATTGAACACTCCCAGACATTCCCTCAAAACTCCCAGTTTTACTAAATAATTGACCCAATATATTAAAAATTACCGACGAAGTTCTTGCTCCAATAATTTCAACATAAACTTGTTCTAGTCGTTTTACTCCATCATTGCCATGTCGATTAAATACTCCTTTGTTAGTAACGTTATTAAGACTTCTGTCAGTGGATTTAGGATATGAGGATTTAGACCTATAAGTATATGCCGAATTTGCTTTCTGTATCCTAAATTTTAGATAATTTACAGCTGTTTTTACTTCATCTGGTATATTATTAAAAAGATCTAAAAAGCCATAAGATAAACGCACTACTTCAGATTCTTTATTTATATTTACTTTCCTACTTATGAATTTATCTACATCCATTTTCCTATTTCCCCCTCTCCAAGGATCATGGATAATTACACTATTTTCTTCTAACCCTTTAACAAGTGCAAAGTGAAGTTCATTAATCTGAATAATAAAAGGCCCAAAAGTTTCTAATTGCTTTTTAATTTCATCTCTATTATTAAACTTTAAATAAAAACAACTAAGAAATTTATTATTCGTCTTAAGTCCTACGTATTTCTCATTTATTTTTTTGCATAGATATTTATTTTCATAATCCTTAATTCTAATAAAATTATCCATCCTTTCCACAAGATCATCGGTGGTAGAACCTTTTAGAACTCCTCTATCATTTTTTCTAATACGAAAAACTTGTAAACCAGGAAATGATGGATTAAGTTCTAGTCGTTCTATAGCAAATGTAGAAGTATGTGGTAGTCCATAATATAGAAGTAACATATACACACAAGCATCTCCACATTGATTAATATGGTTCTGAAATACAAAAGGTACATTGTAATTAATACTATCTTTTATAACTTTAGTCTTATCTTCAAATTGAGGTACTGTTGTTTCTCTCATTTGAAAAAGTTTATTCAATCTCATTATTTTTTCTATTAAGTTATTTATAATATTTATGATATTAATGTATAAACTTATCTAAAATATTTATCAGATGTAACATTTTGTAACTTTGGGTTTAATAGTCCTTTTAAATTATACTAATTCACTCTCATTACTCAGATTATCTAATGATTTCTTTGTGTTTTTTCTACTTTTGTCGATGACGCAGAGAAGAAGTTTTGCTTAATTGATTTATGATATAGTCAATCCGACTGTATTATGTAGTTTTATGAGGTCACCCTGAACTTAATTAAGGATCTCTTCACTTTAGAGATTCCGGATCAAGTCCGGAATGACAGGCTCTATTTTGCAAAAGATATTCGGATTAACTATAAACCTTTATTTGTTATCTTTTTTATAGTCATGATATAACTGATTAGAATCTATTTCTAAGTTATTTGTTAAAAAATATAAAATCCCTTTTGTGCTATTTTCGTTTATGAAAACTTTTTTGTTAAAAGTTGAAGAAAATTCACACCTTTAAGCCATATTTTTAAAGATTCTCCATCAGTAATATCAAGTTCCGAGAATTTAATAAAATAGTTATTTTTGCTTACATAATAACTTAAAATCTCAACTCTATTTGATTTCATGCCAAGTATCAAACTAATATTATCTTTAGAGCAAAACCAACTATCTGCTAAGATATATTTAAGCCTAGCTTGATCAATAAAAGCTCGTTCTATAATGTTTTAGAACACTTGATTCTTAGTTACTTTAGAGCTTTATAAAAAGTCAGATACTTATATTACCACATTAGTTTTGCACTAATACTATTCATCAAAATTTGTGATTCAGCTTTAGTTACACCATCATGTGTAGCACCTTTAATATAAACTTTTGCTTCATTTTGATTATTTTCAACAGGGCTAATCGCAATATTAACCTTCTTACCTTGAGTATTTTCAGCCTCTATCATATAAGTATTATCTTTATTATTATCATCTGTTTTAATAATACTATATTGATTTTCACTAAGGGTTTCCTTAACCGCTTTAGTAACTGCTTCAGGTGATTTTGCATAAGCATTAGAAGCATCAGGGTCCTTCATCCAATTATATGCAAGATATCCAACAGCTGTTCCAGCTAACACTAATCCAGTTATTGCCATCTGTGTGGTACTACAACCAACAAGTAAAGATATTACAATAGCGCATAATAAAATTTTAATCTTTTTCATTTTAAATCTCCATTTTTAATTACTTTTTGTTCAAATGCGATCATTATATTAATATGCAAATTTATCCAAGATATTTATTAAATGTAACATTTTGTAACTTATAAGACTTAATGGTCCTTGCTATTTATTGCATAGATATATAAGTTGATTATTACAAAAATTTTTAACCCTATTTTTTACAAAATTATTAATAGACCTCTTGCGAAATACTAATTATTCACCATATATATAGAAAGATTGCTTAAGAGATCCATAAAAATGCAAATAAGCTACGCAATATTGTCAAAGAAAGCCAGAATATTTAGAAAACTAACAGGTTTAAAACTAAAACATTTCAATAAAATCTTAACCGATGCCTCAAAATCCTTAGATGAAGGATTTCCAAGGATTGGCAGAAAGCCAAAAGTTGATAATCATGCAGATAGATTATTGTTAGTTTTAATATATTATCGTTGCTATATGACACAAGAATTTTTAGGCTACTTGATAGGATTAGATGAATCAAATGTAAATCGCCTAATTAGACGAGTAGAGTTACTACTAGTTAAAGAAATACATATAAAAAAAGATAGAAGCATGACTAATCAAAAAGTAGAAAGACTTTTAATAGATGCAACAGAACAGCCAATCCAGAGACCTAAGAAATTAAAACGAAGAAAGGCTAACTATTCAGGGAAGAAAAAAAGCCATACACAGAAAGTAGAAATAGCTATCAGTGAAGCAGGTCAAATAGTTAATGTTTCGAAGGTTTATCCAGGCAGTGTTCATGATATAACTGTTCGCAGAAAATCAGATAAATTAGCTCGTGATGTTGATAAATATTGTGACAATGGCTACCAAGGTATTCAAAATGAATCTACTAAAGTAAAACTCCCCTATAAAAAGCCCAAAGGAGGTTCTTTAAGTATAGAGCAGAAGAATTATAATAAATGGCTTAGTAAGATTAGGATTTATGTTGAGCATAAAATTGCAGAAATTAAAAAGTTTCGTATACTGGGTGAAACCTATAGAAGTTTTGGTAAAAAAGCTAATCTTAGGTTTAATTTAGTGGCTGGAATAGTTAATTTACAAAACGGATTCTAAAAAGAAAATACCTACTTAGAAATAAAATGCCTCTGAAGTAGTATTTCGCAAGAGGTCTAATGCTTTCAACACCTGGTGATAACTTTTATATTTTTTCTATTGATTTTTCTATCGGCAGATGACTTCAAAAAGTGTATAATAGTGGAGATAAAATTGTACCTTAGTTTTGGGTGCTATATTTATGTAGAGCTATTTTTTTATAAAAAATTATATGGAGATTATTCAATGAAATCTTTTCTTAGAAAGATTTGGAACGCCCTGATGTGGATAAGAATGACAGCCTTTCAACTTTACTCTTTTGCTGTAATTGGTGGCTGTAGTATTCTTATAAATATTTTTACTTTTTTCAAATTACCTATATCATGGAGAATGGCTGTATGCTATGTATGGACTTATCTTTACTGGATAGGTATGTTAGTATTCTTGCAGGTTTATATTCGTGTTACAGGTAAAGTTAATATAGATAAGGATTACCCTTGCATCTATGTTTCAAAACACCAATCGATGCTTGAAACCTTTATGTTTTACGGACTAGTTGGTAAGTGTCACTTTATTATGAAACAAGAGTTATTTGAAGCTCCAATATTTGGCTCTGCAATGGAAAACTTAGGAAGTATAGCTATTGATAGAAACAAACCAAGAGAGTCTCTAAAAAAAGTTGTTACTGATGGTAAACAAAGCTTAGCTGATGGTATAAATGTTGTGATATTCCCAGAAGGAACAAGAGTTGAAGTTGGCGAGTATCCTGAATTTCAACGCTCTGCAATGAAACTAGCTTCAGATGCGAATGCTTTTATTATTCCTGTAGCACATAATTTTGGTAAGTTTTTCCCAAAAAAATGGGGGCAAGTTATCAAACCGGGTATTGCTAGGATAGACTTTGGTAAAAGAATTGACCCTCATGAGTTTAACTCTAAAGAGCTTACAAGCTATTGCCACAAAGTGATAACCGAAAAAACAAAAGAGTTCAAAGGTTAAAGGTTAAGGAAAAAAGATGAAAAAACTTATTCATCTGCTATTAGTAGCAAGAATGCATGTATTTAAAATATATGCTAATGTTGTATTAGCTTTCTGCTGTATTTTAATGAATATTGTTGGTGTTTTAGGGGCTTCGCTAAGGGTACGACTTTTTGTATGTTGGCTATGGTCATGTTTATATAGGCTAGGTGTGTTTATTCTGCTACAAATCTATGTAAAAATAGAAGGAAAAGAGAATATCCCAGATTACCCGTGTATTTATGTCTCAAAACATCAATCAATGCTAGAGACTTTTGTTTTTTATGGGCTAATTCGCAAAAGCTGTTTTGTAATGAAGCAAGAGCTCTTAGAAAAGCCTGTCTTTGGTAAGACTAATCATTTTGCTGAAGCAATAGGTATCGATAGATCTAAAGGACTTTCTGCTATCAAGAAAGTTCTAGAAGATGGTAAAGATAGAGTTAAAAATAAAGGGCTTAGTATTATTATATTCCCAGAAGGTACAAGAGTTCCAGTTGGTGAGTATCCTAAGTTCCATCGCTCAGCAATGAAGTTAGCTACTGTAACAGATGTTCCAATAATTCCTGTGGCACATAATTTTGGCGTTTTCTTTGGACGTAAAAAAGGAGATTTTATCAAACCTGGTATAGCAAGAATGTCTTTTGGAGAACAAATAGACCCTAAAAAGTACTCTGTTGCTGAGCTAACTGATCTGTGCTATGACATTATAAATGATAAAACAAAATCATTTGGTGGCTAAATTATTCAATAGAAAAATTAGTAATAATTGGATTATGATCTGATATTCTTTGACAATCTAAAGCACATGCTTTTTCTAATTTTAATCCTCGATACAAGACAAAATCCAAATGATTCTTTTGAAAAGATTTAATTAGCTCTGCTTCTTCAAGAAACGCTACTTTAAAGTTAAATTCACGACAAAAATCTTTTATAAACTTAACTCTTTTTCTATTCCAAGAATTAAAATCTCCAGCAATTATTATTGGATATTTATACTTTGTTGGGTTTATTACTTCTTTTATCTTTTCAAATTCATACTCATAGACTTTATTACTTTTAAAATTTATCGCATGAATATTTACCACAACAACTTTTGTATCATCAATATTAAAATGAGTAATCAAAGATGCTTTATGAGTATTTATAACTGATTCTTTATGAGTTGTAAGTATCCTGACATTTTTTATCACAGGATAGTGACTAACTGTTGCTACACCATAATTATGCGAACGCAATACAATATTTGAAGCAAAGTTAATATCAAATTTATCGACAGGAAACCTAGTCTCATGATGGTGAACAGCCTCTTGTAAACAAAAGATATCAATATCATGCTCAGCATGAACCTGATTAATATATGAGTTAAATGTTTGAGAATCTTTATGATCTATCTTATATGTATTCCAACTCATTAAACAAAAGTTTTTAGACTTATCTTGCTGTATACCTTCAAACATTTAGGATGTTTATTTTTTTAAGCTATAACTTCATTATATATGAAAATATTAATATCTCTTAAATTACTTAGGGCTTGTTGCAAAAAATCTTAAAACAACATAGCCTGTAACTCCTGATAATACTGAGCCAATAATCACACCTATTTTTATTGAGTTTAACAAATGAGTATCATCGAAAGCTAAAGTCCCTATAAATAAACTCATTGTAAAACCTATTCCACACAATATACTAACTCCATATAACTGTAAATTTGAGAAAGATTCTCCTAACTTAAAGATCTTTAGTTTTTTGAAAAGAGCTAATATAGAGAAAATCCCTATTTGTTTACCTATAAATAGGCCTAAAATTATTCCTAAAGTTAATGGTTCAAAGATTATTGAAAAACTTATACCAGAGAAGTTTATACCCGCATTAGCAAAGGCAAATATAGGCAATATAAAATAAATAACCCACGAATGAAGAGAATCCTCCATAAACTTAGCTGGCGAGTCTGAGTCACCATCTCGATAAGGAATACATAGTGCCGTAACAAAGCCTGCTAATGTTGCATGAACTCCAGATTTAATTGTACAAAACCACGCTAAAAAACCTAAAACGATATATATTGAAGCTCTATTAACTTTTAAAACAAGACTACAAAAAATCATCATAAGGAGAAATACAGACCCTAATACTAAAGAAACCAAAGATAACGATTTTGAATAGAAAAATGCAATTATAACTATTGCAGCAATATCATCAAAAATGGCTATTGTAACTACTAGTAACTTTAGCTTTGGAGATATTCTTGATCCAAGTAAGGCTAATATTCCAAGTGTGAAGGCTATATCTGTAGCTGATGGAATTGCCCAACCATCAAGAAGTTGATGATTATTAAAATTTATCAACAAATAGATTAAACTTGGTAATATCAACCCAGCAAAAGCTGCTATAGCTGGCGTTATTATGCTAGATGGTCGCGATAATACTCCAGTAATTACTTCTCTTTTTATTTCTAGACCAATATATAGAAAATATATTGCCATTAAGCCATCATTTATCCAGTGAGTAATGCTTTTATCTATAACTAAGTTCTCTACACCAAGCTTGACATTAACAGTATCTAACATCCCATAATATAAAGATAGTGGGGAATTGTTGACTAAGATAGCAAGAATAGCAGCTGAAAATAAAATTATTCCACCAACTAGTTCTTGATTATTAGAATTTGTACTCATATCACTCGATTATTTATATATCTCGATCTTATTTATTATCTAATAGCTTAAGGTATAATTCTACTTATAAGAAAAATATTTTCACAGCAATGAAAAATATTCCAAAATTTTGGTATGCCATAGCTCATATAAAAGAGATCAAAAATAAACCTATCAAATTACAAAGGTTTGGTAAAAATCTCGTTGCCTGGAAGTCTTTAGACAACATTATTGTCATGGAAAATCGCTGCCCTCATAGAGGAGCAGAGCTTAGTTCTGGCAAAATCTGCAATAATGCTATAGTTTGCCCTTTTCATGCTTTTGAGTTTGATAGTAATGGTAGCTGTATATATACTCCCGAAACAAAAGGTGCAATACCAAAACTAAAAGTAAAAACATATCCAATCAAAGTAGTTGCTGATATGCTTTGGATTAACATTTTTGATGAAGAAATTGATAATAGCTATGCTTTTGAATTTATTCAAAAAACTCACGATAACTTCAAAGCTCAATACTCTCTTCTTACAGATATCTGGCAAAACAATATCCGTCACTGTATAGAAAATCAACTAGATTATACTCATCTAGCAACAGTACATAAGAAATCGATTGGTAGAGGATATCAGATTCCAGAAAATGTAACTCTAAATATTCAACCTGAGTATATTGAAGCAATAAAGAATAATCACCTAATGTTAAAATATATCCTACCAAACTTTTGGCTTTTAAATAATTCTGATAAGCTAAAAATCTGTGTCTACTTTGTGCCAGTAAATGAACATGAAACAAAACTATATCTAGTAAATTATCGCAGTTTTATGACAAGCAAGTTTATAAAGCCTCTTGCTGATAAGCTATTTAGCATAACTAACAAAATCATTCTCAATGAAGATAAAAAAGTTGTCAAAACACAAAAATTCGATGAAGATTATAATACCAAAGACTTCCTCTTGCGTCATGATCAGATAATCAAAGAGTTCAGAAAAATTTGGAAAAACTAATAAATCTCTTTTAGTTCAAAATATTAAGTGATATAAAACTATTACTACAACAATATTTTTATTTATTATGAAATATAACTTTTCTATAAGATCACTACACATGATTTTAGCAACTTTAATAATCGTTCAACTTATACTAGGTTTTGGCTTTGCTTTTGAAATATTAGATTTTAGTTGGGTAATAGCTTTACATAAGTCTTTTGGATTACTAACACTCTTTGTAATAATAATGCTAGTGATTGCTAGAATCTTTAGTAAAAAACTTAGCTACAACCCTCCTTTACCTCTTATACAACACATAATAGCTAAGATTGTCCATTTAGGCTTATACATCAGTAGTCTTGGAATGGCATTATCTGGTCTTCTTGGCTCAATGCTAATGGGCTATCAGTGGAAAATATTTTTTATAATCCCTTTCCCTGAGATATTTAAGACAGATTTTCCTTTAGGTGCAAGAATATTTAGTTATCATTATATATTTGCTACTATTTTACTGGTGTTAGTTGTGCTACACATAGCTGCAGCCTTATATCATCAATTAATATTAAAAGATAATATTCTAACTAGAATGAAATAAACAATTAAAAGGAGTAATTAATAAAGATATGTTACAGCAGAACCAACGTAAAGCACTCTTCCTATCAAGCTTAGGTGGTATGCTTGAGTTTTATGATTTTATTATCTATGCGCTTCTGGCAAGCTATATTTCAGAACTTTTCTTCCCAGTAGAGTCAGCTATCACATCTTTATTATTCGCTTTTAGTGCTTATGCTGTAGGATATCTCGCTAGGCCTTTTGGAGGAATTATCTTTGGGCATTTTGGCGATAAACATGGTAGAAAAAAGACTTTTACAATTTCTATTCTTATTATGGCATTATCTACATTTATCATCGGATTTCTGCCAACATATGAGCATGCTGGTATTATCGCGCCGATTTTACTAGTTTTTTGTCGAATAGCTCAGGGTATATCTGTAGGTGGTGAGATTCCAGGTGCTATCACTTATGTGGGTGAAGCAGTTCCAGAAAAGAAAGGTTTTGTTACAGGTGTAATTTTTTGTTTTTTAATCTCTGGTGTAGCAATAGGCTTTATCGTTAAAGGTTTGTTGTTAGAGTGCTTTACTAAAGAGCAAATGCTCTCTTATGGCTGGCGTATTCCTTTTATCATAGGTGGATTATTTGGTCTTATCGCTTACTACCTTAGACGCCAGTTGATAGATATCAAAGAGTTTAATCCTTTTATAAAAGAAGAATTCTCTCTACCCGTAACTAAATTACTTTTAACTCATCGCTGGAACTTAATTTATGCTTCGATAATAGTTTCATTCGGGGCTCTTTGTTTTATGACTTTATTCTTATTCTTACCTTCTTACTTTACAACTATACTTAATTTACATATAGAAAATTTCACTTGGATTAATAGTCTTGGAGTAATTATTCTTTCAATATTTTGTGTACTTGTTGGCTTCTTTGCAGACAAGATAAACCGTACATTTATATTACTTACAAGTATTATAGCTACATGTGTTTTTAGTTTCGTTATATACAATACATATATTTATAACCAAGATTTCTACTTTGTAGCTATCGTTATCAGTGCTATTTTAGCAGCTCTTTGTTGGGGTAACATTCCTGCTATGCTTATTGATCTATTTAAGCAAGATGTTCGCTATACTGGAATAGGCTTTTCTTATAATATAGGCTTTGCGGTTTTTGGTGGCTTAACCCCAATGATAGTTATTAGTGCAATTAAGTTCTCAGGTGATAAATTAGCTCCTGCTTATATACTTACTGCTGGGGCAATAATTACACTTATAGCAATGATTATAAATAAATTTATTCAAAGTAAATCAGCTTCAAATTAAAGATCTTTCTATATGATTTCAAACTCTTGTGAATGTCTTGTTTCAGGCATTTTATAAATAAGTAAAAGTGTGATAATAGAAGATATTATCAAATAAAAGCTTGGTGCATAGCTTGAGTTAAATACTCCTGAAAGCCAAACACATATCATCGGTGTTGTCCCAGCAAATAGAGCATTACCAGTATTATAGGCTGCTGACATACCACTATATCTATGATCTGTTGGGAAAAGCTCAGCAACCGTTATTTGGAACGATGCTGTCATTGCCGATATTATAATCGCTAATATTACTTCAGCAACTAATATACTTTCTAGTCCACCTTTGTTAAAGAAGATAAACATTGGATAGCCAAATACTGCCAACAATACAATTGGTATATAAAGAAGAGGTTTTCTGCCGTAGATATCAGATAACCAACCAAATAGCGGTGACACTGCAGCATAAAAACATGATACAGCAACTGTTATAAACATGATCTTGTTAACATCAAAGCCTCTATCTGAAATAAGAATATTCGGTAAAAATGTCGCCATCATATAGTATGCTATACCAACATATCCTGTTAAGACAAAAGTCCAAACTAATGGCATCTTAGGTCCACATATAGCATCTTTTAAGGGACTTCCACTAATTTTATTACTGTTTTTCATCTCTTTAAAGAATGGCGATTCTTTAGCTTTTTTCTGAAGTATCGTTGATGAAATAGCCAAAATTAAACCTATAAAAAAGGCTATACGCCAACCATAAGCTAGCATCTGCTGTTTGGTTAATAAGCTAGATAAAATCCCTACTGTTGTTGCACTAAGTATCACACCTATTTGTGATGCTAACCCAGCCAATGCAGTTGTCAGACCACGATATTTCTCAGAAGCACTCTCTGCTAAAGCCACAAGAATACCTGTATATTCACCACCTACTGAAAAGCCCTGTAACATCCTAGCAAATAGTAAAATCAAAATAGCCCATATCCCAGCAGACTGATATGTCGGCATAACAGTCATCAATAACATTGGAATACACATCAAAATCATACTTAGTCTGATAGCATAGCGCCTACCAAACCTATCGCCAATAGAGCCTAGTACAAAACCACCCAGCGGTCGCATAATATAACTAGCCGCAAAGATACCAAAAACTGTAATCATCGCTGCAACTTGATCTTCTTTCGGAAAGAAAAGTAGAGTTAAGTAGGTTGTTAAATAACCATAGAGACAAAATTCAAACCATTCTAAAACTGCCCCTAAATTTATTATAGAAACTGTTTTTACTTTATCTTTAAAAGTTAGTTGATGTATCATCCTAACTAATGTTTTCTTATGTATATCATTTATTATATATAGATAGAAAATTAATTACATTGTTATTTTTCTAAATGGTTATTATTATCATTCAAAGCCTTATGAAATAAGGGTTCCCGTGTTAAATTTAGATATCTAATTTATGTATATGTTATAATATATTTATAAGGTATTTATTTTGTTCGGTCTAAGAATGCATGAATTCTCACTCTGTCAAAGTGTTATCAGTATTGCTGAGAAAACACCTAGAGATAGCTCAAAGCAGATAGCTAAAGTCATAGTTAAAATAGGCACTATAGCTGGTGTTGATATTGAATCTTTTGAGTTTTGGTTTCCTGTGGCTGCAAAAGAAAGTATTTTAGAACAAGCAAAACTAGAAATAATACATGAACAAGCTATAGCAAAGTGCAAAACTTGTGAACATGAATTTGAACTAACTAAGCTATATGAGCAATGCCCAAATTGCGGCAGTTTTGAGAAAGATATACTCAAAGGCAAAGATATGCTCGTAGAGTCTATAGTTTTTAATTAAGGAGTAAAATATGTGTACAACTTGCGGATGTGGAACAGATAGTAGTCATCACCATCATCATGGTCATGAAGGGGATGCTGTAAAACTAGAAAAAGCGATATTAGATGCAAATGATCAATATGCCGAGCAAAATAGAGATATATTAGCTAAGAATAATAATATTGCTCTTAACTTTGTTTCAAGTCCTGGTTCTGGTAAGACATCTCTACTTGAGAGAACTATCAAAGAGCTTGGTAGTATCCACCCCATCGCGGTTGTTGAAGGTGATCAGCATACAGATCTTGATGCTGAGAGAATCCGTAAAGCTGGTGCAAAAGCTTATCAGATAAATACTGGTAAAGCTTGTCATCTAGATGCTCACATGGTTGGTCATGCTTTTGAACATCTTGGTGAAATCAAAGATGGTTTTGTAATGATTGAGAATGTTGGTAACTTGATATGTCCAGCGATGTTTGATCTTGGTGAAAAACATCGTGTGGCAGTTATCTCAACTACTGAAGGAGCTGACAAGCCTCTTAAATATCCAGATATGTTTTATTATGCTGATGTTGTTGTTATCAATAAGATAGATCTATCGCCTTATGTAGATTTTGATATCCAGGAATGTATCGCAAATATTAGAAAGATTCGTTCAAATGTGAAAATATTTGAACTATCTGTAAAAACTGGTGCTGGTTTTGATAACTGGTTAGATTGGTTGAGATCGTTAAAATAAAAATGATTATAAAATACTTTTTATACTAGCATCGCAATAGCTAATAAAACTTATGGTAATAAAATATGAAAAAAGAGCAAATTAAGATTACATAATGAAGAAACATTTATTTTATACATTTTTACTGCTGTTTGTCGTGATAGTAGTTATTACATTACTTGGTATTGCAAATGTGTTGCACATAAAAGTAGAATATCTTACGCCATTAGTTACTATAGTTCTTGCAGGGGTAGGAGGAGCTGTTATAGGAATATACAAAAAGGTTGATTTTTTTGAAGAGGAAGAAAAGAAAACCATTCCTATAGAAGAAACATATAATAATATTGATGAACCTACTACCAAAGCTAAAGCCAATACATTAAGTGAAAAGCGAATAGATATCAGTTCGATATATGAAAATCCTACAGATATTACAATGGAAGAATACTTCCTTGCAATTAAGCAATTAGATGGGAGATTCAATGAACTAAGACGTTTTTCTAAGAGTCTTAATGGAGTAGAGGTTAATTGGAAGGGTTTTATTCAGGATGTATCTGAATTTAAATTGCATACATACGAATGTATACATATATCTATTAAGCTACCAGAAGATCTTTTCGCAGATTCAGCATTAATAATACTAGGCATGGAACATAGAACAGATGCTTTCTCATGTCATAAGGGTGATTTTATAAATGTGAAAGGAGTTTTAGATTTAAGTAGTGGAATAAGACCTACAATTAAGGCATCTACGTTTAACGTTATTAATTGTAAGAAGTAATTGAACATAACAAAAACTGATAATCGATAACAAACAAATATATGATAAAACTTCTTAATAAAAAACTTAGGAGAAAATATGAAAACACTAGAACAAGGGCAACTAGCTCCAAATTTTAAATTAGAAAATCAAAATAATGAAGAAGTATCTTTAAGCGACTTTAAAGGTAAAAAGAATGTCTTAATCTACTTTTACCCAAAAGCGATGACTCCAGGTTGCACTACTCAATCTATAGGTCTAAGTAGCATTAGCGACAAATTAACAGAGCTTGATACTGTGGTTCTTGGTATTAGCCCAGACGCTCCAAAACGCCTCAAGAAATTTGAAGAACGAGATAGCCTAACAATACAACTTCTAAGTGATGAAGATCACAAAGTTGCTGAGCAATTTGGTGTTTGGGGTGAGAAGAAGTTTATGGGCAAAGTATATGATGGTATCCATAGAATTAGCTTCTTTATAGACAAAGATGGCAAGATCAATCATGTCTTTAATAAGTTTAAAACAAAAGATCATCATGAGATTGTCTTAGAGTATATTGAGAATTATAAGAATTCATAATTTTAATTCCCCTTTGGTACGAAGGGGTGGCAGTCGAAGACTGACGGGGTAGTACTTTTGACTAGTGTCCCTCCTTTAGTCTAGAGGAGGTTAGGAGGAGTCTATAAAAACTCTCTCCCATCCTCTCTCTTAATAAAAGAGAGGTGACCACACCCCGCCAACAAGTTGGCACCCCTCTCAAGAGGGGAATGAGATAGTTTTAAAAAGACAATGGATACTACGGTCACACTTCGACTCCGTGGTTACTGAGCGTAGTCGAATGTACTCAGTGACCGAGTAGTATGACTAATAATTTTATATGTAGTGACAGATCATTGATCTGTCAACTATTTAGAAGACAGCACACTGTGCTGTCACTACAGTAAATTTTAAAATATAGCTGATGATGAAAAATCACCACAAGAGGAAAAATGCAACAAACCATAACAAAAATTATCGTCAATGGTATAGTTCAAGGGGTTGGATTTCGCCCTTTTATCTATCGCCTTGCCAAAGATATGGATTTGTGTGGCTCGGTGCAAAATACTCCTAATGGTGTTGAAATCATTCTACAATGTGATGAATCTATCGCGGATAGTTTTATAACTAATATGCAGGCAAAACTACCTCCACTAGCTAGTATAGAAACTATTGAAAAAACTATTTTCCAAACTGAAACAAAATTTACAGATTTTAAAATATTAGAGACTCTACAAGGTAGCTCTACGACTAAAATTCCAGCTGATACAGCTATTTGTAATTTGTGTCTAGATGATATTTTTAACCCACAAAGTCGCTACTATCTATATCCATATACTAGCTGTACGCATTGTGGTCCTCGATTTAGTACAATACAAAGCCTACCTTATGATAGAGATAAAACGACTTATAAAGATTTCCCATTATGTGATGATTGTATAGCTAGCTATACAAACCCACTAGATAGACATTATCATGCTCAAACCGTTGCATGCTTTAAATGTGGGCCAAAACTATCACACTCTTTTGCAGAGATATCCCAGGCGATCAGAGCTGGTAAAATCATCGCCATAAAAAGTCAAAATGGTTTTAAATTAGCTGTAGATGCTACAAATACTCAAGCAGTCGAAGAATTGCGTAGAAGAAAGCATCGCCCTAATAAACCATTTGCTTTAATGGCGCTAAACACCCAAAGTATACAAAAGCATTTTGCAGAAGTTACCACACAACAATCTGAGTTACTAAACTCTACTGCTAGACCAATAGTTTTACTTAAAAGAAATGCTATGAACAATCTTAGTAAGGCCATTGCACCTAATATAAATCAGCTTGGTTTTATGCTACCAACAACTGGCTCTGATTATATCCTTTTTTATCATTTATTAAACCAACCTCAGGGAGCTAGCTGGCTTAAAGAATCTCACAATTTAGCTTTGATAGTCACTAGTGCAAATATCTCTGGTGAAAGCATTATAGCGGATAATAATGAAGCTCACGAAAAACTTAAAGATATTGCTGATCTAATAGTTACAGATAATCGTGATATTGCGATAAAAAGTGATGATAGCGTCTTTCATACTGTGATAGGTAAAAATCTACCTATTAGAAGATCCAGAGGCCTTGTACCACAATCAATACCGTTATCTGAAAGCTTGCCAAACATATTAGCTACAGGAACATTTTTAAAGAATACTTTTTGCTTTATCAAAGATAATCAAGCTTTTGTGTCGCAACATATCGGTGATATGGATAGCCAAGCGAATATAGAATTTTTTGAGCATTCTTTAGAGCATTTCCAAAATATGTTTGGACTTAAGTTTAATGGTGTTGCTTGTGATTTACACCCTGATATTTATACTACGCATTTTGCGCAAAAGTTTAATCTACCGATTTATCAGATTCAACATCATCAAGCTCACCTAACAGCTATAATTGCTGAGCATAATTTAGAAGGTCACGCTATAGGCTTGGTACTAGATGGTTTTGGTTTAGGTGAAGATGGTTTAGCTCGAGGTGGTGAACTTTATCATTGTGATATTGATAATTTAGAGTTTAATCGAGTTGGTGAGTTAGACCCTATTGACTATATTGGTGGCGACAAAGTTGCCAAAGAGCCTTGGCGTATGGCTTTAGCATTATGTCATAAATACGATCTTGAGATACCTAATCATCTTAAGGAATTTTCACAAGCTGAAAATCTTATTAAACTTTTACAAAATGACTCATTACCAAAAGGTAAAACTACTAGTATGGGCAGGCTCTTTGACGCTATCTCAAGCATACTTAATATTTGCCACATAAATAGCTATGAAGCTCAGGGTGCAACGGAGTTAGAGTCATTAGCTAATCAAATAATCATTGAAAAAGATCTATTTAAAATATCTGATGATAATAGCTTAGTTTTAGAAAAATTATTTAAAGCTCTTATTAAATCTAGTGATAAATCTATAGCTAGTAGTTTATGGCATGGAAGCCTAGCTTATGCTTTAGTAGAGTGGGCTAGTAAATCAGCTCAAGAGAAGAATATAAAAACAATAATACTCAGTGGTGGCTGTTTTCAAAATAAGCTACTACTAACTGAGGTTTACACTCAACTTAAAAGCATGAGTTTTGATGTATATATCTCAGAAAAAGTACCACTAAATGATGGTGGTATAAGTCTTGGACAAGCTTGGCTTGGTGCCAAAAAATTTAAAAAAGGTGAAGTAAAATGTGTTTAGCAATACCTGCAGAAATTGTAGAAATAAAACCAGAAAATCAAGCAGTAGCAAATGTTGGCGGAGTCAAAAAAGAAGTCTCTCTAGCACTACTTGCTGATAGTGTTGAGATCGGCGATTTTGTAATAATCCATGTTGGCTTTGCATTAAGCAAATTAGACAAAGAAATGGCCCAGCAGACTCTCAAAGATTTTGAAGAAATGTTACAATATAAGTAAGGGGTGATGTTATGGATTACATACAAGAGTTTAGGGCCCCGAAAGTTGCAAAAAGTCTTTTACGACAAATCGCTAAAGAAGTTGACCCTAATAGACAATACAATCTGATGGAGTTCTGCGGTGGGCATACACACGCCTTGCACCGTTATGGTATTCCTAGTCTATTACCTGCAAATGTCAAAATGATACATGGGCCAGGTTGTCCTGTTTGTGTACTACCGATTAAAAGAGTTGATCAAGCAATATTTTTAGCATCACAAAAAGATGTAATATTTTGTAGTTATGCCGATATGCTTCGCGTCCCAGGATCTCACCAAGATAATCTAATCAAAGCTAAAGCGCGTGGTGCTGATGTGCGCATGATCTACTCAGTAGAAGATGCTCTAAAATTAGCTGAAGAGAATCCTAATAAAAAGATTATATTCTTTGCTATTGGTTTTGAGACAACTACGCCCCCAACTGCTGTAGCTATACAACTCGCGATAGCTAAAAAATTAGATAATTTTTTAATATTTTGTAATCATGTACTTACACCTATAGCTATGCAAGCTATCCTATCTGAAGATGTTAAGATCGATGGCTTTTTAGGTCCATCTCATGTTAGTGTAATTATCGGTAGTAATGCTTATGATAAGGTAACTAAAGAATATCAAAAACCAATGGTTGTCGCAGGTTTTGAACCTTTAGATGTACTGCAATCTGTACTAATGCTTATCAAGATGATAAATGCTGGTAAAACTGGTGTAGAAAACCAGTATACAAGGGCTGTAGTGCCAAATGGTAACCAACTTGCTCAAGATTTAATATCTCAATACCTAACAATTAGAGATACTTTTGAATGGCGCGGACTTGGATATATTCCAAATAGTGCTTTAGAAATAAAAGAAGAATATGCAAACTTTGATGCTGAAAAATACTATCAAATACCCGAGGTGCAAGGGCTAGAGCATAAGCAATGTGCTTGCCCTGATATTTTAAGAGGCCTAAAAGAGCCAAAAGATTGTAAGTTATTTGGTGTAGTTTGTACTCCTGAGCAACCTATGGGAGCTTGTATGGTTTCATCTGAAGGTGCCTGTGCGGCACATTACCAATACGGAGACTAAAATGACTGTGAAATTAAATATCAAAAATGGTGTTGTTGATCTAGCGATGGGAGCTGGTGGTAAAGCTATGCATCATTTAATAGAGCAGATGATTAAAAAAAGTTTTGATAGTCAATATTTAGCTCAAGCAGAAGATCAAGCTGTACTACCGCAAATAAATGGTAAGATTGCGATGACTACAGATAGCTATGTAATTACACCGTATTTTTTCAGTGGTGGTAATATTGGCAGCCTTGCAATTCATGGTACAGTTAATGATCTAGTGGTTGGTGGCGCTAAACCATTATATATATCTGTAGGACTTATTTTGGAAGAAGGTCTTCCTCTTAAAGATCTAAAAATAATCTTAGACTCTATGGCAGAGGCTGCTAAAAAAGCTAATGTCCAAATTGTAACTGGTGATACTAAAGTTGTAGAAAAAGGTAAAGGTGATGGTATCTTTATCAATACAACGGGAGTTGGTGTAATTCATGATGATTTTGTCACTAGAGATATTCTTAAAGATGGTGATGAGATTATCATAAATGGCTCTCTAGGTGATCATGGTGTCGCAGTGATGTCACAACGAGCTGGTCTAGATTTCCAATGCCAAGTAGTAAGTGATGCAACATCTCTAGATGATTTAGTCGAATCAATTTATAAAAATAACTGTAAAGTAAAAACTATGCGTGATCCTACTCGTGGAGGAGTTGGCGCAACACTTAATGAATGGGCAAACCAACACAGTGTAGCTATTGAAATAGATGAGGCAAAACTTCCGATATCAACTGAAGTTCAATCAGCCTGTGAGCTACTTGGTTTAGATCCATTGTATATCGCCAATGAAGGCAAAGTTTTAATCGCTTGTAAGCCTAGTCAAACTCAAAAGGTTTTAGACTGCTTAAGGGGTCATCCATTAGGAGAAAATGCCCAAGTGATAGCAACCGTAAGAAAAAGTGAACAGCCACATGTATTTATGAAAACCACATTTGGTGGTAAAAGACGCGTGGACTGGTTAAGTGGTGAGCAATTACCAAGAATATGTTAAGGAGAGTAACATGAGTCAGTTTTATTTCTTAAAACATGATGATCTAGATAGGATGATTTCTTACTTCTCAGGGCAAGGCTATGAAGTTATGGCGCCAGCAGTTAGAGATAAATCTATTGTTTATGACAATATAAATAATGCAAGTGAACTTCCATGGGGCTATGAAGATATACAAGAGCCTGCAAAATATGAAGTCATCAAAACAGATGCAAAAAAAGCTTTTGGTTGGAGCGTACCTGTTCAATCTGTTAAGCCGATGCTTTTTGAAGAGAAAGAAACACTCTGGAGAGTTTCACGTGATGAGAATGGTAAGCTAACATTCAATCAAAGTTTAAATAATAAAAAATATGCTGTACTAGGTGTTAGACCTTGTGATCTAAGAGCTATTGAAATTCAAGATAGAGTATTTGTTGAAAATGCCTATCAAGATGTACGCTATAAAGCTAGAAGAGAAGCTATGTTTATCGTAGCTGCAAACTGTACTACAGCACATAGTAACTGTTTCTGCATCGCTCTAGGTGATAAGCCAGAAGCTGACAAAGGTTTTGATTTAGCTATGACAGAGATTGATCATGGTTTTGTTATCGAGACTGGTAGTGATAAAGGTAGACAAGTAATATTAGCACTACAGTTAGAGCCAGCAACAGGTGCTCAAACATATCAAGCTGAACAAAAAGTAAAAGCTGTGTATGGTATGCAAGAGAAAACTCTACCGCCAATAGCTCAAGTAGAAAAAGCCCTAACTAGCTCATATGATCATCCACAGTGGGAAGATGTTGCAGAGAGATGTCTATCTTGTGGTAGCTGTACGCAGTCATGCCCTACTTGCTTCTGCCATACAGAAAAAGAGCAGCCGAGCTTAGATGGTAAAGAAAGTGAGCATACGCGTGAATGGGACTCATGCTTTGGATTAGATCATAGCTACACTCATGGTGAACTATACCGTGAAGAGCCAAAACACAGATATCGCCAATGGCTAACTCACAAGTTTGGTACTTGGAGAGAGCAGTTTAAAACTAAAGGCTGTGTTGGTTGTGGTCGTTGTGTCACATGGTGCCCTGTAAAAATTGATGTTACAGAAGAAATTAACGCTATTTGTGAGGAGAAATAATTATGATATACCCACAAGATGCTTATTTACCTCATGAAGCTGAGATAATTGAGTTTATCCAAGATGATCATGATATTTTTACCCTGCGTTTACGCTTTGTAGATGAAGAGTTACGCAAAAATTATAAGTTTCACCCTGGTCAGTTTAATATGCTGTATCTATATGGTGTTGGAGAGGTAGCTATATCTATTGTTAATGATAGAAATTTTGCTGATGATATCTTTGAGCATACTATCCAAGTAGTTGGACGTATAACTAAAGGTATGAACAAGCTAAAAACTGGTGAAACTATCGGTGTCAGAGGTCCTTTTGGTAGCTCTTGGCCAGTAGAACAAGCTAAAGGTAAAGATGTTGTAATCATGACCGGAGGCCTTGGTAATGCTCCTCTAGTTGCAGCAACAGAAGAGATTATGAAAGATAGAGATAGCTATGGCAAAGTGTATGTCGTACAAGGTATTCGTGATACTTCTGGACTTATTTACCAAGATAAATATACAAACTGGAATAACCAGCCAAATACACAAGTACTTCTAGCCGCCACAGCTGGCGAGCCTCATGGTCCATGGAAGTGGTATGATGGTTTTGTAACTGCAGCAATTCCAGATTTAGACATTGATTATGCAAATACTTATGTAATGAGTGTTGGCCCTGAGATTATGATGAAAAATGTTGCTAAAGAGTTTGCTAAAGTTGGTGTACCAGAGGAGCAAATATTTGTCAGCTTAGAGCGTAGCATGAAATGTGCTATCGGACACTGTGGTCATTGCCAAATGGGTAAAGAGTTTGTCTGTAAGGATGGTGCTGTATACGCTTATCCAGCTGTTAAGAAACTATTAGAAATAAAAGGAGTATAATTATGTCCGCTCAAGATAAATTAAAAAATTTAGCTCCTCGCCCTAAAATAGCCGTGCATAAGTTTAGCTCATGCGATGGTTGTCAGCTAGCACTAATTAACGATGCTGTATCACTTCTTACCCTTGCAGAGATGGTTGATATTGTTCACTTTGCCGAAGCTGGTCCTTTAGATGAATTTGCTGAAGTAGATATTGCATTTATCGAAGGTAGTGTAAACACTCATCATGATATTCATCGTTTAGAAAAAATCAGAGAAAAAGCAAAATATGTAATATCTATAGGTGCTTGTGCAGTAGCTGGAGGTATCCAGGCTCTAAGAAACTTCACAAATGATGCTGAACTTCTAGAATGGCAAAAAGCTGTTTACCCGCAAGAGACTCAAGTAATCATAGATGAAGATCTACCAACAGCAAAAGCTATCAAAGAATATGTAAATGTTGATTTTGAGATATCTGGTTGCCCTATAACTACAGAGCAAATACTTAAAGCTATTCGTCAGCTACTCTTTGGTGTAGAACCTGAGAAAGTTGTTGACCCTGTTTGTACAACTTGTAAGCATGCTGGTGTTACTTGTGTAATGGTAGCTAAAGGTGAGCCATGTTTAGGCCCTGTAATTGCAGATGGTTGTGGTGCAATATGTCCAAAACTAGGGCGTGGTTGCTATGGCTGCTTTGGTGCATCAAAATATGCAAACTTAGATGCAATGACACGTAAACTAAAAGAGTTAGGCTTATCAGATAAACAGATTCATGATAAATATAGATTTATCAGTAGCCAAGATGATGTATTTAAAAAGGCTGGAGTATAGTTATGAGTAGAGAAACAGTTATAGAAGTACCTATTTTAGCCCGTGTTGAAGGTGAAGGTGCTTTAGATTTAAGAATTAAAGATGGCAAAATAGATAAATGTGATCTAAGAATCTATGAGCCTCCACGTTACTTTGAGAAATTCCTCGAAGGTAGAGAGCCAAATGCTATTATTGATGCTGTAGCACGTATTTGTGGTATTTGCCCTCTGGCATATCAAGCAGGCTTCTCAAGAGCTTATGAAACTGCTTTTGATATTACTAGAACTCAGTGGATAGATGATATGCGTCTATTGATGTTTTTAGGTGAGTGGATAGAGTCACACTATTTACATGTGCACTTATTAGCGGCACCTGATTTTTTAGGCTATAGATCAGCTATCGAGATGGCAAAAGATTATCCTAAAGAAGTTGTACGTGGTGTTAAACTACAACATCTAGGTAATGATATTCTTAAACTACTAGGTGGTAGATCTGTTCATCCTAATGGTATGAAAGTTGGTGGATTCTACAAAGCTCCTTTAGTTAAAGAAGTCCATGCATTAATCCCTAAACTGAAAGATGCTCTAAAAGAAGCTAAAGATGTAATTCAGTGGGTATCGACACTATCATTCCCAGATACAACTATTCCATTTAAGATGGTAAGTTTATCCCACCCTACTGAATACCCTGTGTTTGGCGATGATGTAATCACTAGTGATGGTGAAAAATTCCATATTAGTGAATATGATGATCATTTTAGAGAGTTTCATGCTGTGCAATCTACAGCTCTTCACTCTACAACTGTTGATGGTCAGCCTATACTTTTAGGCCCTCTTTCTAGGATCAACCTAAACTTTGACAAACTACCTAAACATATTCAACAGATGGCTCATGCTACTGGTGTTAAATGGCCTAGTAGAAATATGTTCCATTCAGTAGTTGCTAGAGCTATTGAGGGATATTGGGCTATCGAAAGAGCATTGCAAGTTTGTGAGAACTACTCATATTCAGATACTCCATGTGTTGACTATACAGTTAAAGCTGCTGATGCTTGGGGTGCTGTAGAAGCTCCTCGTGGCATTCAGATAGATCATATCAAGGTTAATGATCAAGGCTTAGCTGAGAAAATCAGAATCTCAGCACCTACATCACAAAACCTACCTTGTATAGAAGCTGACTTACGCATGGCTCTAGAAAACTTTGGTTTAGATAAACCAGAGGATGATATAAGACTACATGCAGAGATGGTTATTCGTAACTATGATCCTTGTATATCTTGTTCTGCGCATTTCTTAACTTTGAATATTGATAGAGATTAAATAATGATTTATTGTAGTGACAGCACAATGTGCTGTCTATCTGTAATTATACTAAATAACTGGCAGATCAATGATCTGCCACTACATAAAAATTAGCTTAATAATTTGCTCTGTTAAAGTTATTAAGATTTATAAGTTTATATTATAATCAATCTAACTTTTTAACGACAAAATACATTAGTAAATTATTGATTTAATACCTACAGTCATTCCCACGTAGGTGGGAATCTCTAGAATATTCAAAAGATCCCCGTGTCAAGCACGAGGATGACAATGATTTTATGTATGAGCTTCTGTAATTATTAAACTATATCAAATACAAGGATAATATCATGAGAAAAAATATAACCATTTTCTCTTTACTAATCTTAGCATTACTATTATTTCTAGCAGCTCAAGATCTCAAAATGCTTAGTATGATTGGTATTGCCTTTATGCTGGGCCTGAGACATGGTTTTGATGCAGATCATATAGTAGCTATAGATAATGTAACTAGACAACTAATAACTCAAAATAGAGCTAGTTTTAAAACTGGATTGTTTTTTGCCCTAGGTCATTCAACAATTGTCTTTTTGCTTACTCTACTAATAATTATCGGCTTTAGCTTTACAAGTATCGAAAAAACTAGCGCTTTGGATATTGGCGCATTTTTTGGAACTATTATATCAGCCATATTTCTCCTGCTAACAGGAACAATGAGTCTTATATCTCTAAAGAATCTCCTAAAAAATAATAATTATTCTGCACATGATCACACGTCAAATTCAATATTAACAAAGTTTTTTAGACCTTTAATAAAGGTGATAGATAGACCATATAAAATGTATTTTGTTGGCTTTCTATTTGGTTTAGGTTTTGATACTGCTACTGAGATTGCTCTTTTAGGTATGGCTGCTGCTAATGTGCTAAATGGCTTATCTATTTGGTATGTTATGTTACTACCTTTCTCATTTGCTCTTGGTATGATTATAGTTGATTCTATCGATGCTGGATTAATGTCAAAAGTTTTGAAGATAAATACAAAAGAACAAAGATTTTATCGTTATAACATTATAATATTATCTATTGTAGTAGCTGCTGCTTATATTATCGCATTAGTTGAACTACTAGGGTTGCTAAATACAAATATAACAATAGTTAATCTAATTACAGACTTTATCGGTAACAATTCTCCTATTATTGGATTTAGCTTAGTTGCTATCTTCTGTATGTTTTTTATGTTTAAATTTGCAAATAATTATTCAAAAAGAAAATAATCAAACTTAAAATAACCCCGTCATGCTGAATTCATTTCAGCATCTCACGACAAGTATAAATCATATTGAGATCCTGAAACAACTTCAGGATGACTTATACATAAAAGGTAAAAAATGAAACAAAAAACTCTAATACTTGGCATTGGCTCTCCGTTTGCAGATGATCAATTTGGTTGGTTTGTCGCAGATAAACTTGCTGAAATTGTAAAAGAAAAAAATATCCAAAATGTAATTGTAGAAAGTGCTGACAGACCTGGATTAAACTTACTGACTTATTTAGATAATAACTACGACAAAGTTATTCTTATAGATGCTGTATATGCCAAAGTTACACCCGGGACAGAGTTCTACTTTAAAGCAAAAGATATTCTAAGTTTTGGAGGTTTTTTATCTTCACATAGTGTTGGCGTTGCTCCATCTTTAGCATTAGCTGATGCTATTGGAATGGATATTAGTAATGTTGAGTTTTATGGTGTAGAGGGTCAAAGAATCTTTGAAAAAGATGAGATACTTTCTGATATTGTAAAGGATGCTATAGATACAACAATAAAAAAAATCCTAAACGAAATTAGAATCTCTTTTTGATTCTTCAATTAAAGATGCATTATTTAAAGTCGTATTTGCAATCCCTTCTAAAGCTTCTTTTGTTAAAAATGCCTGATGAGCTGTTATTAAAACATTAGGAAAAAGTTAATAACCTTCCAAAAATATCATCTTTAATAATCTCACTAGACATATCTTTGAAAAATAAATCTTTTTCATACTCATATACATCAATAGCCAATCCAGCTATTGATTTTGATTTTAACGCTTTAATAATTGCTTGAGTATCAACTAAAGCACCACGGCTAGTGTTTATAATAAAAGCCGAAGATTTTATTATATCTAAAGCATGTTCATCAATAATGTATTTAGTATCATCATTTAATGGACAGTGAAGACTTATAATATCAGCTTTTTCAAATAACTCCTTCTTATCATCAACCAAACTTATATAACGTGGGCTTTTCTTCTTATCAACATATGGATCATAGACTAATATTTGTCCCCCAAAACCAGAGCAAATTTGTGCAAATGCTTGTCCAATATTACCAAAACCTATTATACCTATTGTCTTTTTGTGAATATCAAAGCCTTCTAACCCTTCTATATTAAAATTACTCTCACGAACTCTATTATATGCTTTATGAATTTTACGGTTTAAGCATAATAGGAGTGCTAATGTATGCTCAGCTACAGAAAAGGGTGAATATGCTGGGACTCTGGCAACCTGTATACCTAGCTTTTTTGCATAATTAATATCTACATTATTAAACCCTGCACATCTAAGTAAAATGGCCTTAATACCCAAACTATATAGTTTATCTATAATATCAGCATCACAAACGTCATTAACAAATATACAAACAGCATCGTAGCCTTTAGCTATATTTGCCGTTTGTTTACTCAAACAAAATTCAACAAACTCTAAAGAATGCTTATTCTTTAGAGCTGTAAAATAGTCTTTATCATATTTTTTGTAGAATAAAAAAGTATTTTCATAAAGAGATTCTCCCTTGATTTATATAAAGAATTCTATAAAAGTTAAAACAGGAGCTAAAATTATTAATAATTTTATAAGTAAGTTTAGATATTTTTGAAATTAGTCTACAGAAATCTTTTTATATTTAATCTTCGTAATAGCATCATACTTGTCACCAAGACGGCGTTTCTTATCTTCGATATAAGCATCATAGTTACCTTCAAACCAAATCACTTCACTGTTACCCTCAAAAGCAAGCATATGTGTAGCAACACGGTTTAAGAACCATCTATCATGCGAGATAACCATAATACATCCAGGGAAAGCTAAGATAGCCTCCTCAAGTGCTCTTAAAGTCTCGACATCTAGATCGTTTGTAGGTTCATCAAGTAGGATAACGTTACCACCACTTCTAAGTAGTTTAGCAAGATGAACACGATTTCTCTCACCTCCAGATAACTGAGAAATATATTTCTGCTGATCTGCACCTTTGAAATTAAATCTACCTACGTACTGACGTGATGGAATTGTATATTTACCAACAGTGATTACATCTAAGCCATCTGCAATCTCTTCCCAAACTGTTTTATTATCATCTAGAGCATCACGAGATTGATCTACATAAGCTAAATGAACTGTTTCACCAAGCTCTATATTACCACTATCAGGTGTCTCTTGACCTGTTATCATTTTAAAATAAGTTGATTTACCAGCACCGTTAGCACCAATTATACCAACGATAGAACCTGCGGGAACTTCCATATTTAGATGATCGATAAGCAATCTATCATCAAATGATTTAACGATATCATTAACCTTGATTACATTTTTTCCAAGTCTTTCTCCTGGTGGAATATATAACTCTTGAGTTTCATTACGTTTTTGGAACTCTTGTGAACTTAACTCATCAAACTTAGCAAGTCTTGCTTTTGATTTTGCTTGACGACCTTTAGCATTTTGACGAACCCATTCTAATTCATGCTGTAAAGCCTTACGATGAGCAGTTTCACGTTTTTCTTCCATTTCTAAACGCTTCTCTTTTTGCTCTAACCACTCAGTATAGTTACCTTTGAAAGGAATGCCCTCGCCACGATCAAGCTCTAGAATCCACTCAGCAACATTATCTAAGAAATATCTATCATGCGTAACAGCTACAACAGTTCCTTTATACTCTGCTAAGAATTTCTCAAGCCAAGCAACAGATTCAGCATCAAGATGGTTAGTAGGTTCATCTAAAAGTAAAATATCAGGAGCTGATAATAATAATTTACATAAAGCAACACGACGTGCCTCACCACCAGATAGTTTAGTAACATCAGTATCCCAAGCTGGTAGACGAAGTGCCTCTGCAGCAACTTCTAATTTACGCTCTATTTCCCATGCTCCAGCAGCATCTATAGCATTTTGTAACTCGCCTTGTTCTTCAAGAAGTTTCGCCATCTCATCATCAGACATTGGCTCACAGAATTTCATACTGATTTCATCAAATCTAGTAAGCATGTCTTTTAAGTGAGAAAGAGCTTCTTCAACGTTACCACGCACATCTTTAGTTTCATCTAATTTTGGTTCTTGTGGTAAATAACCTATTTTGACACCTTTACGCGGAGCTGCTTCACCAACAATCTCAGTATCAAGACCAGCCATAATTTTAAGTAGCGTTGATTTACCAGAACCATTAAGACCTAGTACACCAATTTTTGCACCATCAAAAAAAGATAAAGAAATATCTTTTAGGATATATTTGTTAGGTGGTACAACTTTACCAACCCTATGCATTGAGTATATATATTTTTCAGCCATGAAAATTATTTTTGAAATTTTAAGATATGGAAATTATAGCAGATTGATTATAAAAACATAAAATTCTATATGATATATTCTTGCACCTTTACGGTAAGTTATTGTAATACCAATGTTTAATCATTAGACCTCTTGCGAAATACTAATTATTCACCATATATATAGAAAGATTGCTTAAGAGATCCATAAAAGTGCAAATAAGCTACGCAATATTGTCAAAGAAAGCCAGAATATTTAGAAAACTAACAGGTTTAAAACTAAAACATTTCAATAAAATCTTAACCGATGCCTCAAAATCCTTAGATGAAGGATTTCCAAGGATTGGCAGAAAGCCAAAAGTTGATAATCATGCAGATAGATTATTGTTAGTTTTAATATATTATCGTTGCTATATGACACAAGAATTTTTAGGCTACTTGATAGGATTAGATGAATCAAATGTAAATCGCCTAATTAGACGAGTAGAGTTACTACTAGTTAAAGAAATACATATAAAAAAAGATAGAAGCATGACTAATCAAAAAGTAGAAAGACTTTTAATAGATGCAACAGAACAGCCAATCCAGAGACCTAAGAAATTAAAACGAAGAAAGGCTAACTATTCAGGGAAGAAAAAAAGCCATACACAGAAAGTAGAAATAGCTATCAGTGAAGCAGGTCAAATAGTTAATGTTTCGAAGGTTTATCCAGGCAGTGTTCATGATATAACTGTTCGCAGAAAATCAGATAAATTAGCTCGTGATGTTGATAAATATTGTGACAATGGCTACCAAGGTATTCAAAATGAATCTACTAAAGTAAAACTCCCCTATAAAAAGCCCAAAGGAGGTTCTTTAAGTATAGAGCAGAAGAATTATAATAAATGGCTTAGTAAGATTAGGATTTATGTTGAGCATAAAATTGCAGAAATTAAAAAGTTTCGTATACTGGGTGAAACCTATAGAAGTTTTGGTAAAAAAGCTAATCTTAGGTTTAATTTAGTGGCTGGAATAGTTAATTTACAAAACGGATTCTAAAAAGAAAATACCTACTTAGAAATAAAATGCCTCTGAAGTAGTATTTCGCAAGAGGTCTATTCTTCAAATTCATAAGTAAGAGACATAAACTAAAAACACTGTCATCCTCGTACTTGACACGGGGATCTCCTAACGACTTGAGAGATTCCCGCCTACGCGGGAATGACCGCAGGTATTAACTTTTACAGCTTAAGAAAATAAAATTATGAAAAAAAAATCTAAGCAGTAAAAGTACTATAATGAATGTGAGACAAAAGCTTTTTAATGTAAATGTGGGTCTTTTATTTGAAAGATAACTAGGACAATAACATCCAGATAATCTTTTATTGTAGTTTTGAATAGATTCACCAGCTTTCATTTTATAAGGATCACCATAACTATCTTTATATAAAAATTTTACTGTTTTATCATACAAATCTATAAGAGGTTGAAATATAACAAATAATAGAGGTAAAAAAATTAAAAATAAAACTCCTAAAATAATATATAAAGCTGTCACATTATTATCTATGCTTACTTCTCATAACCAATATACTCGATAGAATCATCAACCACTTCAAATTTAAATATCACTAACTTAAATCTAAAGAGAAACATACCTTGAGTAATATTATCTTCTTTAACCCTTCTAATAATTTCTTCCTCTAGAGATTCATCAGTATATCTACATAAATCAAACATACTTGTAAAATCTGAGTATAATTTTTCAAAATTTAGCGTTTTCATAACTAACCTACTACATCCTTATTAATCTATATATTTTAAATATATCTTATGAAAAAAACTATTAGTATTAATATTCTCCAACCAAATTAGATTAGCTGAGTTGTCTTATCCTTAAAATTAAATATACCACTCTGTTTATAAAATGTTTTAATACCTATAAGTAAACTAATAAAAGACAGTATACTTAAAATACTTAACATAAACCCAATAGATGGCTGCAAACTAGAAGCTATAATACTTACTAAAAAAACTCCTCCCATCTGTATAGAACCATAAAAAGATCCTGCTATTCCTTTCATATTATCGAATAAACTCAATGCACTTGCAGATGAAATAGGTAAAATAAACCCACAACCTAAACAAAATAATCCAAAAAGAATCAAAAGATTAACTAAATTTATAAGATTTGATAAGTATAAAATCCCTAATACAACACAAGCGCTCGACATCATAAATAAGCCTAATAATAAAATTATCTCTTTCTTTATATTTGAAGATATAAGTGCTGACATTAAAATACGTGAGAAAATCATTACAACCATTAACAAAGTCGAAATTATACCAAATGTTGCCGCGGTCAAGTGATAATCATCTATCAATATAAATGACCCAATCACATCAAAAATAACTCCTCCAGATAAAGCTGAAATATTTAAAATCATATATGTCCAAAACATTTTATTTTTTGTGATAGTCAAATAGCTTCTGATTAAATGGTTTATATGCATAGCTTTATGATTTTTTTCCTTATTTGTTTCAGGAAATAAGAAAATAATAAAAATACTCAAAACAATTGCAAAAATAAACATAAATACAAAACTAGCTTGCCAGCCAAAATGAACTTGAAAAAAACCTCCAATAACTGGCGATATAGCTGGAGCCATTGAAAAAAATATACTCATCCATGCAACCACTTTTAAAAACTGCTCTTTTGTAAAAGAATCTTGAACAACTGTTTTTGCCAAAGTAATTAAAGCTCCTACACCAAAACCTTGTATAGCTCTACTTATAATTAAAAAAGTAATCGATTGTGATACAAAACATGATAATGATCCAAGAGCAAATATTATACTTCCTAACAATATAATTGGCTTTCTACCATATTTATCAGATGCTGGACCATAGATAAGCTGAGACAAAGCCATTGTAATAAAAAAACTTGAGACAGTCATTCTAGTTAAAGAAGAGTTTGTATCAAAATAGTTTGCTATTGCAGGTAGTGATGGAGTAAACATCATAGCTCCAAAAAAATACCCGCAAGCTATCGCGATCGAGAAAGCTGTTAATGCTTTTGTTCCTAAAGGTTTTTTTCTAACAAATCTCATAACTATTAATCTTATAATCTTGAAATTATTGAACAACTGATCAATAATAATAACACCACATGATCGATCGTTCAATAGAAAGTAGCATATACTCTCTGATATAATTCTAAAAAGCTAGAATTTAAAACTTCAAAAACTATGGAAACAAAGGCAAATAATACTTTAAAAAAAATTATTAAATCAGCAAAAGCTTTATTTCTTGAAAATGGTTTTAATGGCACATCCATTAGAGATATTGCCAAAAAAGCTAATGTACAAAGCTCTTTAATCTATCACTATTTCTCAAATAAAGTTGATTTATGGAAAACAGTTAAGGAATCTTTGATAAATCAAGAGACTTTTTCCTCTATAAATGAATGTATCAAACAAGATACTTTTGATAGCTTTGTGAAAAAACTAGTTGAATCAAGATTTAAAATTCATGCAAACAATCCTGATATGTTAAAAATCTTAGATTGGCAACGTTTAGAAAAAAACTCTTCTTTAGCTGGAATTAAAAGCCAAGAAAACTTCGCGTCATTCGATCAATTAGAAGAGAAAATAAAATATTTCCAAGAAATGGGACAGTTATCAAAAGATTTTTCTGCTAAATATGTTCTTTTATTTATTTCATCTGCAACACTAGCCCCATTTATGCGCTCATATGAGCTTGATAAAGACATTTTAGAAGAGAATGATTTTGTTAAAACAACAACTACCCTTTTATTAAAAGCTTTTAAATAATAATTTATATTACTTAAAAAGAACCATTGGAGCTTATAAAATGAAAAAACTAACTATATCGATGCTATTCATTCTATCTATTACACTTGGTTATGCAAATAATCATTTTGGTAATAATCTAAAAGCATGTGGTATGACTTTTGAGCCGATAAACCTAGAAGATACTGCAAATTGGAAAAGTAAAGACATAAAAAATGACTCTCAAAGCAAGCTAAAACCTACTAAAAATAGTATTACATTTAGAACTACTAATAAAGAATATACAATCACTCCTATAACTAACAGTATGGCTAAATTGCTTCCATCTATTGGCAAATGGATGATGGTAAATACCAAAGGCTATGATAAAAAAGACTTACCAAAAAATATTGCTGCTGCTTGGGTATATTGGCGTGGTGAAAAAAGCTTTATTATTAATGGAGTATCTCAGCCTCAAAACTATACTGTTGAGCCTATAAATAGTATTTTTGTGTTAAATGGATTTACAAATGCTAAACAAGCAAATAACTATCTAATCAATATGGTTGCTAAGCTTGGATATTCAAATACAGATTCTATAAACCATAGCGGTGGTTATGGCGTATATTTTGATAATAAATTATATCCTCAATTATCTGGAACACCTACAAACACAAATCAAAAGGATGTTCCTTTCACATTTGAGAAAGATTTTAATGAATATGCAGATCATTTTAGACTTATGGGTCCATATGTAGAAGAAAAAGATAATGCAAAAACATTTATCTATGCAATATCAATCTCTCGAGAGTCTCCATGGTTTAAAGGAGATAACATAAATTGTGGTAATTTATATATGTCTTTTAATGAAGCTAAAAATGAATTGATTACAAATGTGATAAATAAATTACCAAAAGTTAAAATATATTCTGCATCCTTAGATAACTATATAAAGTCTGATAATACAAAAAATACTTCAGATACTGGTGATCATATTCAAGGTAAAAGTTTTGTGAGCGTTTTTACTGTTAATAAATAAAACTACTAAAAAACTATACTTCTATCGCTCTTAATTTTACTTTGAAATCAGAAGCATTATATATAGAGTCAATAATATCTTTTGATGTTATATCTGCTCTGATCTTTACTATAAAACATAAGTCTCTAGATCTTCTATTAAACTTATGTAGGATGCTAACTTTACTATTAACTTCTAACAGTCTTATTTCATATCCTAGTTTAAGCTCTAAATCTTGCCAAAGATCTTTAACTAACTTTTTTATATCTTCATTATAAATTTTGTTAATTACATGACTAAGATTAACTTCTTGTATTAAAGAATCTCCATACTCAGCTTTATAATGAGTTTTTATTATTGATAATAATTTCTTTACTTTATTATTCTCTTGAATTATACAATATTTACGCATAAGTAACTCCTCTTCTATAAATTACTCTTTAAGCCTAGAAAATAACTTAATCAAAGAACTTTTGAATAATTTAATTTTGCTTTCCTTGTTTTTTAGTGCCTTATTTTTTCACCTTACATCTAAAATATATCACATTTTTTGCTAAAGTGAATATTAATTGCACTTTTTTATAATTACATTATTGATTGCTTCAAATAATAATCTTATAATTATATAAAACCCAAAATACGTTGTTATTTATGTTTAAGTATTCTATAGATCTAAAACCTACTCTTAAAAAGATAGGAATGAAGCAAAAAGAACTAGCTGAAATATTAGGTAAAAGTGAAAGAACTATTAAGCATTGGGTTGCAGGTGTTAATTCTCCTGCTTATGATACGCATTTAGAGGTAATGAAAATATTAGGTATAGAGGAATCAGATACAGATAATATGTCTATCAAAGCACCTGTATTATCATATGTTCAAGCTGGTGAATTTACTCAATCATCTGATGAAATAGACCCTATAAGATATATAAACCTACCTGTTAACATGATACCTAAAAATGGTTTCTTATTAGAAGTTAAAGGTAATAGTATGAACTACGACTATAGTGATAAACAAAAACTTGATAAGAAATATGCTAAGTATTCTCTAGATGAGGGAGAAACTATTATTGTTGATCCTAATGATATAAATATTATGAATCTAGTTGGAAAAGTTATAGTCGCTAAAAACTCAGATGGTGCTACTGTTAAACTTGTATATATAGAGGATGGAAAACTGTGTTTAATGCCTCTTAATTCAGATTTTCAAAATAATGATGAAATAAAGCAACCTTCTGAAGCCGAAATTATTGGTAGAGTTGTTAATGTATTTAGAAGTTTCTAACTTTTAAATATTCCTAGCTAAAACAATTAAAGTTAAACCTAATATATATGTTATAAACATCAAAAGAATCAGCTTATTTGTACCTTTTGGTGCTTTGGCAAATTCTTTCCAAATAAATACTCCCCAGAATGCTGCTATCATTGTTGCTCCCTGACCTAATCCATAAGAAATAGAAGGTCCAGCAATACCTGAAGCTATAAAGTTCAAACAAGATCCTATTCCCCAAATTACACCACCTAAAATACCTATAATATGTAACCATGGAGTTCCTTGTGAGAAATAATCTTTAAACTTAAGCTTTTTACCAGAAATAGGGAATTTAATCATCCAACCATTGATAACAAAGTTTGATATAAAAATTCCTAATGCAAATATAAAACTAGCTGTATAAGGAGTCATTAAACCTGCTTGAGGAGTTACAAAATTACTAGATATTGACTTTATAACCAACGGATAGAAAAAGCCCATCAAAATACCCGAGATTATCGAAACTATAAATCCTTTTAGCATATTTTTGTTTTTATTATCAGAAATACGCTTATATATAACGGCATCTATTATTATTGCTGCAAACACACTTAAGACACCTAAAAATAACACTATAGGTTGACCCAATGGAGTTGCTATATAGTTTGTAATAACACCTATAACCAGAGCTAAACCTATAGCTAATGGAAATGCCACAGACATTCCAGCTATATCAATTGCTGCAACAAGAAGAATATTAGCTAGATTAAAAACTACACCTCCCATAAAGGCATAGAAAAAGCTCGCTGGTGATGCTTGAGATATATCACTAAAGAACGATCTACCTTCTGAACCAAAACTTCCCATAGTTATCGCTAATATCAAAGAAACTATCAAAATTCCTAATGCATAATCCCAATAGTACTGTTGAAAAGGCCATTCTTTTGTCGAAAGCTTTTGTGTATTTGCCCATGATCCCCAACATAGCATAGTCACTATACAAAAGAATACTGCAACACCATATGAGTGTAATACAACCATTTTAAATCTCCATTTATTATATTTTTTGTTCTAAATAAGTATTTAATTTATCTAAAGTTGGTGCTGAATTTTCTGCTCCTTCTACAGTTACAGCTAATGCTGAAGCTGTATTTGCTATTTCTATAGATTTTTCTATAGCAAAACCTTTATCTAAGCAAAAAGCTAAAACACCATTAAAAGTATCTCCTGCTGCTGTTGTATCAACTACATCAACTTTTCTAGTAGCAAAAACTTTTTGATCTTGAGCATTCTTTGATAATAAAGCACCTTTCTCACCTAACGTTACTATCACAATTTTTACACCCTTGTTGTGTAGCTCTTTTGCTGCTTGTTTAGCTGTTTCAATATCTTTAACCTCTACACCTGAAAGAATAGATGCTTCTGTCTCATTTGGTGTTAATATATCGACTTTTTGTAATAACTCTTCTGGTAGTTCTCTAGCGGGAGCAGGATTTAGTATAAAAATCTGATCTTTTGTCACCCTATTTGCTAAGTATTCAATTGTTTCTAGTGGTGTTTCTAACTGTGTTAGAATAACTTTCGAAGACTGTATTTTTTGGATATGTCTATCTATCACTTTTTCATCTAATTTAGCATTAGCTCCCATTACAACATTGATAATATTCTGACCCATTTTATCTACAGAAATAAAAGCTAACCCTGTATTACTGTTAGAATCCTGGTTTATCGTTGAAATATCAAAGCCAACTTCTTTATAAAATTCTAAAAGTCTATCACCAAAGCTATCTTTACCAAGATTTGTTATAAAGCTTACATTTTCTCCAAGTCTTCTTGCTGCTACAGCTTGGTTTGCACCCTTACCTCCACAAAACTCTTCATAATCTTGACTTATAATTGTTTGACCTTTTTGTGCAAGCTCATCAACCTTTACAACAAGGTCTCTATTAGCGCTTCCTATTATAGATATCGACATTTTTCAAAAAAATTTGTTTTCAATAATTTATTATAAACTGTTACATAATTTAAGAAAATCTTTTACTTAATATGCTAAACTGAAAACACATATATTTTTTTATATGACACAATCATAAGGAGCATTTATGAAAAAAATACCTTTAGGATTAACCGTTGCAATATCTGCAACACTCTTATCATCTTGTGGATCAAACCATAAAAATCAAACCTCAACAAACTCAGAAAACTTTAAAAATGATTACTCCCAACCAAAAGAACAAAGCCAAGCAGAACAAATAAATTTAGCTTCTGTTCAAAAGCCTTCTGAAACAATTCAATCAAAAGCTAAAACTACTAAAGTTACTACGTATCCTTTAAAAATAGTAAATAACTCTAATGTCTCAGAAGATACTTATATAACTGTTGTAGATGGTACAAATATATATAAAGTTGGCGATGATGGAAGCTTAACGAAAGGTCCTTTATTAGCTAAAGCTTATTTCCAAGATTATGGAAAAAGTATTGGCAATTCTGGTGACTTTACTATAAAAATTCCAAAACCTTTTATTTCAGGAAGAGTTTATGTTTCTGTTGGACATCCTTTAGGTGGCGTTGCAACAAATGCTCCTTTCTATAGTAAATCTTCTAGCGATAGCAATTACTATATGTCTCAAGTTGTATACGATAAATTTGAGCTTACTTATAATGATCAAGGTGTATTATATATAGATCCTACGAGTGTAGACTTCTTTAGTATACCTTTAACTATGCAAAATCCTAAACCTATAAAAGCTACAGATCTAACAGAATCAGGATATCCTTTAGGAATGAGTCGTAAAGAGATTATGGATCAAGCAACTGCAAACTTCACAAAAGGAGTTTCTTCAGGCAATTTAGACACATGGAAAGATTTAATATTCGATAGTTCTGGATCTACAATACGTATTATTAGTCCTTCAGGAATAGCTACTTCTACAGGAGCTGACAATTCTCTTGGTTCTTTAAAAAATATGGCAAATAAACCCGCTGTTACCGGATCTAGTTACTTACTAGATTCTATAAAAACACCTAGTGGATCTTCTTTTTATTTACAAAACTTAATTAGCTATTATGAAAGTGCGAGTAAACATAAACTAGCCTTTGATGTAAGCCAGTTATATAGTGGTACAAAGTATCCACAAACAGCTATTTTTAAAAATGTAGTATATTTTGCTGATGGTATATCAAGTAATGCAAAATGTAGTAAACAAATAACTAGCTATGATGGACAAGGTAAGCCAATATATGGAGATTATGCAAACAGTAGTAGTTGTTGGAAGTTTATTCCAAAAGTTTGTAGTGACTTAAGTGACTTATCAAAATGTAAAGCTCCTACAAAAGGTGATCAAGCTAAATTACAAGATGAATATATTCCTATGGATTACGTTAGTTCATTTGACTTCTTTAGTCCTGGACAATGGCCTTTTGATAATAACAATATATTACCAAAAGTTTATACAACAGTTGATACTATCCAAGATAATCATCCTGCTAAAGGTCTAATAGCAGAAGGCTTATCAGCTCTTTTCTCTGCTGGGTTATTACCTGTATCAAACTCAAAAATAGAAGATACAGCGATAAGTAAGTCATCTTTAAATAAACTTGTTAATGATAACAAAGATATCTTATATAAAGATAATTCTGCAAATGGTCAATTAAAAGATAAAGGTCCTTGGTTTAGCCAATACTCTAAAGTAATACATTCAATTTGCTATGATAGTGCTACTAAAAAAGAATGTACACCATCAACATCAAGTGCTAATAAAAAATATCCTATAGTATATACGTTTGCTTTTGATGATTTCTTAGCTCAGGATGGTACTCTTACTAGTAATGTAACTAGTGGTAGCACCATTTCTGTAACTATTAATGATATGCAAGGATATCCTAAGACTAACCCTGGAAAAGCTCCTCGTCCTAGTATAAATGTAGATACTCCAGCTGTTACTTCTGGTTCTTTAGAAACTTGTAAAACAATACCTAAAGATCCTAAAAAAGTTAAAACTTGTAAATTAACAGCTACTTTTACAACAAAAAATACTCCTGATGAGATAAAAACTTATAATGTTAATCTATCTCCTATGTCCACAAATAATGGATCTCATTGCCAATATATATCTTCTAAGAAGGATACATGGACTGGATGTGGAGCAATAGCTACTAGTAATATAACAAATTCAACTGTTACGAAAATCTCTGGCCCTAAAGATGGTGTATATACATATAAAATCACATCTGAAGTTCCTAGAGATGCTTTTGAAAAAGTTGTGACAGGTGCTGTTTGGCGACACTGTACAGGTTCTACATCAAATAATGAATTTAAATATTATGTTTCTGTCTCAGATGGCAAACAGACAATAGGAGCTTTATCTCCAAACTCTTCTACTTATCATAATATTCCTGGATGTGCTCCTAGTGCAAGCTAGATATTATATTTTTCTTAAAATTTAATCTTTTTATATTTTGTAAACTAATTAGTTATATAAATTCTTTAGTTGCAATAAAAATATTGTTTAAACATTCATCAATAAATAGAATTATAATTAATCCGAATGACTCAAGTAAAATAAAACCTGTCATTCCGGACTTGATCCGGAATCTCCAAGCCAAAGTGAAGAGATCCTGAATCAAGTTCAGGATGACTGCATAATATTACACAATACAGTCGGATTGACTATAACTTCTTCTTATACAATAATGAGGAAATACAGACATTGAACTTACTTTTATTTATCACTCTTATCTTTTTAATAACAATCTTCTCAGGCTTTATCTCAGGTGTTTTTGGTGGTGGTTCAGGACTTATTAATGTACCGGGGTTTTATCTACTTTTGGATTACTATTATCCAGCGTATGATCATTTAATGCAGGTAGCCATTGCTTGTGCTGTTAGCTCTGGTGTTTTAGTTGGTTTACTTGCGACCATTAAACAACATAAATACAAACAAATTTGTTATAACACTTTGCGCTGGGCTCTTATTAGCATACTTCTAGGAGGAGTTTTTGGCGTATTTTTAGTAACTCTAATAAAAAGTAGTAATCTAAAAACTATTTTTGCTATCCTTCTTATAGTTATGGCTATATGGATGTGGCGTAAAACAAAAACCTCACTAAAAATCTGGCAAGCTCCATTAATATTAAAAATAACAAGCGCTTTTATTGCTGGAATGTGTACTATGCTTTCAGGTATATCAGTGTTTTTTGTTCCTTTACTCACAAAATGTGGTTTAGATATTCGCAAAGCTATTGGCACATCTACAGTTATTACTTTTTTTATAAGCTTAGTAATGACTATTTTCTTTATAGCTTTTGGCTTACACGCATCTAATTTACCACCATACTGTATTGGTTATCTAAACTTAATTATTGTTTTTGCAGGAATTATACCAAGCCTAATAGGTGTAAATATTGGTGTTAAAGTAACAGCATTATTTTCACATAAACATTTACAAATGATATATATTTTAATGATGTTTGTTATAGCTATAATTATGATTATTTAGATAAGAATGATAATAATTCACTAAAAAAATAATAAACTCTTATATCCTCTTCCATCTTTTATAAACTTAACCTCAGTTTTCTTTATTGATTGTTTTGTTATAAGATTGATTATGAGGTTGTAAAAGCTGATAGAAAGTCACAGATATTAGATACTTTTATTATAAAACCATTAATACAATTAGGAAAATAAAAAACATGAATAACTGCGAATCTCGATTTAATGATATATGTAAAGCATTAAGGAAATATCTATATTGTAAATGTCATATATTTATTCTTACATTTATACTAAGTGTAATAGTATTTTTTATTTTGATATCACATTTTCATACAAGTCTAATAGATATTACAGGGAGCATAATTGTATCTTTAATAGCTTTTTTCTTCATAACAGACTTAATATACCATGTAGAAAAATATATCTGTAATAATAAGAGTTTAAAGAAAGAATACTATGGCTGTGAAATAATTTTAGGTGACTGGGGTAGTGGAAAAACATACTATTTTGATAAGGAATATATTAAAGAACACATACCAGAGTATACTGGTGAAATAGAGCCATTAAGACTAAGTTGCTTTTCATATAGCAGAGAAGAATTTATAACAAAATTAGTTAACTTTAGCTTTATTAACAGATGGATATCTTTAAATGGTTTATTATCAGGGTATATACTATCTAACTGGGAAGACAAACTTCCTGAAAATAAATTAATATTTATAGATGACCTAGAGAGGTTTCCTAGTAATGAAAATTTAGTAGGTGATTTTATTGGAATTATAGAAAAATTGAAGCAAAAGAATAGAGTCGTTATAGCTTGTAACATCACAAACATTAAAATTAAACAACAAACTATCTCAGAATATTTAGAAAAATTAGTTGATTATAATCCTATAGAAATAACATTAGAAAAGCAGATTTTGTTAGGGTCAATAATAAGCGTGCTTAATAATACAATTGTGAAATATATAAGTAGTGATAGATCTGAAATTAAGGAAAAAGTACAATTATTAATAAATAAATTAGAAAGTAATAAAGACTCCCTTATAAGGTTTATAGGTTTATTCTCTGATGAAATTAAGGGCAATCCTATCAATCTAAGAAATCTTACGAAAATCTTATCAAATATATACAAACAAGAAAATTCATGTGAGATTATAGATTTAATAACAACTCATATTGAAATTACAAAAGATATAACCGAAATATATGATATAAAGAGTTGCTATAAATATTTAAAACTAAAAGATCAATTTAAGAACTATTTAGATTCACATGAAATATTGTTTAAGTACCCTAATATTCAGCATATTATGAAAGATTTTGAATTATTTAAACGTAAATATAATGAAGAAAATAAAGATGAAGACATAGAACTTCTTGAAGCACTTAAACAAGCAGATAAGTTTGATTCAGGGATGTATCTTAATGGAGCTTTTAAAGCATATATATCAAAAAAAGTGGATAATAAATATATAAATCAATTTGTAAGATTAAATGATAATATATTGATTCAGAAAATATCTTTTTCTTATATAGATAATCTTCTTAATCAAATTAATACTTACTCTAAAATTACTAAGAAAGAGTTATTGCAAGGAGTTTTTGACACTTCTACTAAAGAAAAAATGGACGATTATTTTTTTGTAAAAAATGAAGAGCAAAAAGGAACTATATCTTTATGTAAAGCAGTCTCATTTTATAATTTAGTAAAAGTAGTGTCCAGCAATAGTCATCAGGAGTTTTATTTTAACAAAATTGCTATTATGGTATTAGAATATAGTAAACATATAGCAAAATATTTAGAGTATCAACGTACTTTTTGGACTAATGTATCTAATTATTTCTCTGATAATGATCTAATATGTTTATGTCAAGAATTAACTAACTTAATGAGTCAAAATAATAATAAAGAATATGCAGCATTAAAAATTCTACGAATATTATCATTCGCACATTTTTCAGAAAAACATAACGTGATAAAGCATATTAATGATATTAATGAAATATCTCTGGTTACTAATATAATTAAAAAATATATTAATGATGATAATTTTTACCATGAAATATATTCCCAAGAATTATTGCTTGATTTACATTATGAGATAAAAAAAGTTGATGACTTAAAGATTTTTTTAGAAAAAAATAACAATGTATTAGATATAAGTTTAAGCAAAACAAATCAAATTTATAAAAATTTAATAACTAAATTAGAGAGTATTTTTAATATCCCTCCTGATTTTATTTAAAAAAAGAAATGATTACCTATAAAAAAATAATCTAATAATTCATTTTAAGAAAGTAGTTTGATAATAGATATACAAAAAACTACAACTCTAAACTCTTACTAACGATTTCAAAGACATTTTTACTTGGGTTTGATACTTTGATTCTTTCAAGTTCTTTTTTCATCAATGCTTGTCTAGCACTATCATAACGCTTCCAACTCATTAGATTACGAGCCATTCTAGCTGCAACCTGATGGTTGATTTTATCAAGCTCTAACACTGTATCAGCCATAAAAGCATATCCTAAACCATCCTTACGATGATATTGTGAGAAATTAGCACCAAAACCACCTATAAGCGAGTAAACTTTATTAGGGTTTTTAAAGTTATATGCAGGATGATTAACTAAACCTTTAACTATATCTAAAGCTGACTCATGAGAGATTTGAGCTTGAGATACTAGCCATTTATTTACAACTAAATCTTCATGCTTCCAACGGTTATAAAACTCATTGATAGCATTATCACGAACTTGTTGATCGTTAGATTTCAACAATGCTGAAAATGCTGATTGTTGATCGGTCATATTATCAGCATTTTCAAATAATTGTTGCGCTAACTCAGTACCTTGACTTTGGTCATTAGCATTCATTAGATAACTTAAACATACGCTTTTTAGCTTTCTTTTTGCTATTTGCTCAGCTGATAGGCTATATGGCTTATCATCATTACATTTTTGATATATAGCTAGCCAGTCATCTTTTAGTTTATCTGCTAACTGATTTACAACTTTTTTGCGTGATAAAACAATATCATCAACCGCAATCACAGGCATTGATTCAGCAATTGTAGATTCACTTGGTATTAGTAGAGCATCACTAATTAAAGCTTTATCTAAATCTTTATCATGTAAGATTGATTTAAAAGCATTCAAAAATTCATCACTTACATCAGATTTAGCTAAAATCATATTTGTAGCTAACTGCTGTAAAGAATCCCAACGATTAAAGGCATTATTATCGTATTTGACAATATGTAATAGTTCGTTTTCAGTACGCTTATGCTCAACCTTCACAGGTGCCGAAAAATCTCTAAACAATGAAACTACTGGCTTTGCTGAAATATTCTCAAAAGTATAAGTCTGTTTTTGTTCTTTAAGCTCAATAACCTGCTCTACTATATTTTCACCCTTTGGAGTGATAAGTCCCATTTTAACAGGTATATGAAGAGCTTGTTTTTCTTTTTGATCGGCTGTTGGTTGAGTAGTTTGCTCTAGTGTTAAACTGTAAGTTTGACTTTCTATATCATAGTTCTCAGTAACTTTAATTTTTGGCGTACCAGACTGAGCATACCATCTCTTAAATAAGCTAAAATCACGATTATTAGCATCTGCCATAGCATTTACAAAATCATCACAAGTAACAGCCTTACCATCATATCTTTCAAAATATAGTTTCATACCTTTTTGGAAACCTTCTTCACCTAATAAGGTATGAATCATTCTAATAATCTCAGCACCTTTATGATAAACCGTTACAGTGTAGAAATTATTCATCTCAATGTATGACTCAGGACGGATAGGATGAGACATAGGACTAGCATCTTCAGCAAACTGAGCACTTCTAATAATACGTACATCATCTATACGTTTAACATCTCTTGAGTTTAAATCAGAAGTAAATTCTTGATCTCTAAATACGGTTAAACCCTCTTTTAAGCTTAGCTGAAACCAATCACGACATGTAACCCTATCACCTGTCCAATTATGAAAATATTCATGACCCACAACGCTTTGAACTAATTCAAAATCCTTATCTGTAGCTGTTTTATCACTAGCCATGATGTATTTAGTATTAAAAATATTTAAGCCTTTATTTTCCATTGCACCAGCATTAAAATCAGGTACAGCTACAATCATAAATGTATCAAGATCATACTCTAGGTTAAATCTTTCTTCATCCCACTTCATTGAATCTTTTACAGCTTGCATTGCGTAGTGACATTTATCAATATCTTGTTTAAATGCATAGATCTCAAGATTAACCTTACGATTTGATTTAGTAGTAAAAGTATCTTTAATACTAGCTAAATCTCCAGCCACTAAAGCAAATAGATAACAAGGTTTCTTAAAAGGATCTTTCCATGTAGCAAAATGTAAAGTATCTGAAATATCTCCAGAATCAACTTTATCTCCATTAGATAAAATAACAGGATATTTTTGTTTATTAGCGATAATTTTAACAGTATAAGAAGACATTACATCAGGTCTATCTAGATAGTACGTGATTTTTCTAAAACCAGTGGCCTCACATTGTGTACAAAATACATCTCCTGATTTATATAATCCTTCTAAAGAGGTATTTGCAGATGGATTAATCTCAACTACAGTGTTTAGAATAAATTTTTCAGGTGCTTCATGGATAGTTAATTGATTATTATTTACATCAAAATCAGATTTTGATAAATCTTTATTATCTATTTTAATTGATAGTAATTTTAAATCTTCACCATCTAAAATTAACGAGTTGCTGTCATTATTAGCTGGATTTTTAGTAATATGTAAATCTGCTGTTACAATTGTTTTTGACTCATCCAAATTAAATGTTAGATGAGTTTCATTTATAAGATAATTACTTGGTTTATAGTCTTTTAAATATTTAATTTCAGGCTGAGACATAATAAATTTAAGTTAATTCTATTTGTCTTTAGAATAGCAGTCGCTAGGAATAGTTGCAATTATTATGCAATAAGTAAAACATTCTCAATCTAATTTAAAATTTATTTCTTGAAATCCTACAATCAGATCATATATTAAAAATTGAAAGGTGCGAAAACAAATATTTATAAGGAGAATAGATATGAGTAAAGAAATCAGATACAATCCATTTGAATTAAAACATTCGATAAATGATCTTTTTGATAACTTCTTTAGTTTCCCTAGAGAATATCACGAAGAAAAATATCTACAAAATATCCATTTAGATATAACTGAAGATGACTCTGCTTATAATATTCATGCAGATCTTGCAGGTGTAGAAGAAAAGGATATAGATATTGAATTAGATAAAAATAGACTATCTATAAAAGCTAAACGTGAGCACTCGCAAAAAGATAAAAAACATCATATACAAGAACGTTACTACGGCGAGTATCAACGTACGATAAACTTACCAGAAAATATAGATAGTGAGAATATAGAGGCTAAATATACCAATGGAGTACTAAACCTAATCATCCCTAAAAAAGAAAAAGATAATACTTCTAAGAAAATAACTATAAAATCTTAATAATTTCTAATAACTTCAAAAACTTCATTTAATTTCTTTTGATCTTTTTGACCTGGTTGTGATTCAACACCAGAGTTAATATCATAAGCTGAGCATTTTAACTCTATAGCTTTAGCTATATTTTTAGAGTTTAATCCACCAGCTAATATTATGTTATTTTTATCTTTTATAAGATCCCAATCAAACGTCTTTCCTGTACCTCCAGATTGTCCATCTATCTGAGCATCTAATAAGTGATAATCAACATTATCTAAGAAGTTAGGAATAGTTTTATCTACACCATAAGCTTTCCATATTTGACAATTTCTATGTAATTTAGATTTTAAAATATTTATATATTCTTGATCCTCATTACCATGAAGCTGAACAGCACTTAACTTTAACTTATACGATGCATCTACAACATCTTCAATACTAGCATTAGCAAAAACACCTACATAGTTTAGTTTGACTTTTTTTGTTATAGATTTTGCCATGTCAAAATCTACATAACGAGGTGATTTTTTAACAAATATAAATCCTCCGTAAACAGCTCCTGCATTATAAGCTTTTTGAGCATTTTCTACTGAAGTAAGACCACATACTTTATTAAAACCATATATTATTTTTCTAACAGCTAGTTCTAAATTACGCTCTCCCATTATAGAACTACCTACAAGAAAACCATTTACAAATTTTCTAAGTTCTCTTATTTCTTGGTTTTTATAAATTCCAGATTCAGATATAACTATAGTGCCTTTTGGTACTTTAGGAGCTAATAGGCGAGTAGTATTTAAGTCTATAGATAAATCTCTAAGATTACGATTATTTATACCTATTACTTTTGCTTTTAGGTTTATAGCTCTTTGAAGCTCTTCTTCGTTACTAGCTTCTGTAAGTATCCCCATGCCAAGACGATTAGCAACTTTAGCAAGTTTTCTATATTCAGAATCATCTAAAATAGAAAGCATCAATAATATAGCGTCAGCTTTATAATGTCTTGCTAAGTATATTTGATATTCATCTATAATAAAGTCTTTACAAAGAACAGGTTGTGTTACTTGATTTCTTACAATTTCTAAATTTGCAAAACTTCCCATAAAAAACTCTTCATCAGTTAATACTGATATAGCATTTGCATAATTTTTATATACTGAAGCTATTTCATTTAGATCAAATTTTTTACGAATAAGACCTTTAGAAGGAGAGCCTTTTTTACACTCTAAAATAAATACAGCTTTTTCTGAAGTCAAAGCATCATAAAAACTTCTATCTGTTTTAGTAACTTCATCTTTAAAAACATCTAAAGGAAAGAGTCTTTTTTTAGCAAAAAGCCATTTTCTTTTTGCTTCAACAATTTTTGCTAATATAGTTTCCATATTTATTAATCTTTTTATTTAATTTTTAGTGATATTTTAAACGAAAAAAATATAAAAGTTTATTTTTTATACTTATGAATTTATTTATATTTTATTAGATATACTCTACATTTATTTCTACAAAATCTTCAATAGGATTATACCTATCAAAATCTGCTTTATAAGCTCTTTTTTTAGAATTATCATTCCAAATTTCTTGCCATTTTTCTATTGCAGCATCAGGAAGATCTCCTTCTACTCTAAAAACTTCATGGTTTAACTCAATATTAACTGAATTTAAGCCTGTTGGCACATCAAAATTATCATCTACTTCATAACCTATTAGCAAAGTATATGGCGCTGTGTGATCGCCTTCATATTCATAATAAACAGATATTATATCTTGTGATAGATTTTGACCATTAAGATACTCTAAAACTTCACTATTAAAAAACAATTCCCATGCTTGCTCAAGCAAGTCATCTCTATCATTTGAAACTTTCGTTGATACGCCTACTATTTTCATATTTTCCTACAATTTTATAAAAATTATTATAATTAACTAGCTTTTATCTAGTTAAACATTCTGCATAGCTAGATGGTATATCAAAAGGTACTACATTACTATATTTCCAGTTTATATTTTTCCATACTTTATTTACTGTCTGATCACGCCCACAACCTGTACGATAATAACAATATCTTTTAGGATTTTTATAATGATAATCTTGATGATATTTTTCAGCTTCATAAAATTTTGTCGATGGCAAAATCTGTGTATATACTTTTTTATTATTTTTATTAAATACTTGTTTTAACTCTTTTGTAACTGCTTCAGCAATATCTTTTTGATTATCATTCATATAATAAATTGCAGATTGATACTGCTTACCTTTATCACAAAACTGACCTTTTGAATCAGTAGGATTTATACGACGATAAAAATATTCAACAAGCTCTTTATAACTTATTTTTTTAGGATCATATATTACCTCTACAGATTCTTTATAGTTTGTAGTCCCTGAAGATACTTTTCTATATGTTGGATCTTTCTGCTGACCTCCATCATATCCAGAAACAACCTTTATAATACCATTATGACTTAAGCCTTCATGTTTTTGCATATATTCAAAATCTGACTCTAAACACCAAAAACAACCGCCTGCAAAAACAGCCTTATCGTATAAAAAATTACTATTAGCTGAGAAACCTAGACTACACAATAATAAAGATAAACTATAAATTATTTTTTTCATGACCTACTTCCAAAACTTATAACATCTTCTAAAGTTTTAAAACATTTACCAGATTTAATCAACTCTAAAACATATTGAGTATTTTGTTTAATATCGTTTTTATCATAAAGCTTCATCAACATAGCTACATTAATAGCAACTGCAGCATTATGAGCATCTTTACCTTTACCTAAAAGTATTTGCTTTATTATATTTTTATTATATTCAGGTAAACCACCTTCTATATCTTTTATAGTAAATTTATCTATACCAAAATCTTGTGTTGAAACTATATATTCTTCTATTTGTTTATCTTTAATTTCTGCAACATTAGTATCACCATGTATAGCAACCTCATCTAAACCACTACCATGTACAACTAATGCTCTTTGTATCCCTAAATTGATTAAAGTTTTTGCCATTGGCAAAATTAAATCTTTAGAATAAACACCTATAACTATTTTATTTGGTTTTGCTGGATTTATTAAAGGCCCAAGAATATTAAAAATAGTTCTAGTTTTTAAAACTGATCTAGCTTGTTTTACATATTTAAACCCAGAATTATAAAAAGGCGCAAATAAAAAACCTAAATTATTTATTTGTATAGATTCTTTTGTTTTTTCTGGAGATAACTCTATATTTACTCCAAAAGACTCTAAAAGATCAAAAGACCCTGATTTACTTGATACACTTCTACTACCATGTTTAGCTACTTTATAACCTGCTGTAGCTGCTACTATAGCTGATGTTGTAGAGATATTGATAGTATTATAACCATCTCCTCCAGTACCTACTACATCTACAAGATCTTCTTTAATTTCTGGAAAACCTCTTGTATTATCAACCAAAGCTTTAGCTGCAGCTGCTATTTCTAAAGGCGTTTCTTTTTTTAATTTAAGAGCAGTTAATATACTAGTCTGCAAAGCTAACTCAATTTCACCTTTAATGAAAAAATCAAATAACTGATAACTTTCCTGGTAAGTTAGATCTTTTGAATCATATAATTTATCAACTATTTTTCTTAAGTCATTCATTGCTGCACCCATTTAATTACATTATCTAAAAGTTTAGAACCATGTATTGTCATTATAGATTCAGGATGAAATTGTAAACCACAAACTTTATTTTTATCATCCACTACAGCCATAACAAGATCATTAACTTCTGCTATAATTTCTAATCCAGTAGGGACTTTTACCCCTACCAATGAATGATATCTTGCAACAGTTAATGGAGATTCTAGATCATTAAATATAGTATGTTTATTATGTTTTACTCTAGCTATCTTACCATGTACTATTTCATTAGCATGAGAGACTATCCCACCATAAGCCTCTATTATAGCTTGATGTCCTAAGCAAATACCTATAATAGGAATTTTGCCTTTTATCAAAGAAATTAAATCTACTATACATCCTGCATTAGCTGGACTACCAGGACCTGGCGAAATAACAACTATAGGATTTTCTACAGAGTTAATCTTATCAAGTAAAACTTCTAGATATAAATTGTTCCTATATACTTCAACATTATTTCCTAAAACTTTAAACTCATCGACTAAATTATAAGAAAAAGAATCAAAATTATCTATAAATATAATATTTGCCATTAGCTACACTCCATGTACATTTTTAATAGCTGATATTACAGCTTGTGCTTTAGTTCTAGTTTCATCAGCCTCTGCTATTGGTATAGAATCTAAAACTACACCTGCTCCTGCTTGGATTTCTGCAACATTATCTTCAACATAAGCAGAACGAATAACTATACAACTATCCAAATCACCGTAACCATTTATATAACCTACAGCTCCACCATATCCACCTCTTGTTTGTTTTTCAACTTCAGAGATTAATTGCATAGCTTTTATTTTTGGAGCTCCTGTTAATGTACCCATATTCATAGATGCTTGATAAGCATGAAGAGCATCTAAATCATCTGCAAGCTGGCCAACTACTCTAGAAACTAAATGCATAACATGACTATATCTATCAACTTTTAGAAGATCTGCTAAATATCTAGTACCTGTTTTTGATATCCTCGCCACATCATTTCTAGCTAAATCAACTAGCATCATATGTTCTGCATTTTCTTTTGTATCTAATCTAAGTTCTAATTCTATTCTACTATCTAAATCAGGATTAATACTTCCATCAATATTTTTACCACGTCTACGTGTACCTGCTATTGGATAGATTTCAACTTGGTTAGTGTCTTTTTGATATTTTAAAGCACTTTCTGGTGATGCACCAAAAATTATAAAATCTTCATCTTGCATATAAAACATATATGGACTTGGATTTGTACGTTTAAGTTCTTTATAAACTTCTAAAGAATTTTGACATGGCAAAAAGAAACTTCTAGATGGTACAACCTGAAATATATCTCCATCTATAATATGAGATTTTAATTGATCTACAATATTACAAAAATCCTTATCATTTATTGATTCTTTTACTTTTAGATTATTAAATTTCTCAATTTTTATATCAGTATTATTATTTATATTTTCTTTGATAAATTTAATGTCATTATCTAGTTCATTAATATTATTAGCATTAAAAATATTAGTTTGAATAAAAGTTTCTTTCTGCTGATGATCACTAACCATAATAGTATCAGCTAAATAAAATACATAATCAGGACATTTATTCTTACGTTTTACATCACCTATATATTCAAAATTACCGACTACATCATATGCAAAAAGTCCTGCTAAAAATATACTAAACTCATTAGATATCTTAAAACTTTCTTTTATTAATCTTAAACCATCAAAGACAGATTCTTTTTTAAGATTCTCATGTTCATTAAGATTACTATCTTTTTTAGTATCAAAAGTTAAAACTAATTCAGTATTACTATAATTAGCTTGTATCGTATTTTTTACTCTATCTTTTATAGTCTTTAAGGCAGCTTCGCCATTTTTAGATAAAGACTTTATAAAAACTTTATCTCCTATACATGAAACTCTCAAAGCACTATTTAATACTAAAATACTTTTAAGTTTATCTTTTGTATCTATCTCTGCTGATTCTAATAAAATAGTATTTTTTTTATCTGTACATAAATTAGCAAAACATCTATTTAGATCTTCTTGGTAATCTATTTTATGGATATTTGATACTAAAAAGCCTTTTTGACCTTCTTGTTTAGATTTTTTTGTATCTGACATTACTTATCCTACTAATTTTTTAATTTTATTTTCCAAATATCTCTTTTATTTTTATAGAGCATTCTTTCAAAGCATTTGAGCATCTTGTTACAGTACAAATACTTATTTTTAAACTTTTCGATATTTCTCTTTGAGATTTATCTTTTTTTATAAGCTCTTTTGTTAACAATACCCTTTTATTTAATTGCTCTTTTTCTTCTTTAGTTAATAAAAAATCACAGATAGTTTCTATATCTTGAGATTTTTCATTTTGAGCGAGAATTTCCATTAATTCCTTCCAGCCACTATCTGATGATGTCATAAAAATAAAGTTTCAATATTTTGTAATTATGTAATGGTACACAGATACATAGAAAATATCAATAATTAAAGTAAGTATATAAATAATATTATATATAAAAGATTTTTTCATTATTTAAGCTTCATCATGCTCAATTTCAATAATAATGTATGGTCTAGTATAAAAATTTCAAAAAAACTCCATATATAGCTTTTATAAGCTAAATTACTAATTATTAATAAAGATATACATCATATAAAAAATAAATTTGAATAAAATATAAAATAATAAATTAAGGTCTAAATCGTATCAGAAGTAAAAAGGGGAAAACTGAGTTTTAAGAAATAGACCTTAATGAGAATATGGCGGAATGGACGGGACTCGAACCCGCGACCCCCTGCGTGACAGGCAGGTATTCTAACCAAACTGAACTACCACTCCGTATTTATGGTGCCGACTGCCGGAATCGAACTGGCGACCTACTGATTACAAGTCAGTTGCTCTACCTATTGAGCTAAGTCGGCGACTATGAGAAGTATTATATATCGTTTTCGAATACTGTCAATAATATTTTTGTATTTTTTTCTAATTTAATGGAATTATGTCATATTGATTATATATATGATTATTTTCAGCTTTTAAATGAATATTTTTTTGTATATCTAACTCTAATTCTGCAAGCCATATAGATTCTTCCCTTTCAATATAATCAATTATTTTCTTCGAAGATATTAATAAAAAATTATTATAATTTGGATAATTTATAGCTTCAGATTTTATTTCTCTAAAAATATCATAACAAAGAGTTTGAAGCGTTTTTACACTTCCTTTGCCATTACAATGCTCACAAGGTTCACATAAAGTCCTTGCTAAGCTCTCTTGAACTCTTTTACGCGTCATTTCGACCAATCCTAGCTCTGATATATCACTTACACTAGTCTTAGCCTTATCAAGTTCTAATTCTTTCTTTAAAGCCTCTAAAACTTGATTTTTATTTGATTGATCCATCATATCGATGAAATCAACTATAATTATACCTCCTAGATTTCTTAATCTAAGCTGTCTAGCTAACTCTTTTGTAGCTTCTAAATTTGTTTTAAATATAGTCTCTTCAAGATTTTTAGTACCAATAAAACCTCCTGTATTTACATCTATGGTTATCATTGCTTCAGTTTGTTCTATTATCAGATAACCTCCAGATTTTAAATAAACTTTTTTATTTAAAGCTTTATTTATCTCATTTTCTATATCAAATTCTTCAAAAATATTATGCTTTTGATAAAGTTCTATTTTATCTCTTAAACCAGGCACATATTTATCAGCAAACTGACAAATTTCTTTGTATGAGTCAATATTATCTACAAGAATCTTATTAGGATTATCATTAGCAAAAATATTTATCGTCTTTATTATTAAACTAAAGTCTTCATAAACAATACCAGGTTTTATAATAGTGCTTGAAATATCTAAAATATCTTGCCATAAAGTATTCAAAAATTTTATATCACTTTCTAATTCTTCAAAACTTGCTCCTTCTGCAGCTGTTCGTAATATGTAACCTCGTGGATTTTCACTTTGTGTTATTTTTTGAATAGAATCTAACAATCTTTGTTTTTCTTCTTCTTTATTTATTTTTAATGAAATTCCTATATGATCTAGATCTGGTAAAAAAACTAAAAATCTCGAAGATACTGATAAATGTGAAGTTAATTTAACTCCTTTATTACCAATACTTTCTTTTACTACTTGGACTAAAACTTCTTGTCCTTCACGTAGCCATTTATTGATATCTTCAGTATTTAATTTTTTTAACTTAAAATTTTCATCTGTTTCACTGTAATCTCTTTCTAAAGGAATGACTTCAGATAAATGTAAGAATCCAGCTTTCTCTAAACCTATATCAACAAAAGCTGCTTGCATGCCTGGTAAGACTCTTATTATTTTTCCTTTGTAAATATTTCCAACTATCCTTTTTTGATTATCTCTTTCTATTAATATTTCTTTTAAAATATTATTTTCTTTAACTGCTATTCTTTGTTCATATTTATTTATATTTAGAAAAATTTCTGTATTTAAAGACATTTAGAAAAGATTTTAAATTTTTATTAACATTTATTATAAACAAAAAATTTTTTTTTTATATTTTTCATACTTTTTTCTTTTATCTATTTATATAAAGTATATTTTTCTTTTTTTATATTATTATTTATTATGTGTATAAAAAAGTGTTGATAACTCTCTAAAAAGTCGATTTTAAAAGGTTTTTAAGATGATGAAAAAGAATGTATAAGGATGTAAAAAGAACATAAAAAGAATATGAATAAAAATGTGGATAAAATATAATCAGAATTATCAACAAAAATATCAACATATTTGTGAATAAGTTAATAAACAAGAGGTTGAACAAAAAATAAACAAATTAATTAACAGAATTATCCAC